>JAGVUP010000216.1 GCA_019136215.1 Chloroflexota bacterium | reverse complement strand
TTTTCTTCAACTCACGGCTCAGATAATTGGGTACAATTGCTCAAGTGCAAAGTCAATGATATGCTCTCGATCACTGCCTTTTTCTAAATTCTATCGAAAAGTGAAACAGAACCTCAGTATGAAAAATGGCAGGGTAGACCGCCGGTTTCATGAGGGAAACGTAAATTTTCGATAAAGATTAAAGGAGGGATATAATCACAAAAAAACGAACTTGGAGATTCCCATGAAGAGTTGGCGGCGATATTTTGAAATCATGCAAGACGTTGTTGAAAAAGTGCTGGAAACCCAGGAAGAGGCTATCACTCAAGCTGCGGATATTCTGACGCAGGCGACGAAAGAGGGCGGGATCATTCACCTGTTTGGCTCGGGGCACTCCAGTTTGATCGCGGAAGATGTCTTTTGGCGGGCGGCGACCTTGGCAAACGTCCATGCCATCTTCGAATCAGCAGTTGCTGGCATTAATGAGGTGACTAAGACCAGCAAGCTCGAGAAGCTTGAAGGGATCGGTCAGGTGATCGCGGATTACAACCGCATCGCGCCGCCGGATGCGTTGATCTGTATCTCAAATTCGGGCAATAACGCCGCCACGGTGGATGTCGCCATGCGGGCGAAAGAACTGGGTGTGCCTGTCATTGCGATCACGAATGTTTCTTACGCGGATCAACTCACCACTCACCACAGCAGCGGCAAAAAGCTGAAAGATGTGGCAGATGTGATCATCGATAATTGCTCTCTATATGGCGACGCGGCGGTTTCGCTCGAGGGGCTTGACCAAAAAGTCGGAGCCACCTCTACCATCCCGGTGGCGTTCATCGTGCCGGCTTTGCTGGTGCAAACCTGCGAGAACCTGCTGGCACTGGGGATCAAACCGGATGTCTATTACAACGGACATCTGGCGTATGAGGACCAGAGCATTAAGTCGCATAATGATGCATTGGTGGAAAAGTATTTTTACCGGATGCGCAACTTGTAGGATCAAAAAACCACTCCCCATTCGAGCGGTTTTTTCATTCTGTATAGCTGGTTCAGCCCGCGTATTTCCTTAGAACCGGCAGGATGGAGGCGCGCATGAGCGAAAAGGTTTTGCGGAAGACGGACAGTTTTTCTTCCTCACTGCCTTCAAACGCGGCTGGGTCCTCAAAACCGAGATGGACCGTTTCGCCTTTTTTGAGCCAGAGAGGGCAGCTTTCTTTCGCCTTATCGCATACGGTGACGACCAGGTCAAATTCCTGCCCGGCAAACTCTTCAACCGGCTTTGAGCGCCCCTGGTGGTAAATGCCGGCTTCTTCGATCACCTGTCGAGCGATCGGGTTGACCGTGCCGGTCGCTTCGGTGCCGGCGCTGAAGGCGACCCATCCATCCCAGCAGTCATTATTGACGATTGCCTCGGCAATTTGGCTGCGGGCAGAGTTGCCCGCGCAGAGGAAGAGCACCCGTTTTCTGACCTTCAGGTCATCATCTTCAGCGTCAGCGGGTTCTATGTGTGATTGGGAGGCAGCGTTTTCGTCCTCAGTCAATATTTCGTCGCTGAAACCGCCTTGTTCCATCGCAGCCAGAAGCTCTTTAGCTCTGTCTGCATGCTCGGGGGCGACCCGTATGCCGACCAAACCAATATCGCCGACAGTGAAACCGTAGATCAAACCGAGTGTGTCCTGGTCGATATAGACGGGGATATCCTGCGCCTCAAGGAATGCTTTGATCGTCTCAGCGTCCAGGCGACCATGCGCGTTGTACACGGTCACGTATGAATCCAAGCCTTCACCTGGCATCAGAAACTCCAGTCTTCCGTGCAGCGTTTCCACTCCACCAGTTCTTCCGGTTTGAACCAAAGCGCGATCTCAGCCTCAGCGTTTTCGACCGAGTCGGAGGCATGGGTGAGATTTTTTTGGTTCTGGATAGCGTAGTCGCTGCGGATCGTGCCCGGGTCTGCTTCGGTTCCGCGGGTTTTCCCCATCGTCTGGCGGATGGCAGTGATCGCGTCGGGTCCGGTCCAGACCATAGCCATCACAGGGGATGAGGTAATGAAGGCGATCAAGCCGTCAAAGAATGGCTTCCCCTCGTGAACCGCATAGTGTTTTTTTGCCAGTTCAAGGCTGACCCACTGGAATTTCGCAGCCACGAGCCTTAAACCGCGATTTTCGAGCCGGTTGATAACCTCGCCGATCAAACCGCGCTGTACGCCGTCGGGTTTGACCAATACCAATGAACGTTCCATTTAGTGCTCCAATCAGAGTGTTATGGTGTCGAGCGGTTGAGCTCGTCGTAAACTTCCCAAAGTTCGTTCGCGTTTTCCGAGAGGGTCAGGTGAGAGCGCAAAGTTTTCCGGGCTGTCTCTGCCAAAGCAGGATCAGATTTATTGGCGCGGATTTGCGCGATGGCATCTGCGCGCTGACCTTGCCCGAGCAGGTCGCGAATTCTCCGCCCGAAAGATTCCGCTGTGCCCGGCTCTTCACTTACCTCATTGGTTGGTGCTTCGGCTGCTTCGTCGGCAGGCGCTTCTGCGGATTCCTGTTCACGAAATGCGGGGACTTCCTGCCACTGGCTATCTTCGGGCAGAACGGGAGGAATGAAGTTTTCATCCTCCTCAAAAACAACCGGAATTGTCTTAGGACTGACCTGTGGCTCTTCGGGCTGCTCCGGTGCCGCTGCAAATTTAAGCAGCCATTCCGGAAGCGGATTTTTTTGGCTTTCCGGCGCGACGTTTACCGGTTGGGTGTCCACTTCCGAAATGTCTGCGGACGGCGCGGGTTTGAGAGGCACGGGTTGGGTGATGTCGTTTTCTTGTTCGGTCATGCTCAGTCTCCCAGATAGTCGCGCAATTTGCGCCTGACGCTGGGATGACGCAAGCGGGTAAGCGCTTGGGCTTCAATTTGTCGAACGCGTTCGCGAGTAACGCCCATCTTACGCCCGACTTCTTCCAGCGTGTACGCCTGCCCATCGAGCAAACCGTAGCGCAACTGCAGGATGCGTACCTCGCGCGGGGGGAGCGTGTCGAGCACTTCCACCAGATGTTCACGCAGGAGGTTAAACGTGGCGGTCTCATCAGGCGGCAGAGCCTCGTCGTCTTCAATGAAATCCCCGAGGACGGAATCTTCTTCATCGTCGGTTGGGGTCTCAAGCGAGAGCGGTCTGCGGGCGACCTGGATCATGTTCTCGACCTTTTTCGGCAGCACTTCGAGCGTGTCTGCCAATTCTTCCACGGTTGGTTCCCGACCCAGCTTTTGGGTCAACTGGTGCTGAACCCGCAAGAGTTTGTTGATTTGGTCTCCCATGTGTACCGGCACGCGGATGGTCCTGCCCTGGTCGGCAATCGCGCGGGTGACCGCCTGGCGGATCCACCAGGTGGCATAAGTGCTGAATTTGTGTCCGCGCTGGTATTCAAATTTTTTAGTCGCGCGGATCAAGCCGATGTTTCCCTCCTGGATCAGGTCCAGGAAGGGCACACCGCGCCCCATGTATTTCTTGGCAACACTGATAACCAGACGCGAATTGGCGGTGATGAGGTGGTCGCGCGCGTTGGTGCCATCTTCGATCAACTGACGCAATTCCATGCGTCGTTTATTGCTAAGGTTCCCCTGGGCTAATTCAGCCCGCGCCTCACGTCCGCGTTCGATCCTCTTCGCCAAAATGACTTCTTCTTTAATGTCATTCAAAAGCGGCACCCGGCTGACTTCCTTTAGGTAGAGACCGATCGTGTCGTCGGTGTCGATGCTTGCCAGGTCGTCGATGGTGGGGACCTCTTCAGCGGTTTCCGAAAGTTCTTCATCCGATGGCTCAATTCGGGTCATGTCATCTTCTACGATGGGGATGCCAGCGTTGCCGAGCGCATTGTAGACCGCCTCGAGCTGGTCAATATCCTGTTCTGCCTCCGGGTAAAAATGAAGGATGTCATCATTGCTGACATAGGACTTCTTTCTGCCATAGTCCAAAAGCCGGGTCAGAGCGGATGCGGGGGAATCTTCATCGATAATCGGTTGGTTGTTCAATCTTGCCATAAACAGCAGTTTACCTTTTCCTTTTGGTTAAATAATGCTTCCATAGAGTACGATATTTTAAGACGAAATTCAAGAGCTAAAAGATAATATATTTAGAAGAAATGAAGCAAAAAGAGCGAAAATGCCCAAAAAAGAAAAAAGAGGCTGATCCTACTCGCTTTTGTGTCAGCCTCTTTTGTGCGATAGTTTAGCAGATACTATTCAGTAGTTTTCTTTCCGATAAACTCCAAAGGTCACTCAGCCGCTGGCGCGAGATTCGACTCTTCCGGGTTCGGCAACTCTGAAGAGGGCTGCTCTTCTTTCTTGAATTTCTTCCAGGCATGCATTGCCAGCGAAAGCGCGATCACACCGTAGGAAACGAAAACTCTGAAGTATTCACCAATCTGGGCATTGTTAAACAGTTCTTTGCCCGCTTGCGGCGCCACGATAAACAGGGTGTGGAAAAGAATGACCCCAATGATCGCCTGTTTGTTGGTGGCTTTCTGGACGGAAGCGCCACCAACCAGCAGGGCAGCAATAGCGAATTGCGCGATTTGGGTATGCGCCCCGTAGGTGGAAAAAGTACCGATGTTCTGAAGGAAAATCAACTGTCCCCAGCTTGCCAGGACGGTGGAGATGACCATGGCTAACACGCGGGTTTGATCCACATTAATACCCGATGCCATTGCAACGCTTTGGCTTTGACCGACCGTGCGCATGTTTTGACCCAGACGGGTGGAAAGAAGCCTGTGGTTGAACCAGCACAATCCCGCGATCAGCAGGAAGGGCAATACCGGCAATTTGACGAACATCAGGACTTGTTCAATTTGCGGGATGTAAGTCAGACCGTAGATCGCTCCGAATACAAGCAGCATCAGGATGGGTTTGACCAGGGTTTTGGGCTTTTCCTTATCAATCCAAATTGCCTTCACGATTTTGACTAATTGCATCACCGCGAGGATGACGAGTACCACGATCAAGGCGTTTAGCAGCCCCAGGCGGTCGGTGGAGAGGAAGCGTTCAACGACGGGGATGTACGAGATCGCGAACAAAACAGCCATGGCTCCAAAGAAGATCAGGTCTCCTCTGGTCAGCCGGTACTTTTTTAGCAAATGCAATACGACTTTGATGACCGTGACAGCCAACACCGCGTAGAACAACACCGTCACGATGTCCACCATGCGAACGGCGTCAATCGAGTATTTCAAATTGCCCGTCAGGTCGATGGTATTTTTTACCCCGACCCCTCCTGAAATAATCAATTTTGGATTATTCACCGGGATAATGCCGCCGATGATTACCAGGAAAAACAATTGATATAAGCCGTCCGCGAAATACCCCAGGATCAAACCAGCGATCATTTCCGCGCCTTTAACGCGGTTGAAGAGCCTTCCGACCAGGTAGCCAAACAGCACAGCCAGCGGTGTGGCGATCAGGGCGCTCAACAGCATTCCGTTGAAACCGCCAAAACCCCAATACACCACCCAAAAAACTGCGATCTGGGCGGCGATAGCGCCGATAACGATGCCAAAGTTTAAACCTAAGCCTGCCAAAACCGGAATAATCAGAGCAAGCACGGTGAAGGTGTTGCGGGTAATGCGGGTGAAGACACCGTCCATAACGAAAGATATCGGACTGCCCGAAAGTATAATGGCAGCAACGCAAATCGCCGCAAAGGCAATCATGACCTTATTATCGAAGAGGAATGAGCCTGTTTTTTTCAGGAAAGTGGTCGTCTTGCTCATTGGTTGCCTCCTTTTGTTTTGGTTAAGGCATAGAGGATGATACCGTTCGAAATGATGATCCGCAGCACTTCCGGCAGCGTGCCAATCTCGATCACTTCATTGACGACAGGCAACGCGGTCACGAGGATCCCCTGGAAGAGCAGTGTGCCGATCAACACGTGAGAGATTTTAGCGCGCCTCACGGAGGCTCCCCCGATCAGGATGGAAGCGACCGAGGCGAAACCCATCATTAAAGGCGCGTTATAGAGCTGCAGGAACCCGTAGGTTTGAGCGTAAAGGATGATGCCTACCGCGCCGAGGACGGTTGAGATTGCCGTTCCCTGGATGCGTTTGCGGTCCACGTTGATGCCGCTCGAGGTGGTGAAGAGCTGGTTTTCACCCGCGCCGCTCATGGCGATGCCGAGTTTGCTCCTGAAAAAGACCCAAACGATAAAGCACAAGAACCCAAAGACCAGAATCAAACCGAGCGGGACGGTGAACTCTCCGACTCTGAAGGCTAACCAATGAAGCCAGCGCGGCTGGGTGGTTTGGACAACGTCAGGATTGCTCAGCAGCCCTCCAAAACTGCCTGAGAGGCTGGCGGTATTGCGCAGACCCTGCCCTTGCAGTGGCCAACTGAGTTCCCCGTTTTTGAAGGCGAGGGAAAGCCATACAATATTCATGAAGGCGATCACGGAAAAACCGACATAGGTTGAGACGGTCATCTCGGACCCTTTGACCCGATTAAGGAGCAGACCATACAGCGTCCCCAGAGCCGCTGCCATGACAATCCCAAACAACAAGGCTAATAGTAAGGTCAGCCAGGCTGCGCCTGCGCCGAGAGTTTCATTCCAGTTCTGGAGGAAACTGATTTCCATAGCGATAACCGAACCGAAAATGCCCGCAGAAATTCCCAACGAAATGCCAAAATTCAATCCAATCCCGCTTTGGATGCCCGGAACCATCGCCAAAACGAGTGTCCCATACATCAGCCAGCGCCTGACAACGTCGCTGAAAAGAGCTGCGGGCGAAAAACCCAGCGCGATGGAGGTTACAATCAGAAAAATAAAAAACAGACCAATGATTAATCTTGGCAGTCCGATATTTTCGTAAGCATTCTTTAATGTTTTCACGCGGATACCTCCTCCCTAACACCTGCCATGGCTAAGCCGAATGCCGCGTCGGAGTCGTCAGGTTTCATGACCGAGAAAACTTTTCCTTCAGAAACAATCGCGATACGGTCACACATAGATCGCAGTTCAACCAGTTCTGAACTGATCATCACGATCGTGGTGCCCTGTTCACGGTTTATTTTCGTGAGATACTCCAACACCAATTTTTTCGCGCCGATGTCGATCCCGCGCGTAGGTTCCGAAACGATCAGGATTTTTGGCTTCATCGTGATCGCACGAGCGAGGCAGACTTTTTGTTGGTTCCCTCCCGAAAGGCTGCCAGCTTCCTGGGAGGTGCCAGTGCAGCGGATATCCAGCAGTTTGATCATATCCCGCGTGTGTTGATCGGCTTTTGCTTTATCCAAAATCTTCAAAGGACCAATTTGCCTCAAAAATTCGTCTTTGATTTGCATTGCCGAGAAGGTGATGTTGCGTTCGATCGACTCGCCCAGGAGCAGACCAACTCCGCGACGGTCTTCCGAGACAAAGGCGATATCATTACGCAGAGCCTCACCCAGTTTGGTGAGGTCGAGACGCTTGCCAAAGGCGATCACATCGCCGCGTGTTTCATAAAGACCCATAATACCGTTGGCGATACCAATTTTGCCTTGTCCTGCCAATCCGCCGAAGCCGAAAATTTCTCCCTCCCGGATTTGGATATCCATGCCCCGGACGCGTTCTCCGGGCATGTCCACGTGGTAATCGTGGAACTCGAGCGCGATCCTATCGTCTGAGAGAGCCCGGTCTTCCAGGATGCTCTCGTCAACCAGTTTTTCGATCTTTCTGCCAATCATCATCTCAGCGATTTTTGCCAGGCTGGTATCTTTGACTTCTTCACGGGCGACGAACTCGCCATCCCGCAGGATGGTCATGCTGTCTGCCACAGCCATGACTTCGGTCAGCCGGTGGGTGATGAATATGATGGCGATTCCCTTGCTGGAGATCAACCGCATGATATCCAACAAGCGGTCTGCTTCGCCTTCGGTCAGCACCGCGGTAGGTTCGTCGAAAACGAGCAGCTTGATGCCGGTTTTGTCGATCTCACGGGCAATCTCGACGAATTGTTTATACCCGATGGGCATCCCCGCAACCTTGGCATAGTCTTCGATGTTCATCATACCGATACTGTCCAGGGATTTTCTGGCTTCAGCGGACATCTGATTCCAGTTCATTTTGTCGAGCAGATTGCCAAAAATCTTGCTGAGCGCGGTCGGTTCGCCAATCTCTCTTCCCAATTTTATGTTTTCCGTAACGGTAAATTCGGGGATGAGCATGAATTCCTGGTGGACCATGCCGATTCCGTAGTCCATGGCGGT
>JAGVUP010000171.1 GCA_019136215.1 Chloroflexota bacterium | reverse complement strand
AGGGCGGGGGCGGCGAAGCAATCGCGCCCCTTTCAGGGGCGTGTTGCTTCTTATCCGCCCCCGCCCTTCGGGCGCTTCGCGCCCTTGCGGGCATTCGCCCGCCCGCCCGCCACCGGAAGCCGTTTTATTTTTCTTGGAGTGATACCCTGCGGGCACATACCCCATCCGTACAGCGCGGGTATGTACCTCATCCTTACGAAGAGGGCAATTTGGCACCAGTGGAAGGGCGTGGTTGAGGACAATCCGAACCATCATTTTGCAGCCTTATGACCGTCCTCAACCCGCCGAATTAAGGTTTTAGTTGCGGTGGCTGAGAGATCAACAGTTTATGTAATAAACGAGTAAGAGACAATTGCTCTACCCTGCTCGGTAAAGCAACGTGTCTGCGGGGACAGGGGGTATAATTTGAGGCATGTCCGTTATCGTCTCCCTCGACATCGAAACAACTGGTCTCGACCCAAAAAACGACTCGATCATTGAAATCGGCGCGGTGAAGTTTAACGAAAACCGCGTTTTGGATGAATTTTCCACTTTAATCAACCCCCGCAAGCCCATCAACGCCTTCATTACCAACCTCACGGGTATCAGCAATCCTATGGTGATGAACGCTCCCATCCTTGCGGAAGTCTTCCCCGACCTTGAAGCCTTTGTCGGCGAGAACCCCATCCTCGGTCAAAATGTTGGCTTCGATATCAGTTTCTTCAACCGCTACGGCGCCTTCAAAACCAACCCGATCATCGACACATACGAGATGGCTGCCGTGCTGATGCCGTCCGCTCCACGCTACGGATTAGGCTCGCTCTGCCACCAGCTCGGGGTCGTGCTCAGCGGCGCGCACCGCGCGATCAACGACGCCCGCGCCACGATGGGTGTTTACCAAAAACTCTGCGAAAAGCTCTCGAAGCTGCCTATTGATCTGATTGCCGAGATGGTCAAGCAGTGCCAGGGGCTCGGCTGGGCAGCGGAGCTGCCTTTCCGTCAGGCGTTGAGAGGCTCGCCGCCATGCTGGAACCCGGGGGCGAATTTTCGCAGCACATTGAAGGATTTGAGCACCGTTCCCAGCAGGTGGCGGTTCTGCGCGCGGTCGGCAACGCTCTCAACGGCGGGCAGCACCTGATGGTCGAAGCCGGCACCGGCACCGGGAAATCGCTTGCCTACCTGATCCCTGCCGCGGCATGGGCGCTTGCCAACAAAGAACGCGTGGTCATCTCCACCAATACCATCGCCCTGCAGGACCAGCTCATCCGCAAGGATATCCCCGACCTCATTGAAGCCACCGGCATGGATATCCGCGTGGCAGTCCTGAAGGGGCGTGGCAACTACCTCTGCCCGCGCCGCTTCAATGCCATGCGCCGGCGCAAGCCCGAAAACCTCGATGAACTGCGCGTCATGGGCAAGGTGCTCGTCTGGCTTCAGTCCAGCCAGAGCGGCGACCGCAGCGAACTGAACCTCAACGGCATGTCTGAACGCCTCATCTGGAGCCGGATTTCAGCCGAAGACGAAGGCTGCAAGCTCGAAAATTGCCTCAAGCGCACTGGCGGACGCTGCCCCTTCTATAAGGCGCGCATGGCTGCAGAAAGCTCCCACATCCTGGTGGTCAACCATGCCCTCCTCCTGGCTGATGCCGCCACCGAAAACCGCGTCTTGCCCGCCTACAACTACCTCGTCATCGACGAGGCGCACCATCTTGAAGCTGCCACCACCGACGCCATGTCCTACCGTTTGCGCGCGCAGGATGTCAACCGCCTCGTGCGAGACCTCGGCAGCCCGGAGCAGGGGCTCATGGGGCGGCTGCTTGCCGTTGCCAATCCGCTTCTCAAGCCCTCAGACCTGGCTGAGCTCAATGAACTCATCTCCCAGGCTGCTGACCGTGCTTTCCGCTTCGACAACGAAATGACCGCTTACTTCCGTGCGATGGACAACCTCCTGCTTGAACTGCGCGACGGCAAATCCCCCGGCACCTACCCCCAGCAAACCCGCATTCTCAGCGCAATACGCACCATGCCTGCTTGGCTCGATGTCGAAATTGCTTGGGAACAAGCAGCCGCTGACCTCGATGCGCTCCTTAAGCTCCTCCGCCAGATACGCGAAGGATTCCGCGGGCTTGAATCCACCGATAGTGAAGATGCCGAGGACCTGCTCGGCACCCTTGCCATGTTTAATCAGAAACTCACTGAGATCCGCGAGAAGGTCGAGAGCCTGACCATGGACCCTCAGTCCGACCGGATACACTGGGTGGAACTCGACCCGCTTCAAAATCGCCTCACGCTTCAAATCGCGCCGCTCCACATCGGCGGCTTGATGGAAAAATATCTCTGGCACGAAAAAGCCAGCGTAATCCTGACCTCTGCCACGCTCACTACCCACGGTGAGTTTGATTACCTGCGCGGACGCCTCAACGGTGAGGACGCTGACGAACTGACCGTCGGCTCTCCTTTCGACTATGAACACGCCGCCCTCGTCTACCTCCCCACCGACATCGTCGAGCCGAACGATGGCTACGGTCACCAACGCACCATCGACGATACCGTCACCCGCCTTGCAATCGCCAGCGGTGGACGCATGCTGGTGCTTTTCACCTCCTACGCTCAACTGCAAAAGACCTCCAAAGCCATCCAGGCGCCGCTTGCCAAACACGACATCATCGTTTTTGA
>JAGVUP010000098.1 GCA_019136215.1 Chloroflexota bacterium | reverse complement strand
CCCGCGCGCCTGTTCCGCCTGCAACTTTTCTTCAATTTCCAACATTCTTCACCTCATCAACGCGTCATTCTGACAAAAAAAGCCCGTCCGGTCAAAGGGACGGGCGCAAAAGCCGTGGTACCACCCTTCTTGGCTGGCAGCGCCAGCCCTCTCAGGTCGTCCTGTAACGGGAACTCCCGGCGCGGACTACTTGCCAAAAGGTTTCACCTGCGCGACTCCTGAGGGAACTTCAACTTCCGCTTGCCTGGCGCCGCTCTCAATCACGACCGCGCCTCCCTGTTGGTGCCGCAAAGCCTACTTTCCTCATTCAAAATCGTTCGCCCTATTATAGAAGTATTCGGAAACAGGGTCAAGGGTAACGTTATCTTCGTATGTTATCTTCGGATAGTACAATTGATTATCTGTCATAGAGTTCTTTCTAAGGAGGTTTCCATGCTAAAAAAGAATATACTCATAAGAATTTTGACAATTGCATCTTTATTGCTAGTAAATCTTCAATGGGGAATAGTTTCAGCCATCCCGGTCGATACTGAACTGCAGAATGCCATCCTATATGTCAAACCCGGCGCTAATGGCGATTGTCTTTCATGGGATACGGCTTGTGAACTGCAGACCGCGATTTTCAATGCCGTTTCAGGTGACCAAATCTGGGTGGCGGCAGGTTCCTACAAACCTACAATGGATACTAACAGGACCGCTGCTTTCCAACTCAAATCTGGTGTCGCCATCTATGGCGGTTTTCCTGCTGCCGGTGGTGATTGGTCCCAACGGGACTGGGAAACTTACCCCGCAACATTGAGTGGGGATATCGGCGTGTCCGGTAACAATGCTGATAACAGCTACCATGTGGTCAAAAGTAATGGAGTGGACGCTAGCGCTATTTTGGATGGCTTTACAATCAGTCTGGGGTATGCAAATGGGACTTCAAACGATACTGGCGGCGGGATGTACAACAGAAACAGCAGCCCCACCCTGAGCAATGTCACCTTCTCCGGCAACACAGCCATCTATTATGGCGGCGGGATGCACAACGATAACAGCAGCCCCATCCTGAGCAATGTCACCTTCTCCAGCAACTCAGCCAGCTATTATGGGGGCGGAATGTCCAACACATATAGCAGCAGCTCCACCCTGAGCAATGTCACCTTCATCGCTAACACAGCCGGCAATTTCGGCGGCGGGATGTATAACAATAGCAGCAGCCCCAGCCTGAGCAATGTCACCTTCTCCGGCAACACAGCCAGCAATCACGGCGGTGGGATGTCCAATTTTGGAGGCAGCGCCAGCTTGAGCAATGTTACCTTCATTGGCAACACAGCAACGCGATCTGGCGGCGGGATGTACAACTATAACAACAGCGCCACCCTGAGCAATGTCACCTTCATTGATAACTTAGCAACCAATGATGGCGGCGGGATGTTCAATTCCCAAAGCAGCTCCACCCTGAGCGATGTCACCTTCATTGATAACTTAGCAACCAATGATGGCGGCGGGATGTTCAATTCCCAAAGCAGCTCCACCCTGAGCGATATCACCTTCTCCGGCAACACAGCCGGCAGTTTCGGCGGCGGGATGTACAACTTACAAGGCAACCCCACCCTGAGCAATGTCACCTTCAGCAGCAACTCAGCAACCAATGATGGCGGCGGGATGTACAACAATAGCAGCAGCCCCCGTCTGACCAATGTCACCTTCAGCGGTAACTCGGCAGCCAATGACGGCGGCGGGATGTACAACTCACAAGGCGACCTCAGCCTGACCAATGTCACTTTCAGCGGTAACTCAGCCGCCAATGATGGCGGCGGGATGTACAACTTACAAGGCAATCCCAGCCTGAACAATATCACTTTCAGCGGTAACAACGCAGAGCATTTTGGCGGTGGGATGCTCAGTTTTCAAAGCAGCCCCACACTGAGAAATGTCACTTTCAGTGGCAACACAGCAACCAGCTATTATGGCGGCGGGATGTACAACGATAACAGCAGCGCCAGCCTGACCAACGCAATCCTGTGGGGAAAAACCCCTGACCAAATTCGTGGTGATTCAACCACTGTCACTTACAGCGACGTCCAGGGGGGCTATCCTGGCACAGGCAACATCAATGATGACCCGCTTTTAGGTCCTTTGGCGGATAACGGCGGCCTCACGCAGACGCATGCTATCGCAGCAGGCAGCCCGGCCATCGATGCAGGTGACCCTGATGTCTGCCCTAACATTGACCAGCGGGCTTTTACCCGACCGATAGACGGGGACGAGAATGGAACCGCAATCTGTGATATGGGGGCTTATGAGTATGGGTCCTATCCTGCGGTTTTCTCGTTAACAGTTGAACATGTCGGAAATGGAACAACGACTAAAAACCCGGATAAGCTTGAGTATCTTTGGGGAGAATCTGTTACACTGACCGCCACTGCTGACCCTGCCTGGCTTTTCATCGGTTGGAGCGGGGATGTGACGGGCAACGACAATCCATTAGTCATAACTATTACTGGTAACACAAATGTCACTGCGTTATTCACAACGAACAGGATCTTTTTGCCGATGATCACACGATAACTTATGCTAACCGATTCCTGAAAGGGACATCAATAACTACTGTGATTTCCCTGCATTGATCAACGGCACATCGCTCTGAATGGTGTTGTTGGAATATCCGCAGATGAGGATCGTCTTTGATGATTGAGTTCGGTGATACAGGGTCTTTCCGGCAGGCACGGGGGAATGCCTCTATGCTACTAACTGCCAAAAGACCCTTGTAGGTCTGGTTGACGCATCCCGCAAGAGGAGGGGGTGCGCTGCGTTAACCGTACCGGTTGTTTCTCTGATATGGCTGGAGGGACCAGCGGGAACAGAGTGTTCGGAGACCGGGTCAAGAGCAGCGCAGTTGGTGTATCCGGAACGGGTGGAACAATTCAGGGTTTCAAAGGGGTTGTATGGCAGGACCCCAGGATTTGTCTTTGGTAAGTCTCCATGCTTATCCATAAAATGGAGGCGAGAGGAATTCATCACCATCCAGTATCTCTATTGGGAAACACAAAAGCCGGGTGAGCCCCGGCTTTGTATTCAAAAAAAGTTACATCGCGGCTTTGACAAGCGCGATAAAAGAATCCGCCTTGAGGCTCGCGCCGCCAATCAGACCGCCGTCAATATCCGACTGACTGAAGAGCTCAGCGGCATTATCGGGCTTGACGGAACCGCCGTACAGGATGCGCATGCCGTCCCCCACCGTTTCGCCGAACATCTCGCGCAGGATCGGACGGATAACGTCTTTGTGCACGGCGTTTGCCCCTTCAGGAGTAGCCGCCAAACCGGTGCCGATCGCCCAAACGGGTTCGTAAGCGACCACGACCTGCTCCGCCTGCCCAGCTGTGAGCCCGGCGAGCCCTTCCCGCACCTGGCTGCCGACCACGTCAGCAGTGACGCCGCTCTGATTTTCCTCGAGAGTCTCACCCACGCACACAATCGGCTTCAGCCCATGCGCCAATGCCGCTAAAACCTTCTTGTTGACCGTCTCATTCGTCTCACCAAACATGGCGCGGCGTTCGGAGTGCCCCAAAATAACGTATTCGCAAAGTTCTTTCAGCATGACCGGAGAGATTTCCCCGGTGAAAGCGCCCGAATCCGACCAGTGCATATTTTGCGCGCCGAGCTTGATGGTGGAATCTTCCACCTCGCGTTTTGCCACCCCCAACCCCGCGAAAGGCGGGCAGATGATCACTTCGACGCCCTGTATGTTATGCAAAACAGGGTACATCTCGCGGATCAAATCGCGGGTCTCATACAAAGTCTTATTCATTTTCCAGTTACCGGCAACCATTGGTGTTCTCATACTTACTACCATCCTATTTAATGTGATCCTTCCTATTCTATCATTGAGACACGTTCAGAAGGATACGAAAAAAAAGGCTGACCGGTTTGCCCAGCCAGCCTTACCCGTAAAATTGCGGTTTACTTGGTGCGGAAAATCATTGGATTGAGCCACAACCCGCGGTTATCCTGCGAGGTGCCATCGTTCCAGACCACCAGTGAGAATTGCACTTTTTGACCAGCCAAAGAAGACAAATCGACTTTAACCTGGTTCCACATATTGTCGTAGACTTCCTTCCACTCGCCCAATTCCTTGAAAGCGCCATCCCCAATCCGATAGTAGAGCTCGAACTTCAAGCTGCATTTGGGGCTATTCGCCTCGCATTGGATGGTCGCGCGGAATTGATCGCCGTCTTTCACAAGGAAGGCAGGGTAAATGCCCTGGATGTAGCCGTCGCCGGCATCGTTTGGTCGCGTAATCAGACCAATTTCGTTTTCCAGACCGCCGTCTTCGCGATATGGCGTGTTCTTGCTCAATACGTAGCCCTGATCGGTATCGGTTTCCTTGCCGGGGCAGCCCAAAGGGTTGGTCTTGCTGGTGGACCAGCGTGCGTCACAAACGTTACTCGCGAAGTTATAGACCATGCCCTTGCCGTCAGTAGTTTCAATTTTCACCCAGAAGGAGCCTTTGCTGTCCGGACCGGTGCCGAAGCGCACGCCGTTGGGATTGACCATCTGGAATTTTGCCTGATAAGTGCCAACGGAGCTTGGGGCAGTCATCTCGATGGAGATATCCAAAGTCTCGCCCGGCTTTACTTCCTTCTTGAGGTCCCAAATGGTCCCGGAGGTCATTTGCGTGCCGTCAACAAAAGCGATATCGAAGCGGTTATCCCAGGTGCAGGAGCCGCTGTTGCGGATGCGCCAGGATTTTGTGAATGTGGTCCCCGCAACAATTTTCGTGCCGTCAGGAATGTTCAGGTCTTCCACAAATTTCACCTGGTAGCAGGGGATGGGTGTGGGGGTCGGAGGGGCTGGGGTAGCCGTCAGCACAACGGGAGTTGCCGTGGCAGCCACCTGGGTCACACCAACTGTGGGAACCTGAGTGTTTTGTTGTGGCGGGGTCGTCTCTGTGGGAGGCTGATTGATATTCGTTGGGTTCACTGTAGGCTCTGCCGTTGCCGCAGGTGCGGTTTCGGTCATCTGCGCCACCGCTGTCTGATAGTACTCTTGGGTGGCTTGTGCCTGCAGGGTCTGCATCGCCTGCTCCACTGGGTCGCCTGCCGGCTCAGGCTTGCTGCGTATGACGCAGGCTGCCAGAATCAAACTCAGTGTAAGCACTATAATGCCGGGAAGAATCCATCGTGGTCTTATAGCAGTTTTACGTTCCATTTCCTAACTCCTTAATAGACAATACTACTTCTTCCATATAGACGTGATTTGTGCCGGAAAAGTTCCCTGAAGAATACGACCGCCTTTGAGGGCGGTCGTATTCGTTTAATCGTTGGAAACGATTATCTGGATCCCGAGGCTCCACTGTTGGGCGGGTCCGTAGCCAATGCGCGCACCGTCCGGCGCACCAATCATCCAGTAGCTGTAATAGGTACCCGCGGTCATTGGCGCGGTCATGTCCGAGATGGTAAGATCGATCGTTTCTCCGGGCAGAACTTCCCAGGGAATGTCGCCGCGTTTGCTGGTGCCGAAGGCATCGCCGCCTATTATCACGAGGTCATAATCGCTGGTCCACTTGCAAGTACCGGTGTTTTTTACGGTCCAGGTTTTAGAAAATTTGGTTCCCGGTTTCATGACCGTGCCGGGAGGGGTGTCTACATCGCCAAGGAAGGCAAACTGGAAGCATTTTGTGCCAGGTTGATCTGCCGGGGCTTGAGGGGTCGATTGAGCCGCTTCTGTTGATTCAGCCGTTGTCGCGGCTGTTGGGACCTGAACGACCTGCGTTGGGCAAACCGGACAAGGCGGTTGAGGCGTCCATGTGGGCTGGCTGCTCAATTGCGTCACCAACGCCACCAGCGTTTCCACGGAATTTTGGGTCGCCTTGGCTTGCTGTGTGGCTGCTACTTGCTGAGCAACCTCAGCTTCTGAGGGGGTCGGCGGCACCGAAGGGGCGCAAGCTGCCAAAATCAGGCTCAGGCCCAACAGCCCCAGGACCATCCATTTCATTTTTTTTGACATACTCATTTTTTTCTCCATCAATTTTTTTACAGCCTGAATAGTGCTGCAGGATCGAGACGTTTTATGCGATTCTATCATTAATCTAAAAAACGGTTGGAAAAGATTCATTGCCGTTATCAGGGCTTTCATGGGCAGACTGCACGAAAGGAGGTGAGGTCGCGGTCTTTTTGAATAATGCTTACCCCATTTGCTTTTCCCCATTGGCAAGCCAACTGGAAATCCACGCCCGTATCTGTATATTCCGCAGCGAAGACCGCTTTGCCCGCTTTTATCAGCGGAAGGGTTTCCTCCGCCCAACCTTGATAAAAAGCGTCTTCTGTAATGGCAAAATCAAAGCAGGCAAGCGCATCGATGATCATCTCCGGCGCGTTCTTGATCCCGATCGCCAATCCCCTGGCGTGCGCCTCGTCCGCGAGCCATTTTGCGTAGGCAAATTGATCCGCATAAGTCAATGGGAAACCGGTGTCGTTCAGATGGATATCAATATTATCGGGCTCCACGCCGTCAAAGCCTTTCGCTTTGCAGAGGTCCAGGCGCTCCCGCATGATTGGCGCGAGCAAGTCAATGCGGCGGATATCCAGCCATTTTTCACCCTGCCAGCCTTCGTAGTCCTTTCCGATCACTTCCTCAGGGAACTTATCCGCGTCTGGTCGCCAGTCTTCCCAGGAACCCGCTGAAAGATAGCAGATGACTTTCCGTCCTTTGTCTTGCAGCTCTTCCACGGTGCCGGCGTCGCTTTCAAACAAGTCGATTTCATAGACATCTGCCTCTATGGTAGTGACTATTGGGAGACCGGTAAGCTGCCATTGCCAGGTAAGCCCGGGCTCAGGGCGCCACCAATCCGCGTTCGCGGGAGTTACAGCAAGCTCAGGAGCAAGGACTGGAATCGGCTCCGTGCGTGAGGTGCAAGAAGCCAAAACCAACAGAGTCAACCATAAAAGGATCGTCTTTATCTTCATTTTTACAAGCTGCTGTTGGCTAAGCTGCTTCGAGTCCGGTGATGGAACGCACCTAAACGCAGACTTAACAAGCGAGCCGCGAAACAATTCGCGGCTCGCATACAAGCATTACTTATTCGAGAGAATAGCCAAACCCGGCAGCTCAATGCCTTCCAGCATTTCCAAAGACGCGCCGCCGCCCGTTGAAATATGGGTGATCTGGCTGCTCAAGCCGGACTGATTGATCGCGGAAACCGAATCACCGCCGCCAATGATGCTCACAGCACTGCTCTCCGCCACTTTGTGCGCCACAGCAAAAGTGCCCGCGGCAAAGCGGGGAAACTCAAAGACGCCCATCGGTCCATTCCAGACGATCGTACCAGCATCGGCAATCGCTTCGCCGAACACTTCCACGGTTTTCGGACCGATATCCAGGACCCTCCAGCCAGCGGGCACATCGCCCACAGGCAGGGTTTCCATCTTCGCCTCAGCGTCAAAAGCATCCCCCAACACCATGTCTACTGGCAGAATCAGTTTGCCTTCAGACTTACCCAGTAACGTTTTGGCAGTCTCGACCGCATCGGCTTCCACCAGCGAATCAGCCATCTCGTAGCCAAGCGCCTTCAGAAAGGTGTTCGCCATACCGCCGCCGATCAAGATCTTGTCGGCTTTCTTGAGCAGGTTCTCGATTACGCCGATTTTGTCCGAGATCTTTGCGCCGCCCAAAATCGCGACGAAGGGGCGCACCGGGCTGGCAATCGCGTCGCCCAAATACTTGATTTCCTTTTCCATCAGGAATCCCGCCGCAGAAGGCAGCAGTTCCGCCACACCGTACGTAGAGGCGTGCGCGCGGTGCGCCGTCCCGAAGGCGTCATTCACGTAAAGATCTGCCAGCGAAGCAAGGTCGGCTGCCATTTGGGGATCATTCTTTTCTTCCTCGGCATAGAAGCGTGTGTTTTCAAGCACCAGAACCTCGCCGGGTTTCAGGGCTCTGGCTGCAGCTTTGGCAATCTCGCCGCGGCAATCTTCCGCGAATTTTACCGGCGCAGCGACGAGCTTGGCCAAGTGTTCCGCCACCGGACGCAGAGTAAATTCCAAATTGGGCTGACCCTTCGGGCGACCGAGGTGGGACATCAAAATGACAGCGGCTCCGTGTTCAAGCAGGTATTGGATGGTCGGCAGCGCCGCGGTGACGCGGGTGTCGTCTTTGATTTTGCAACCTTCTTGCCGGTGACGTCCAGGTCAGTTACCATTTTCTTTTCAGACATTTCTTATCCTTTCATGAAAAATGCGCATCACTGCTCTTTTGAAACAATGCTGCGCATCCATTTGTTCAATAAACCCGCAGGTTTAGAGTTTCGCGGCGACCATCTTGCCCAGATCAACAGCGCGGCAGCTATAGCCCCATTCGTTGTCGTACCAGGTCACAACCTTAACCAGGTTGCCGCCCATCACCATGTTCTTGTCGAGGTCAACAATAGAGGATCTTTCGTCGCCCTCGAAATCGCTCGAAACCAGCGGCTGATCGTAAGCGCCGGTCGTCACGCCAAGGATGCCCTTCAGAGCGCCCTGGGAGGCTTCGGTGAAGGCTGCGTTTAGTTCTTCTTTGGTGGTCGGTTTCTCGGGGTCGGAACGCGCAAAGCGTAGCCATCAAACTTGCCTTTTAATTCAGGAATGACCAGCGCAACAGCCTTCGCGGCACCGGTGCTGGTGGGGATGATGTTCAAGCCGGCAGCACGGGAGCGGCGCATTTCTTTCTTGTGACCCTGATCCAGAATGACCTGGTCGTTGGTGTAAGAGTGAATTGTGGTCATGACGCCGCTGATGATGCCGTAGCGATCGTTGACGATCTTGGCAGCAGGAGCAAGGCAGTTGGTGGTGCAGGAAGCGTTCGAAATGATGTGATGGATAGCATTGTCGTACTTTTCTTCATTGACGCCCAAAACGATCGTCAGATCCTCACCCTTGGCTGGCGCGGAGATGATGACTTTCTTGGCGCCAGCGCGTGCGATATGCGCATCCGCACCAATCTTTCCATCTTCGCTCTTGGCGTTGGTAAAAATACCGGTGCACTCAAAAACGATATCGACACCGAGATCTTTCCAGGGCAAATTGCCCGGATCTTTTTCGGCAAAGACTCTGATCTCTTTGCCATCGATCACCAGATTGCCTGCTTCATTAACGACAACCTCACCCTTGAAGATTCCGTAAGTGGAGTCGTACTTAAAAAGGTGGGCGTTTGTTTTTGGATCAAAGAGATCATTGATCGCAGCGCTTTAATACCTGCCGTCCGATACGGCCAAAACCATTAATTGCTACTTGTGTTTTCATGTTTCCTCCAATAGAGTTGTTGTTTATTCCTAACTAACAGGATTGCTAGATTAAATGAGTTAACCTTTCAAATTATATCCGATTGAGCGTTTCCAAACATTAATTTTATGTAAAATTCACATATTCTCATAACAAAACAGGATCTTTCTGCCTCTAAAACCTGCCTCAATTATCCTATAGATGGAAATTAATTCAAAGGTCCTGTACGTTCTTCGAACAAATTCATGATCACCCGGGCGAGCTTCCGGGAACTGTGGCGCCAGGGATACAAGTCATCCACCAGGTCTGCTTCATAAACCCGATAGTTTTGCCGCATTTCGTCATCCAGCTTCACCCATTGGGCTTTCCCACCAAGGTCACCATGATAATTACGGTTGCAGATCGCCAGGCTGAACAAATTCTTGCAGATATGCCGGTCGATCTCCCGCGCGTGGTCAGCGGCGCTGAAGCCATCCGTTTCGCCCATCTCAGTAGCAATGTTGCAAATGTAAAAGGTCTCCGCGCGGCTTGCAAGGATAGCATCTGATAGCCCCTTCACCAGCAAATTGGGCAACAAGCTGGTATACAAGCTGCCAGGACCGATCAAAATCAGGTCTGCGTTCAGGATTGCTGAGATAGTCGGCGGATAGGTTGGGGCTTCCGGAGGGTCAAGCCAAACCTTCAGAATTTTGCCCGGATAACTTGTCAGCTCCGCTTCCCCCCATACCTCCACAATCTCCCGGGTCGCCTCATCCCGCACCTGCCCCACAAGCTGCACATTGCTTAAAGTGGAAGGCAGCACCTGCCCGTAAATCGCCAGGACTCTGCCTGATTCCGCTACTGCTTCTTCAAAACTTCCAGTGATTTCACTGAGCGCGGTGATGAACAGGTTCCCGAGGGAGTGTCCTTCCAGCCCAGCCCCCGAGGTAAACCGGTACTGAAAAACCTGCGAAAGCAGCGCTTCATCGCTGCTGAGGGCGGAGAGACAATTGCGGACATCTCCCGGAGGCAATACCCCCAGGTCGCGCCGCAATTCGCCGGAGGACCCGCCGTCATCCGCAACGGTAACGATTGCTGTAATATTGTGGGTATACTCCTTCAAACCGCGCAGCAGAGCAGCCAGTCCATGCCCGCCGCCGATCACGACGACCTTGATGCCCTTTTCACGCTGACGGTAATTCTTGAGCGTGTCCCAAATCGGCTTGCCGCTCCGCTCGAAGGGACGCAGAAGCGAACGATTCGCTCCCCAAATCCCGATCAGAATCATCGCCATGCCCAACCCGCCGAATAGCAGAAAACGGATCGGTCTGTCAAGGAAGCGTAATGAAAGCACAGCCAGGATCGGCACGATCGCTTTATTCATCGCCGTGCGGTAAAATTCCAACACCAATACTGCCGCGCCAAGCCCGAGCAGCATCGAGCCGATGATCGTCAACACCAGCCAGCGCTTATAACCCATCCCCGGGGCGAGCCATTTAAAATCCTGCCGAAAGCGTTTCAACAGCCTTCGCGCCCAATTGTCAGCGTTTCTGGGTTTGTTCATTTTTTGATAATAGCAGGATTTTTCCTTAGCGTCAATACATCCTCCTCCTTTTGTTTTCCCGCTCCTTATGTCCCTTCAAAGCCAAATGACTCCCGGGAAAACCCTCGGATGCCGTTATAATAAACTCATGAGATATCACCTGTCACCGGAATGGAGCATCGATGTGCCCAGGGCTTACCAGCGGCGCAGGGAAGATGACCATATCATTTTTTGGCGCAAGGGCGCAACGATTCTGATCACTGTTTTCGCCTATACCGGTGAAAAAAACCGCCAGATTCTGCTGGCAAATCTCAAAGCACGCGCTGAAGCCGAAAAGCTGGAAGTGATCACCGATCTCGATGGGGATCTCGAACGCTTTGGCTATTTAAAGACAGAGGATATCCAACCCGGGCACAAACGTTTGGCGCTGCACGCTTTTACCACTGCCCCTCACGGATGCCTGCAAACTTCATTCTATTTGGATGACTCAGACGAGCTCAGAGAGCCCTTGCGGATTTGGCAGTCTGTGAGCTATCACATGGAGGCATAAAATGACTGAGATGCAACCTGCTGCTGGTTTTGTAGGTTTTTTTGACATCCTGGGCTACACCCAGATCATGCTCAACAACAACATCCACAAAACCTCCCAATTCGTTTCTGATACACTGATGAACCTCCCGGGCGATATGATCGACTCGCTGCGGTCGCCTTATCTGGTTGGCAGTCCGCTGGAGTTGCCTGATCGGGATGATTGGAGAGAGATCCTCGACCGGGTAAAATGGATCATTTTTTCCGACTCGATCCTGCTGAGCCTCCGCTTTGATCCTGCCCTGCCGGAAATCGACCTGATCCGCAGCTACCTGGCTTTTTCGATCGTCTGCGCGGCATTGATGAACCGCTGTTTTTCCGCGGGCTTTCCGCTGCGGGGAGCTATCTCGGTCGGAGAGTTCTTCATCGAAGACCGCTGCTTCGCCGGCAGACCAATCATCAACGCCTACTATGCCACGCAGCGGCTCGAATTCGCAGGCTGCGTGCTGGACGAGGCTGCCAACGACCTCGTCAGCGAGTGGCGCAGACACCTGGTCATGGTAAATGAGCAGAGTCTGCGCGAAAAGCTTGATCAGACGACCATCCTTTACCTGGTTCCGCTAAAAGAACACACCGATGAAAGGTATCGGACCATCAACTGGGTCGCCCAGGATTCGCCCGCTTTCGCGCCAATCGCGGGGGATATCCGCGAGGTGACGACGCGGGCATTTTTGATGCACAATAAAATCGCGGTGCCTTCTGTGCAGGGCAAGATCAACAATACCGAGATGTTCATCCGCCACGTACTGACCAATTTGCGGGGTGAGGACGTGGAGGCTTGATCTCCTTTTTCAGGAAAAGAGTAAAGAAAAACCGCCCTGACTTGCCGGGGCGGTTTTGATCATTTGGTCAGAAGACGCTGATTACTCGATCGAGATTGCGGATTCAGGGCATTCTTCTGAGGCTTCGCGGACGGCGTCCTGGAATTCTTCAGGGATGGGGTCCAGCAGAACTTCAGCGTAAGGTTCACTCTGGAGGCTGAAAACCTCGGGGACGACACCTTCGCAGATGCCGCAGCCAATGCACAGGTCCTGATCAACAGTTGCTTTCATTTCAAATTTCCTTTCAAGATCGTTTTCGTTTGTGAATTCCTCAGCGTCATCCGCGCTATCCGCGGCGGGTGGCGTTGGTGTTTCTGAATCCTCGCCATTTTCGATGACGATGGCGCCTTCGGGGCAGTCTTCTGCCGCTGAACGGGCATCTTCTTCAAAATCCGGCTGAACCGGATCCATGATCACCTCAGCTATGGCGCTAGCAGCGAGGCTGAATACGTCGGGGGCATTGCCTTCGCAGATCCCGCATCCGATACAGAGATCGGGGTCAACATGTACTCGCATCTTACTTTTCCTTGTCACATCTACCATCTGGCAAGCCAGTCAACTAACACATCAAGTATAACACGCCCTGCACCAGCATCTATAGGAGATTGATTAACAATTCCGGCAAATCTTGCGGTGATCGTGTACATACCTGTGAAGTGGGTACGATGGCGCGAAAAGATGATTTATCCCTTTCGAGGGTTGGATGGCAAATTTATTTCCTCTTCGGTCATCAATGCGCCTCCTTCTTTTTGCAGATCAAGGGTGATGATGCGTTTATCCAGCATCCCAAAAACGCTGATGAGGATGCAGGCGGTGCCTCCCAGAATATAGACCGCTTTCATGCCAAGACGGTCGGCTATCGGCGCGGCAAAAAAAAGCCCAATGGGCATCATCGCGACTGCCAAACTGCTCAGAAGCGTGAAAACCCGCCCCTGCATTTCTGGCGGTACTTTCACCTGAAACAACGGACCGATGGAACCATTTGCCAGAGAGGACATTAGTCCGACAGTTCCCAATACAATCAGCGACCAACTATAACGATCAGCAGGAACCAAACCAAAGGCGAGCATCCCCGCCCCGATACCGACAATTCCGATCATGACCGTCCATACTTTCCGCTTGAACCCTCCCCAAACGCCCAGCAATAAACCCTGCGCGCCTTTGCCAAAATAGGCGGTTACATGCAGCGGCAGGAGGCTGCCGGCTGGCGCCAGGAACATATTCAGAAGGCTTGCCATTAAAATCATCAGCAGCAATCCGGGCCAGGTAAGAACATATCGAACAGCATCGCGCACATCCGCAAGCACCGTTTTTGGGGCGACATGTTCCGTTTCTGGATCAGTCTCTAGTTTAGGTACTCTTACGAAAAAGATGAGCAGGGCGATCGCAAGCGCGGCGGTAATGATGTCCACCGCGAGCACACCTTGAATGGGCATCAATTCAATCATTAAGGCGCCCAAAGCCGGCGAAAACACATTCATGATGCCGTCTACCGCCTGATTGACCCCGCCAATTCGCCCCAAGTGCTCTTTGGGAACCATGAGCGTCGTTGCGGCAGTCCGAGCGGGACCCTGAAAGACGCCCGCCGTGGATCGTATCAGCAGGGTCAAGACGATGTGCCAGAACTGAACAGCGCCAAAGGCGAAAAGCGCTGCCAGGATCGCTGTCGCCATTGCCACGATCAGGTCAGCGATGATCATCACGAGTTTTCGGTCCCAACGGTCTACCAAGGCGCCGGCAAAAGGACCCAACACAACGTTAGGGATCAGAGCTGCTGTTGTGGTAGTGGCAAGCACCGCTGCTGAACCAGTGGTTTTGGTCTCGTACCACACCAGTGCGAACTGCACCAGCGCGCTGCCGAGCAACGAAATAATCTGCCCGATCGCCATCGGGAGGTAATTACGCAGCCAGCCGCTTTCACTTGCCGACCCGGCTGGCTCTATACTCGCTTCTTTTTCCGTCATCACTTTCTCCTGAAAGAGCAGGCGGTCATTCCATTATCCAATCGCGATATATCGCTCGATTTGCTCACCAATTTGCGCCAGCGACGCCGCCCAAAAAGCCTTCGCGCGGATATCGATCCCGAAGCGTGCCGCCAGGTCTGCCGCCTGCGCCTCACCTGTGTTGGAAAGCAGCGCCTTGTAGTCTTCCACAAACGCCTCACCCCGCTCGCGGTAGACACTGTAGAGCCCCTTGGCAAAAAGACAGCCAAAGGCATAGGGGTAGTTGTAGAAGGAGAGGTGGGTGCTGTAGTAGTGAGGCTTCCATGTCCAGGCGAATTTGTTCAAAACGTCCATATCGAGCCCGTCGCCATAGGTCTTCCGCTGCGCTTCGAGCATCAGGTCGCAAATCTCGTCTGCCGAGAGGGTCGATTCTCTGCGGCGCTCAAAAACCGATTTTTCGAAGATAAAACGGGAATAAATATCCACGATGGTCTGGGCATCGCTGGAAATGGAGGTCTCGAGGATCGCCAGCTCTTCGCTTGGATCGCTGACAGTCTTTAGAATGGCATTGAGAACAATCGTTTCGCACATGATGGAAGCGGTTTCCGCCAGGGTCATGGGCGTATTGGTCTGCATGGGGGTCTTGCCCGCCTGGAAGGCGCAGTAGTTATGGAAACCGTGCCCGAGTTCATGCGCGAGCGTCATCACCTGGTCGAATGAGCCGTCGAAGTTGGACATGATGCGGCTTTCCTCTACGGCATCCACTCCCATGCAGAAGGCTCCGCCACGTTTTCCGGGGCGCTGTTCAGCGTCGATCCAGCGCTTCTCAAACGCCCCTCCGGCAAACTCCGCCAATTCCGGGGAGAAGCTGGCAAAATGTTCCAGAATCAAATCGCGCGCTTCGTCGAACGTGTATTCCTTGTTGACCTTGCCAACCGGGGCGAAGAGGCTCCACCATGGCAACTTCTCGCAGCCAAGCACACGTGCCTTCGCCCGGAAATAGCGCCGGAACGTCAGCAGCGAGTCGTCTATCGCGCCTAACATCGCTTCGAGCGTGCCGCGGTCAATCCTTGCCATATCAAGGGAGGAATGCAGGCAGTCCTCGCGCCCGCGCCGGCGGTCAAGAGTGACCACTTCGCCTTTGACGCCGTTCAGGCAGGCTGCCAGCGGCTCCTTCATCTCTTCGAAGACCTCCTGTTCGCGTTTGTAGGCGCGTTCCCTTACCCCCGCGTCAGGGTGCGAGCGCAGGTTGATCAGCGCTGGCAGCGGTAATTTTTGGAGCTTGCCGTCCATTTCGAACTCGACGCTCTTCTGGGAGGTGAGCACGCCCTGGAGGTTACCCCAGGCGCTGCCGCCGGAAAGCGACATCTCATTGGCGAGGATTTCTTCAGGTTCGGACATCTGATAGCGGCTTTCCTTCGCCATCTCGAGAAGCCCGAAGGCGTGGTCCTGCGCCGCGCCGGGGATTTCAAGGGCTTTTTCCAGTCGGTCGCCGAGGGCGCCGAGCCAGGCACTGACGCGCACAAATAACTCTCTTGAAGGAAGCATCTCGATTGCCAATCTGGAGTGGAGCTGTTCAGCCGCCTTGTTAAAGGAGTCGGTTGAAATGATCGCGCCCAGATAGGCAAATATTCTCCCTGCTTTCAGGCTGAGAGCGTTATTCGTATTGACGAAGTCATTCAAAACGTGATTCAGCGCTTCCAGGGAAGAATCAGGGTCGAGCAGAGGCAGGTATTCGGTTTCGAAAGCCTGTGCCGCTTCCTGGATGGTTTTCTTTACATCTTCAATATCGGCTGCGAGCGCCGGATCATCGAGAGAAAGGTATATGTTTGAAAGGTCCCATCTTGGGGGTGTGGTCATGGTTCGCTCCTTTGGAAATGATGGAGGAATTATAACTGAGCTGCCGTCTCTCCGTGCCGGGTTGCACCTACAATGGCGTTCCTTGCAGGTTACACCTGCGCAGTAGCCACATGCCCACCTCGCAATTTAAGTCGGTGCCTGTTCGACTCCACAGCATGTCTTGTACGGGAAGGGGCATGTGCCCATGGGGGGATATCGCCCCTCCCGAAATAGAGCAAACCGGGATTTCAAGCGATCGTTTGGTAGGGACTGCCTTAGAATTTGGTTTTGGTAAGCCCTCCCCCGCGGGGAAGTGGGGGATTGACGAAGATGAGGGTTCCGAGATTCAAATGCCGCCCTCACCACGGTGATGCCGACGCTTACAGGCTTAATACCCGCCCCTACCCCAGGAAACAGATAAGATGCAGTTTCCCTGTAAACACAGCAGGCTTGACGATAATTTCATGCCGCAATTATAATTTTGTAATAAAACATCAAGCGTGGTTGATGTTCATTCGTGCTACTAAACCCTTGCTTGATCAGGATCAAATTAGTTGTTTGTATTGCTTGCGTTTGGCAAACCCTGCCTTCTGGAAACCAAATTCTATTTATTGATCAGTCTGATCCTGATCGCCATTGTCGCGATCACAAGCTACACACCCCAAGCCGCGCAGGCTGAAGTGCAAACCCAGGAAGACCCGGTTTCTGAGGCGGAAGAAATCCCGTTCCCTGAAGCTGGGGGAGGTCCTTTAAGACCGGATGATGATAATAAGATCAGCACAGATAAGTTGGATTACTTTTACGCTGTTGGGATTAATTTTGTCCCGCATGATTCCGCTCTGACATACTACAATGGCGCCTATGGTTGTTTGGGGAGCACCTATAATGGATCTGTCGCTAAAACATTTTCAATTCCGGTGAATGTGCCGGACGATGTGAAGGGTAGTAGTATTAATTTTACTTACAGGAATACTGTTGCTGATCCGTCCAACGGTCCTATTGAGGTCTCATTATGGAAAAGGGGGGCTGCGGACATAACCGATACACAAGAATTAAAGAAATTTACATTATCAAAAGCAGGCGCGGGTGGACACTTCGACTTTTTCTATATCCAGGAGCTTACTTTTGATACTACCTACTCGCTGTACTGGCTTGAATTCAAACTGCCGCCGGGCGCTGGCTGTACTGGCTTGAATTCAAACTGCCGCCGGGCGCTGCTACACGCGAGTTTTGCGGTGCCCAAATAATTTATGAAAATCCACCCCTCTTTCCTTTGGCATTGCCAATGATCCAAAGATAAGGAATTATGGGCAAAAGAAACCAAAGAGCGCTTTTTATGGCGCCCTTTGGTTTTTACTTATTTCAATTTGATGAGTGGGCTTACCCCAAAAGCCCTATTTTATCGGACATTAAATTAGTGCCCTGAAGTTTTTGCTCCTCAATGACCACCCTTTTGGGGCAAAAGTGAGAAGCTCAGTCTCCACAGCTCAACTTTCACCGCGAGGAGAGGCTGATCGCTTGCGGTTGACGAGGCCAGGTCAGGCTGATTAAGTCTGGGATGCGCCTGTTGAGCGTGTCCGAAGGCACGATTTTTTCTGTAGGACGCGATTGGGGACGACAAGGTCTAATATTTTGAATCCATTTAACCGTCCCCAATCCGCCATCGAGGGGCGGCATTTTTCGTAGGGCGTGGTTGAGGACAATCCGAACCATCATTTTGCAGCCTTATGGTCGTCCTCAACCCGCCGATGGAAGCGGATGGAGCGAGCCCCATCCGTACGGCGGGGGTTCACTCCCGCCGATTTTCTGCTTTTTATGACAACTGCTGAATGTAATATTGCAGCGATTGGGGACGACAAGGTCTGATATTTTGAATCCAATTGACCATCCCCAATCCGCCACGAAGGCGCGGCATTTTTCGAAGGGCGTGGTTGAGGACAATCCGAACCATCATTTTGCAGCCTTATGGTCGTCCTCAACCCGCCGATGGAAGCGGATGGAGCGATACCCTGCGGGCACATGCCCCATCCGTACAACCCCATCTGTACAGTACGGGCAGAAGCCTCATCCTTCCGAAGATGGCAAGTTGGTCCCCGCGAGTGCGATTGGGAACGACAAGGTCTAATAATATGTATCCATTTGACCGTCCCCAATCCACCAGGAAGGCACGGCATTTTTCGTAGGGCGTGGGTGAGGACAAATCGGTCTGGATTTTCCGCTCATTTGACCGTCCTCAACCCGCCATCGAGGACGTCGTCATCTCTATTCCGCCAAATAGATGATTCGATCGCGGCGGGTTGGAAGCGGTAAAATTCAGCCACAATTTCCAATTCGACCGCTTCCAACCCCGCCCTACCAGCGATACTAACCCGCCAAGAATAAGACCCATCTAGTCCAAAAAACTGCCGGATTGAAAAACCATACCGTTGCGGATGCAAACAGGGTTATAAAAGGACACCCGCCTCTCCCGGGCACGGTATGCCGTGCCCCTACCCGAGAATATATCTTTGGAGGTCTCAATACATAAAAAACAGGATGTCCCTTCTTCTGAGACATCCTGTTCTCTAAATCACAACTCAAGGTCAATACCGGCGTCTGCCGCCGCTGGCGCGGCCAGCCACCGATATGTAATACATCAACTGCATCAGCGAGGTTGCCAGCCCTGCTATGTAGGTCCAAGCCGCAGCATCCAACACCTGCTTTACGCCGCTGCGTTCCTCGGCGTTGGCAACCAAACCGGTATCATCCAGCATTTTTCGCGCGCGTTTGGAGGCGTCCAGTTCAACCGGAAGAGTGACCAGCGAAAATAACGCCGTGGTCGAGAACAAGATCACGCCAATCATTGCCAGATTTGCCATGCGCAGCGCCACGCCGATCATTACCAAAATGATGCCGAAGTTCGAACCAAAACTCACGATGGGCACAATTGCCATGCGCAGACGCATGGGACCATAACTGGTCTTATCCTGCATGGCGTGCCCGAGTTCGTGCGCCGTGATCGCCATCGCCGCCACCGAAGGCTGATCCGCCACCCCCTGCGAAAGCGACAGGGTATCATTGCGCGGGTCGTAGTGGTCCGTGAGCGTGCCGTTGGTGCGGGTGAGTTTGACGTTTTCGAGCCCAACCCGCGCTTTGAGCTGTTCGGCAGTATCCAAGCCAGTCAGGTTATGATAGTTGCGCACCCGACTCCATTTTGTGTAAGCGGATCTGACCTTGAACTGAGCGAAAAGACTCAGCAACAGTCCCGGGATCATGTAGAGCAAGTAATCCAAGTACATTATTTTTTCCTTTCCTCTATTAACTCCTCAGAAAATTTCATTTCTCTCAGGGCTGGGCGTCGAGCAAAAGCTCCACAGCCGCGTCCAATTGCGGGTCGCGTTTGGCTTCCAGGTCTTCTTCTGTGAATTCCACAACCAAATCCGGGGTCAGTCCAATGCCGTCGATGTGATTGCCATTCGGGGTCAGCCAGCGGGCGATGGTGATGCGCACGCCGCCTGCTTCCGTGCGGAGCGGGATCCAGTTTTGCACGGAACCTTTCCCGTAACTGGTCACCCCCACCAGCTTCGCGCGCCCGTAATCCTGCAGCGCGCCTGCGGTGATCTCGGAGGCGGAAGCGGAGCCCTCATCAATGAGCACAACCAGCGGGATTTCGGTAGCTCTTCCGCCCTTCTCCACCGGATAAGGCTCGCGCGTGCCGTCGCCATATTCCTCGTAGAGCACCACGCCGTCTTTGAGGAATTCCGAAGTCACTTCGACCGCGGTCACGAGGTATCCGCCGCCGTTGCCGCGCAGGTCAAAAACGATACCCTTGGGTTTCTGCGCCAGGAGGTCCTTCAGCGCGGCTCGCAGTTTTTCGGTAGCCAGCTCATTGAAGGTGTAGAGCGCCACGTAGCCAATGCCGTCCTCGCGCATTTCGTAATCCACAACCGGGATTTGGATGAGGGCGCGGGTGATGGGAACGTCAAAAGTTTCCTCTCCGCGCCGGATGGTCAGAACGATCGTTTCGCCGGCGGGACCCAAAATCCTTTTCAAAACCAGGTC
>JAGVUP010000015.1 GCA_019136215.1 Chloroflexota bacterium | reverse complement strand
TTCTTGGTGGGAAAGCCCTCGCTAGACCTTTTCCACCACCCAGAAATGGGAAAGCCCCAGTCTCTGGAGGGGGGTCTTCTCGAGCGCTTGCAGGAAGGCTCGCAGAAATTTGCCCAAGGCAGGGTGGCGCTCGATGATGTTGTCATAAGCGCCAAAAATCGTCCGGCGTTGGATGAATCGAACCGGAAGCCCTTCAAAGAGCCTGGTCAGGTCGGCGCGGGTGTAGACCTCCACGTGCGGCGCGAGTTTGTCGCGCAGTTGGCGGGGCAGCCAGTTGATCAGCGGCGTGTTGCCGAAATGGTATTTCCCCTTCCAATAGTGACCATGGGTCTCGAAAGGGTACCCGCGGTTGGGGCAGAACAGCACGATCCGCCCTCCCTTTTTTAGCACCCGTACCATCTCCCGGATCGCGAGGGCGTCATCCTGCACATGTTCCAATACTTCGTGGCTGAAGACCAAATCCACGCTCTCGGATCGGTAGGGCAGGTATTCGCCCGCGGCGCAGAGCACATTTGGCGTATAGGCGCTGCTTTCGAGCACGCGGGGATATTCAATGTCAATGCCGGTCACAAAACCCGAGATGGGGACGAGGCGCGCGAGGTAAGCGCCCACACCGCAGCCGTCCACAAGCACGCTGCCCTGCAAGCGTTCGCCCGCGGCATCCCGGAGCATGGCAAAGCGCCGTTCCTGCCCGGCGCGCCAGACGTGAGAAGGCTCTCCGCGAACAGCGGCTTTTTCCAGGTCCTGTGGGATCACATGAGGCATGCCCCTTATTTTACCCGTTAACGCTTGAGTTCATAGCCTTTTACATGATAAGAAACACACCAAGCCGTAAAACCGGAATGAAAGTGATTTTTTCCGGTTTAAACAAAAAACCGGCTCATCACCGGTTTTTTTAGAAAGCGATCCTCCTCAGGGGGAGAGAGGCAGTGCAAGCTCCTGCACAGCCGTACCGAGCTCCGCCAGGGCGCGCGAGAGTTCCACCTCTCCGCCTTGCGCGACCACTGCTTGCGCCTGGGCGATCAGCGCTGCAGCCGGATCCTCATCTTTCAGCAGATCCAGCCTGCTCAAGGCACGATTCAGGGCGTGATTGCTGGCATACGCCAGGGCGATTTGCTCGCGGTAAACGGCTTTGCCCGCCTCGTCCAGTTCATGCGGCAGCGCATCCGCGTTCACCGCCGGCGCAATGAAGAGCGATATCACCAGCCCTACAACCAGACCAAGCACCAACCCGGTCAGCAAGTACCAGTGAGATGAATTGACAGGCTTTGTTTCCATTAAGGCACCCGATTCGCGTTCCACTGCAGATAAACCGCAGCATCAATACTATTGAGCAAGTTGCGCATTAAGTTCAGATCCTCTTCAGGGTAACCGATCTCCTGGGCGTACTGGATGCTGTCGCCGAGCAGGGTGATCGGGTCGCTCTCATCCAGCTTGTCCAATTGGTCGAGCGCGCGCATTGAGTCGGGTCTGGTTTGGAAGTCCTCCGCCACCATCAAAACGAGATCGGTTTTGAAGTCCGCCCGTAAGCTGTTCATTGGCGCGTTGCGCGGTGCGGCAGGCGGCATCATCAGCCAGCCAATTGCCAACCCCGCCCCAACCCCAACCAGGATCGCCAGAAAGAAGAAAACAAAACGCCGTGTCTTCATCAATTTGCGCTATTCTTTATGCCACATCGGGATCTTCACCCCATGCTCTTTCGCGAACTTGATCGCTTCGGGGTAGCCCGCGTCTGTATGGCGGATAACGCCCATGCCGGGGTCGCCCATCAGGACGCGTTTGAGGCGTTTGGCTGCCTCCGGCGTGCCATCGGCAACTATCACCTGTCCGGCATGCTGGCTAAAGCCAATGCCCACGCCGCCGCCGTGATGGAAGCTGACCCAGGTTGCGCCGTTAGCCGTATTGAGCAGCGCGTTGAGGATGGGCCAGTCGCTGATCGCGTCAGTGCCGTCGAGCATCGATTCTGTTTCCCGGTTGGGGGAAGCCACCGAACCGGCATCCAGATGGTCGCGCCCGATCACGATTGGGGCTTTGAGCTCGCCGCTGGCGACCATCTCATTGAAAGCCAAACCGGCTTTGTCGCGTTCGCCGTAACCCAACCAGCAGATGCGCGAGGGCAGACCTTGGAAGGGTACCTGTTCCCGCGCCATTTTCAGCCAGCGGTGGAGATGCGCGTCTTCCGGGAAGAGTTCGATCAGTTTCTGGTCGGTTTTGTAGATGTCTTCCGGGTCGCCTGAAAGCGCCACCCAGCGGAAGGGTCCCTTGCCTTCGCAAAAGAGCGGGCGGATATATGCCGGCACAAAACCAGGAAAATCAAACGCGTTCTTAACGCCCTGGTCAAAAGCGCGCTGGCGGATATTGTTGCCGTAGTCAAAGACGATCGCGCCCTGCTTCTGCATCCCCAGCATCGCCTCAACGTGCTTTGCCATCGTCTTGAGCGAAAGTTGGATGTACTTTTCAGGATCACTCTGGCGCAGTTGACAGGCAGCCGTCAGGCTCATCCCATCCGGAACGTACGAAAGCGGGTCATGCGCGGAAGTTTGGTCAGTTACCACGTCCGGTATGACGCCCCGCAGCAGCAGCTCGGTGTAAACGTCCGCGGCATTGCCAATCAAGCCGATGGATTTTGGAATCTGCTGTTCAAGCGCCTCTTCCACCTGGGTCATGGCGTCTTCGAGATTGTCGGTCACTACGTTCACATAGCCAATATCCAGTCGCTTCTGAGCGCGGTCCGGATCGACCTCAACGATCAAGCCAACCCCTTCGTTCATGGTGATCGCCATTGGCTGGGCGCCGCCCATGCCGCCCAATCCCGCGGTGAGCACGAATTTGCCCTTCAGCGACTGCCAGCCTTGCTGCCGGGCGAGCGATCCGAGGGTCTCGTAGGTGCCCTGCAGGATGCCTTGCGCGCCGATGTAGATCCAGGACCCGGCGGTCATCTGACCGTACATGATCAAGCCCTTTGAAGCCAGCTCGTCGAAGTAAGCCTGGGTTGCCCAGTGGGGCACGAGGTTCGAATTGGCAATCAGCACGCGCGGGGCGTCTGTGTGCGTGCGGAAGATGCCGACCGGCTTGCCGGATTGCACCAACAGGGTTTCATCCTCCTCCAGGTTTCGCAGCGCGTTCAAAATGGCGTCAAACGCCTCCCAGGAGCGTGCTGCCTGCCCGCGACCGCCATAGACAACAAGGCGATCCGGGGCTTCGGCTACTGCTGGATCGAGATTGTTTTGGATCATGCGGTAAGCCGCCTCAATTAACCAGTTTTTACAAGTGAGTTGTGTGCCTGTAGGGGCATGGACTTCTCTCGGACCGGACATCAATAAGCCTCCTGAGCGTTTTTGTTTATTATAACAAAGCCGCGCAGATTAGTTGATGATGTTAGCGGTTCTTTGAGCTCTCCAGGATGGCTTTAAGAAGTCGAGCAGAGTAGCCAGTTCAGAGCGTTTTACTGCGTTCTTCCGCCAGGATCGCTTGCATCTTCGGGTAAATTTCCTGATTTGCAGCCAGAATATCCACCTCTCCCCTCAAAAGATGCCCCTCTCCATACAGCGTGCTGACCACCCCGCCGGCTTCGCGGACCATCAGGATGCCTGCCGCAACATCCCAGGGGTTGAGTGCGATTTCCCAAAAACCCTCCGCACGTCCGCAAGCCACATAGGCTATGTCCAGCGCGGCAGCGCCAAGGCGCCGGATCACCTGCGCTTCGCGTGAGAGCCGCACAAAATTGTTGATGTTCGATCGCGGCGTGTCGATAAGATGGTGGCGGAAGCCCGTGATGAGCATTGAATCGATCAGCTCGCGGGTATCCGAAACGCGGATAGGCGCGCCGTTGAGCCAGGCTCCTTTTCCGGCTTCGGCGCTGAAAAACTCCGCCATCGGCGGATTGGCGATCACACCGAGCCTGAGCGCGCCTTTTTGGGCATAGGCTACCGAAATCGCGTATTGCGGCAGCCCGTGGGCATAGTTGAGCGTGCCATCGATCGGGTCGATGAACCACTGGTGATCCTGGTCCTCGCCATGTTCCCCGGATTCTTCGGCATTGACGCTATGATCCGGAAAGTTTTGGTTGATCTTATCGATCAGGAAGGACTCGATCGCCGTGTCTGCTTCCGTGACGAGATCCGCCTTGCTCTTATGCCGCACGCGCAAATTGCCGCCGCGCAGATGCTGCGCCATCGCGGACGCCTCTTTCACCCATTCCATAACCTGTTCGAGCCTTGGTTCCATGTTCACCTCAGGGCTCAATTCTACTCCAACCCCGCCTCAGTCTTGAGGATTTGCTACCCAGGGTCTGGGGAGTTGTGGATTGTTTGTGGATTGTTTCGGTCAACACTGGGGAAATCCCCGCTATAATTGTGGGAAACACATCACATCCTGTGGAAACGAGACGATGGAATCCTCAACAGATCTTCCAAAATTCGCTGTGCTCCAGCTTTCCGGGTGTTCGGGCTGCGAGGTTTCGCTGCTGAACTCGGAAGAATGGATCAACAATTTTCAACTGGTCTACATGCCCCTGGTGGTCACCTCCAATAAAATCCCGAATGGCGTGGAAGTTCTGCTGGTCACGGGTGGGGTCCGGACGGACGAGGACATTCACAACCTGCGCAAGGGGCGCTCGCGCGCGCGCAAGCTGATCGCCGTGGGCACCTGCGCGCTTTCGGGCGGGGTCGCGCAGTTCAAGAAAAATCACATCGCGCGCGAGTCTTTCCTGAAAGCCTCCCACCGGCTGCGCATGCCGGACATGCTCCCGAACGCGTACCCGATCGACAAATTTGTGGAGGTGGATCTCTACCTGCCGGGCTGCCCGCCAACACCGCAGCTTTTTATGACCGCTCTGAAGGATCCCGAACACGCGCAAATCGCGCCCATTGTCTGCCAGGAATGCGGGCGCAAAAAGCTCAACGACATGCGCCCAAAATCCATCACCGGCAGCCGCAGCGGGGTCGTTTTGCCGGATATCTGCCTGGTCAATCAAGGCTATGTCTGCCTCGGCACTTCCACGCGCGGGGGTTGCGGCGCGCTTTGCACCCGCCCGGGGCATGCCTGCGTGGGCTGTCGCGGTCCCGCCAACCCCTACCTGAACAAAGAACCCAAGTTCGTGCTCGACAACCTGCGGCGGGTTTTCTCCCGCATGACAGACATCCCCGCGGAAGAAATCGATGCCGCGCTTGCCTCTCCCTGGCTCTCGCTTTTCCTCGGGCAGTTCACCGACTATACCCAGGAAACAGACCTTCCGCCGCGCACAAAGGAGAAGATGCTCTGATGACTACCCTCACCTACCCCCTCAGCCGGATCGAAGGCCATGCCCGGGTCGTGATCGACATCCACGACAACGAAGTGTTCAGAGCGGATTTCCAGGCGATGGAAATGCGCGGCTTCAGCCACTATGTCCGCGGCGTGCCTGCCGAGCAGATCACCGTCATCGTGCCGCGCATCTGCGGCGTTTGCTCCACCGCGCACCAGGTTGCCTCGGTCAAGGCGCTCGAGGACGTTTTCGGCGTTGTCCCGCCGCCCCTGGCGGAGGATATCCGCGAAGTGCTGTTATTGGGGCAGCTCATCCAAAACCAGGCGACTTCTCTGTTCATTTTCACGATGCCCGACCGCGTGAATGCCAGCTCTCTGTTTGAGCTTTCGCGCAGCGAAGCAGGCAAAGCCCGCGCTTTTTCGCTGGCGCAGATGGCGCTTCGCATCCGCAAAATCGGCACAGACCTGATCAGCCTCGCTGGAGGACAGTTCATTCACCCGATCAAAACCGTCATCGGCGGGGTCACCAGCGGCATCCCGCGCGTAAAAGCGGATCAGTTGATCCTCACGATCGAAGAGCTTCTGCCGGTGGCGACAGATCTGCTGGACATCTATTGGGATTTGTCCATGCAGATGGTGGACCGGATCGGGTCCTGGGGCGATGATGAACCGACCCACTACCTTGCCTCGACCGAAGCGAACAATTACCGGCTGAACAGCCGGCGCTTGCGTGTGATGAAGCCCGACGGCAGCGAGGCGCCGAGTTTTGACCCGCACGAATTTGAAGCCTATTTGCAGATCACAGAAAGCGAGTATTCCTACGCGGGGATCAGCAGCTACCTGGGGCACATCATGCGCGCCAATAGCCTGGCGCGCGTCAACCTGGCGGAATCTTTCGGCACTCCCCTGGCAGATGCCTATCGGGAGCGTTTCGTGGAGACCTTCGGCAAGCCCGCCCACGCTATTATGTTCTTTGATCTCTGCCGCGGGATTGAACTGGTCTACGCGCTCGAAAAAGCCCGTCAGATGCTCAGCGGCGACCTCGAGCATGGGGAAACCGAGATCGGGTACACTCCCCGCGACGGCACCGGTTTTGGCTTGGTGGAAGCTCCGCGAGGACCCTTGATCCATCGCTATGAAGTGGAAAATGGCTTGATTAAAAGCGCGGATTTCGTCATCCCCACCGTGCATAATATGCTGGCTATCCGCCGCGCGCTGACCGTTGTCGCGAAACGATATGTCAGCCACGAAGGCATCGATGCCGAGCTGGAACGGGCAGTCGGTCGGGTCGTGCGGGCGTTCGACCCCTGTATTGCCTGCGCGACCAAGTAAGCTTCTCTCATCCTTCCTTTCCTGAAGGCGTTGGGGGTGGAGGGTTGGGGACTGTCTATGATAATCAGCGAAAAACGCCAAAAAAGCCGCCCTTGGAAGGCGGCTTTTCTGGATAAGACAAGCTACTTCTCCAATAAAAATATGGAGTCAAAGGAAGCTGTTTTAGTTTCATCGATCGCCTTTGACGCCTGCCTGGTGATATTGACATCATCGAGGAATAAATTACTGTTGTCCGACGCGTCGTTTTCTACGATAAACTTGAGCGCCTGAGTCGTTCCGGAATAGGCGCTGAGATTAATCCGTTTGTAGACGTAGCCGTTCGTATTATTAGGAGCACATAACCAGCCAGAAAGAAGGGTATTATTTCCAAATTGGACCTCGTAGGAATCATACTGGCATCCTTGTTCCATTGAGCCAATAGCATAGTAGAACTCCAAATAGTTTGTTCCGCTTGGGAGGGTAACTACCTGAGAAAGGACTGAGCGCTCATTGTCGCCTCCACCAAGCCACGCCAACCACTCGCCATCTCTCGCGAGTTCCGAATCCTGATAGATGAGATACCATCCGTGTGTTGAAGATTCACTCCAGGCGGTATTTCCCTGTTCAAAATTGCCATTTTTTATGATGGGCGGCGTGAAAATAATCGGCAGATAGACTTTCTGGTGTAGTTGCGAGTGGTCAACGGGCACAACTACAGATACAGACTGCATCTGCATCCCCTCATAACTTCCGCCCCAAGGCATCGTAAAGGTTTCGTTTACATTTGAAGACCATGTATCCCGGATATAAATGGTGCTCCCGCTGTAGCCATAACCGACAATGGAATGCCCTTCAAGATTGATCAGAACGGGATGCCCGGAATCGATATAGCGTTTAAAATCTACCAGGCTAAAACCGCCGTTATTGTTATCGGTCTTTTGATTGTAGCATTCAGAAACCAGATACCCGCGCGCCTGGAAAAAGTCGCGGATGCCCAGGGTCCCATCCGGCAGGTTCTCCACAGACATCTTCGCGCAGGTGAGCTTTTCGGGAGAGTTTGTCCAGGTATAAAACGCGGTGGAGCCATCCACGTTACCGAACGCGGATTGGCTCGTTTTCATGTAATCTCCGATCGAATTGCCCCATAAATGCTGCGTCCAACCTCCTGTGATATAGGGGTCTGGAGCGCTGCTGTCCACAGAGACCCAATAGTCTTCAATCGAACCCCTTCCGGAATGTCCATCAAGTCCGCTTTTGCTCGCAACAAGAGGATTATTAGGGTACGCTTCATTTGTACTGTCCCGCCAGGTGCCGAAGCCGGTGTCTGTCAGAGGAAAGACGCCGCCATTGGTTGGTCCCGAATACATATTCGGAAATCCGTTGCGATCGTAATATGTCGTGATCATCGCGCCGGAAACCGCGGAGCATCCGAAAACCCAACTGAAAGACGGGAAATTAGATAAGATTGCGTCGACACCTTGTTCGCCGGAGAGGCTTGATTCAGAATTTCCCGGACGTTTGGAAGGACCATTGATGATATTTCGATCCATGGCTGAACCATCGTGGAACACCAGGTGTTCAATGGTGTAATAAGGATTTACTTCTTCCCTCCCCTGGATAACATAATTGGGAGCATCTTCCTGCGCGGTTGCGCGGTCTGGGTAGATGGTCATTCCTGAAAGAGACCGTTGAAATAAAGCAGCATTTTCGACAGGAACCCTATCAAGTCCGGTTGTGAACCGGATCAGCGGTTCATCTGAGGCTTGTTATCCTCATTTTATTCGGTCTTTTT
>JAGVUP010000117.1 GCA_019136215.1 Chloroflexota bacterium | reverse complement strand
TTGCCATCCTGAAAACTGGCAAAATCACGACACCTTATGCTAAACTATTCAAGAACCTGAACAATGCGAACCTTCCTCCTTCTTCCTAAACACGGGAATATGAAACAGATACCTGGACTCTGCCGCGGATCATGAGCCGCGCGGAAAACGCTCCGAAAATTGAGGGGCGGGTTCCCCGCGCCAGCACCAATAAAAAAGACGGACATCAATTAGATATTCGGCTTTTTTCTCACCATTATCGGTTTATCTGCATAATTTTTTAAATATAATATGCAGATAGGGTGTTGCATCTCTTGATTATCTGCATATAAACCAATATAATTATATGCAGAAAGAGAGGTGTATGATGAGAAAATTCGATTATTCTTTTCTGAAGAACGGGCTGATACCCGTCAAAATTATGAACCTGACATCTGACATAGCTTCGCTTAAAACGATGGGAAAAGTTCGCAAAGATGAGCATATGCGGATCTTCAGCGAACTGGAGAGCATAGCCAAGATTCAGTCCATAAAGAGTTCCAATGCTATCGAGGGTATTGTGACCAGCGATGAACGCATTGCCGCAATCGTAAATCAAAACAGTGCCCCTCTAAACCATGATGAAGCGGAGATTGCAGGCTACAGAGATGCGCTAAACGAGGTGCACATTAACTACGCTCATGTGAATTTTTTGCAGTCGGATATCTTGCGGCTGCACGAAATGATGATGTCTTTAGCGGGCTATGAGTTTGGCGGTCGATACAAGACAGAAGATAATGTGATTTTGGAAGTTGATTCTTCGGGTCAAAGAAGGGTGCGTTTCCGCCCTGCTCCTGCTACTGAAACCGCGGATGCGATGGAGCAGCTCACTCTTGCATATATGGAAGCTCGAGACGATGCCGGAATTAATCAGCTTCTGCTTATTCCTTGCGTAATTTTGGATTTTCTGTGTATTCATCCATTTCGAGACGGGAACGGCAGAATATCTCGTTTGCTTTCCCTTTTGCTCCTCTACAAAAATGGATACGATGTGGGTAGATACATTTCTTTTGAGGAACAGATTAACAACTACAAAGCATATTACTATGATGCGTTGCAGCAGTCTTCCAGTGGATGGGAAAACAATGAAAACAATTATTTCCCGTTCATCGAAAACTTTTTGTTTACACTATATCTGTGCTACAAGGAACTGGATAAACGTTTCGCCGTTGTTCATGGCAAGAAAGTCAATAAGATGACCCGAATAGAGGCCACCGTCCTAAATAGTCTGACGTCGATTTCCAAGGCTGAAATCTGCAATATACTTCCCGATGTCAGTCCGACTACCGTGGAAGCCGTCCTGGGTAATATGGTTAAATCTGGCTCAATCATGAAGATTGGCAAAGGTAGAGCAACGCGATATAAGAAAAGTTGAGTCTCTCAGGGGGGTATTCCAGGAATATACTGCCTATTGACTGCTTGTAACCATTGATCTTATTAGATTTCTTAAAAAGTCCTGTATCGCCACTCGCGCCAAAACCAATCGGATCTCGAAAAATGATTGCGTTAGGTAATGGCATCACCCAAAACGCAGTGGCTCACCTCATCCCAAATTCCCGGCATGAAAACCCAAAGATGATGGTAAAATACTGCAACACGTGACCGGACGCGATGGAAACCGCGGAAGGTAGTGAAGAGATTGAAAACGGGCTCATCCGTTTTCTAATCAAAATCGGGGCGGTGGCGGAATAGGCAGACGCAACGGACTTAAAATCCGTCGGTGGTGACACTGTGTGGGTTCGACCCCCACCCGCCCTATAAAAATTTAAAGGCTGACTTGGATATTATCTGATTACTTCAACTGGAGACAGTCAGAACTGTGGGTTATCTATCATCAGAGTAGACGAGATTATATCGACTCCACGATAAAACAATTCTTACGATACTTGGGCAAGAGAAAACGATTCGGACTTAGGTCAGGTACAGTCCCCAGCCCCCTACGCGATAATAACAGATAGCCTTATCAGCGGGGCGGGACCATGCGCCCGTTAACACATATTCATCCAAACAAAAATCAATCCAACGGGAAAACGGTTTTGGGGTTTTGTTCCAACACCATCGGCTGGACATGACCCGCGCTGAGATTTAGCAGTTTGCCCATAAAGGCTTCGACTTCCTCATCCCTGAACCGGACGCTCATCGTAATATCCGCAAGGAACTCTGTATCCTGAACCTGCCCCTGATGCGCCTCTACCAGCCTGAGAATCTGGTCATACAAGCGATAGGGCGTCACGAACATGAGCGTCGTGGTCGGCAGATACGCGGCAAGTCTGACATTTTTTAGAACCTCACGCACCGCGTTCCCATAAGCCCGCACCAATCCCCCTGTCCCCAACTTGGTGCCTCCAAAATAGCGGGTGACCACCACCGAAACGTTCCCGAGCCCGCTGCCCTGCAGGACCGCCAGCGCCGGTCTGCCCGCGGTGCCGGAGGGTTCGCCATCGTCGCTGCAGTAGCTGATGATGCTGTTGCCATGTCCGATGATAAATGCCGGAACGTGATGCGTGGCGGTTGGGTGATTCTCCCGCACTCTCGCCAGATGGGCGCGCGCCTGATCCACGCTCTCAGCGCACTCCAGGTCCGCGACAAAACGGGAATTCACCACCACAATCTCAACCTGGACGGGTTCAAGCGGTATCAGGCATTGTTTAATCGGTTCTTCCATGGCAATCGGCACTATAATGCATTGATTATAGCTGTTGATGAGGTCATCTGTGAACGAGACTGCGCTCCTTTTAGCAATTCCATTGAATTTCATCACGTTTCTACTTTTTGGTTACGACAAATTCCAAGCCCAGCGGGAAGCCTGGCGCGTTCCTGAGCGCGCACTCCTGGGCTTGAGTCTGTGCAGCGGCGGGATTGGAGCATTGGCGGGCATGCTGCTGTTCCGCCACAAGACCCGTAAAAACCTCTTCTGGTTTGCCGCAATTGGGGGGATTGTGGTTCTCATCTGCCTCTTGTTCTTCTGGAAGGGGTAAATCGGTCATCGCTTCGCGCTTGTCCTTTGCTCCTGGCAGTCAAAACAGGCTGCCTGGACGGGATTTTTTATAAATTCTCCTGCACAGCGGCTGTTTATATGCTATATTTAACCAATACGCTTAACTCTTAGCATCCTGCCTGAGGAGAGGAAGGATTACTTTGGTCGACATTCAGAACATCTCTGAAATTCGTCCTTCTATTTCGGAGGAGTTTTCCGTCGGCACATTTGTGCCCCGCACGGAAGCCATTCAGCGTGCTTACGACTGGGGGCAGCAGGTGCATGCCGGGCAGGTTCGCCTTTCGGGCGAGCCTTATTTCGAGACGCATTGCGCCTGGGTGGCAGCTTTCGTGGATAAACTCGTCCAGCAAGAATCCTGGACGATCGCCGCTCTGCTGCACGATACCGTTGAGGATCAGGGCGAAACGTTCGACGAAATCAAAGCGCTTTTTCCGGGGTCCCTGGGCGAGGAAGTCGCCCATATCATTGACGGGCTGACCAAGATGAGCAACCCGCGAGATGGCTCCACGCGTGAGATGGAAACTTTGCGCAAAATCGCCATGTTCCGCGACCCGGCGGTCTTCGTGGTGAAGCTGGCAGATAAAAGCCACAACCTGATGACCCTCCACTACCAGTCTCCCAGCAAACAGTGGCAAAAAGCCACCGAGGCGATCCGCGCTTATGGCAAACTGGCAGGCATTCTCAACTGTTACCGCTGGCGGCGCTGGATCGAAGACATGGCTTTTCCGTATTCCGAACCCGCCGCTTTCAAAAAAGTAAAAAGCAAAATCGACTCCGACCCCCGCCTCAACATCAATTTCATCCGCTACTATCTCAACGAACTCGGTCACCTCATGGAAGCCGAGGGCGTGGAAGGTTCCATCCGCTTCACCGTCAACGGTTACTGGCAAGCCTGGGATAAGCTCCAGCGTATGGCGCGCAGCCATCGCACGTCGCTGGACGATTTTTCGGCGGTCAACGACATCGTCAGCTTCCGCATGCTGGTGCGGGGCGATGATGAAACTGCCTGCTACCGGCTGCTCTCGCGCGTGAACCGCTACTTCAGCCGCAACCTGGATCAGGACCGTTTTGATGATTACATCGCTTCCCCCCAAAACGGCTACCGTGCCCTGCAGGTGACCGCCTATCTGCCCGGCACAGGCGCGGTGGAAGTCGCGATCGCCACTGAGAGCATGGAAGGCGAGAACTCCTGGGGCGTCATTTACGCGATCAATAACAATCAGGACATCCGCCGCTACAGACCGGTGCAGATCCTGACCCCCTTTGGCGGCACGCGTTTTCTGCAAGAGGGCAGCACAGTGTTGGACGGTGTCGCGGCGATTCAGGAATTCTACCTCGACAAGATCCACAAGGTGCTGGTGAACGGCGAAGAACGCCATCTCTACGATACGCTCAACCCGGGCGACGTGGTGGAGGTGCTCAGCGGAGAACCGCACAAAACCCCTGAACCGGACTGGCTGAACCACTGCAACGCCTCCACGGCGCGCATGCTGCGGAACGTGCTCGCGATGGTCAACCTCAAAGCCGCTAGCCGCCGGGGACGCGACCTGATTCACAACATAATTTCCGCGCGCGGCATCCTGGATCTGGATGACGTGCGCGCGCTGGACCCCAACCGCATTGAAGCCCTGCTCGGGCTGCTGGCTTGCGCGACCCTGGATAACCTCTACGCTGCCATCGGCGGCGGCTCCATCTCGCTGGAGGAATTTGAAAACGCGCTGGAGCTGGTGGGCATTTCGCGCACCACGCTGCGCTGGACATCCCTGCGCGTGGAAGGTCCCGAAGCGACCAACCGACCCGGAGGATTGGCGTTTTTCGCGGGATTGATCTGGCAAGTGGATGGGAATATTCTGCGTACAGTCAGTTCAACTTCGAAAAACGGCGATTTTCGCTTGCGCATGATACTGAGCGGTATCGAAGATGAACAGCGCCAAACCCTGATGGACCTATTCAACGCCAGCCACTTCCAAATCTCGCTGCTTGAGATTACTTAGAAAACACTTAGAAAACAAACGCGCTTTTGTCCTTTTCCCATCCCGTGATAGAATGAGACGGAAATTTAACCGCGGCGGAAATGCCGCCTTTTGAAAGGTCACTAACCTCTATGCGTAATCGAGAAACCAGAGCATTCCTAACCGCTGTCGGACTCTCTTTGATTGCCTTTTTCAGCCTCTTACTGCCCAACATCGCGTCGGCTTCCGCCCGCCTCCCTCAGGGCCTTGGTCCACAGGGAGCCGGACCCAGCCAACCCACTCAGGAAAACGTCAAGGTGGCAGCTTATTTCTTTTACTCAACCACCTGCAGCCACTGCATGGACATCCTGCAGAATATTGTCCAGCCTTTGGAAGCCAAATACCCTGAATTATTAGGAATCTATAAGGTCGAACTGGGAGAGAGCGTCAATTATGAAGCGCTGATGAAAGCTGAGGAGGCTTTTGGGATCGATGCCGGTGAACGTGGGCTGCCTGTCGTCCTGATTGGCAGTGAGATGCTCAACGGCGAACAGCAGACCAGGGAAAGATTTGCGGATATCGTGGAAGCCGGTCTTGCGGGAGAGGGCATCGCCCTGCCCGAGATCCCCGGTGTGGACCCAAACTCGCTGGTCATCAGCAACGCTCAGACCGATGACCCGGACACTCCCCCTGTTTGCAGTCCGGATAACCCCAACACCTGCGAAGTTTCCGCGCCTATCTACGGCGCTTACTTCTATCAGACCGGCTGCAAGGAATGCGCCCGCGCAGAAACAGATATCGCCTATCTAAAAACCAAATATCCGCAGTTGATTATCGAAGAGTTCAACATTTTTGACGAAGCTGCTATGGCGGAGTGGATGGCTGCGCGGGTTGGCGTTGTCAAGAACTTCAACACCCCCGCCCTCTTCATCGGCGATAAGGCTTGGATCGGCGATGGTGAACTCACGCCTGCATCCATTGAACCAACACTGCAGGAACTCAGCGCCAAGGGCTCGCCCGCTTATTGGAAAGATTACGACCCGGATGAGGGCAACACCGCCCTGAAAGAACGCTTCGAGAAAATGGGTTGGGTGGCAGTGGTTTTGGCTGGTTTGGTGGACGGGCTGAACCCCTGCGCCTTCGCGACTATCATTTTTTTCGTGTCGTACCTTTCACTGAGCGGAAAAAAGGGCAAACAAATCATCATTACCGGCGCCAGCTTCACGCTCGGGGTCTTCATCGCCTACCTGTTGGTAGGGCTTGGCTTTTACAAGGTCCTCGACCTGATATCCGGAATCACTTCGATTATCAGCAAGGTGGTGTACGTTCTGACGGCGATTCTCTGCCTGGTGTTGGCGGTTCTGAGTATCCGCGATTTCATCAAGGTGCGTAAAGGCGACCTGACGGATATGGCGCTCAAGCTCCCCGAGCCCCTGCGTAAACGCATCAATCAAACCGTCCGCGAGGGGCGCAAGTCCAGCAGTTACATCATCGGCGCCTTCGTGACAGGCTTGCTCATCTCCCTGCTGGAGCTGGCTTGCACCGGACAGATTTACCTGCCGGTGATCATTTCGATGAGCTCCGTGCCCGCGATGCGCGGGCAAGCGCTTTTCTACCTGGTGCTTTACAACCTGATGTTCATCGTTCCGTTGATCATTGTTTTCATCCTGGCGTTTTACGGCACGACCTCAAAGCAGTTCACCAGCTTCCTCCGCAAGCACGCCGGCGCGGTGAAGCTTGGCATGGCGCTCGTTTTTATTATCCTGGCAGCTTGGCTGATATTGTCGCTGTTGAAGTGAAGAACTATTTGAGGTTGACCGAAAATAGTAAGTGTGGACCATTTCCTTTTTCAAAATGTGCGAAACTTATGTTACCTTATTGAGTCTGGAAAGTTGGTCCATAGTTTTACGGGTAGAAACCTGACCAAGCATTTGGTTTTCTAGATACTCACACAATGCTTTCCTTGAAGAATCCTGGCCAATCGAGGATAAGAATAGTTCGTAAGCATAGTTTTTTGCCTATTGCAAGTCCAAAAATCTATCCGCACCAACAGAAATCGATTTATATCCCATTATTGAGTAATAACCTCATGATGCTGATCGCATAACCTCGTTGCAGCTCGTCGTGGAAACGTTGATTAGAATAATTCCGCAAACAGTTATAGCAACTGGTATCCTCTCCGCACTGGCAATCTTTAACTCTCTTATAGCCTGCCAAAACCGCATCCCTAAGATGATCTTTGACATTTTCCACGTGTCCAGCACCACCAGGCACAGCATCGAACAAGATGATCGACGGTGCTTCTCCAAAAGATCGATAGTAGAGAGTCCCGTCAATGTCAGACCGTCGTATTCCCTGTGATTCACTGGCTCCTTCCAGCAATGCGTACATCAAACTGCGCATTGGGTTTGGCAACCTCATTGCTGGAGGAAGGCTAAACCTGATCTCCAAGACATCGGTTAGATATCGATGTCCAAGATCCACCCTTCGCAAATAGTCTCCGCGACATTCTCTTCCAGTAATTGGGTTCTTGTGTTTATGCTGAGTTCTACCAACAAGAAAATTAACTACTTTTCCATATCCACATTCCTTGCAGATGTCAAATCCATTGTTGTAACCTTTATTAACCATGATCATATAACCAAACTTGGAATAGCGATAAAGAGTAGGTAGGTCAAGTGAGTCATCGAGAACAAATTCAGTGTTTTCACCATACTTTTCAGACTTCTTTTGTTCATAATCGCCGAAATACACACTGCTCGCATAAGTGTGCTGAGGTGGTTCTTCACCTGGAGATGAGACTTCAGGAGAAGCTATAAACCCAGTGACCGGGATAATGAAAGTGCGAGATTGCGGCAATGGCTCGCCACAGCTGCAAATGGTTGGGATTTCGCTTTCAAATCCTTGGTACATCCTTTGGCAGTTTTTGCAAATAACATAATTGACCTGCTGCCAGGATCTGGTGCGATGAGTTTTTAGACCTCCTCCCGTCCAGATCTTCTTACCAGCAATTACTTGGCTTCCAGGCGCGAATTCAGAAATTGCTACGCGTAGATCTCGAGATAGGTCAACGTCCGCTGAACCTGTTTTTGGATCGAGATGGTTAGTCTGTAGCTCAACCACATCTACTGGAAAACCGTATTTTGGTAATACATTTCTCGAACCTAAAAAGCCTAACAACTCTCCTGATTTGATCTGATTAATGATCTTGCTTTTTCCTTCAGCGACATGAGTTAGTCGAGTATTGTGGGTTGCACTTGCCTCCTCCCAGAGTTTGGATATCTCCTCTTTGAGGTAGCTTATGTCATCGTTGATATCCTCGTGGGCCAGGTCCAGCACACCTTCATTTTGTTCATTTGTGAGTTGTTGAACCCAAGACCAGTCTTCAATTCCAAGAATGCCTTGCATGCCTTTGGGTAACACGTTAACTAATTCTGCCATCAGCGTTTCCGGCTTGGCTTCCAGATATTGCCTAAGATAATCACGCCCGCTGGGGCCTTCATCGGGGCAGAAAAATTCACCCACATTTTTATACTCAATTCCGAATTCACTCTTCATCCATTTCAGGAAGCGAGCAAATACCACAGAATGGAGATGGCGGCGTAATATCTTTTCATTGGTTAATGGGGTGCGAGGTGGTTTCAGTTTCCCGGAAACCATGCCTACCGGATCTGTATAGTTCGTCAGGTCGTGAGACCTTCTCTGAGCATAGGTCATGATGTAAGCGGCACTATCTGTGCGCCTGCCTGCTCGACCAGCTCGTTGGATATAGTTAGCCGTTGTAGGTGGCATATTACGCATCATCACAGCCTGCAGATCGCCTACATCTACGCCCAATTCAAATGTAGTGGAGCAACTTAAGAGGTTAATCTCACCTTTTATAAACTGGGACTGAACTTCGGCAGCTTTCTTCGCGGTCCATTGGGCTGTGTGTTCCTGGGCTTCGAGTGGAATTAATCGGTTTTGACTGTAATTAATCCTGAAGAGGTTAGACTCTAGTTCATCTTTGTGTTTTGCGAGCGGTTCCAGAGGTCCTGGACAGAAATAAGTCAGACAAGTTTCGCCAACACCTACAGGATAGATATTTTTACAATGGCTGCAAATCATCCATTCATCAAAATTATCTGAAGGGAGCTTAACCCTCCACATTTCATGTGATAGAGAATAAACGACACCTATGCGATTATTGTTTAGATTAGCGTTATTCAGGAGAATCTTCCAATCAGAATTGTGGATGAAATCCCAAATCTCCTTGAGTAAGTTCCTCGATTCCTTTTTCGCCTCAGCCTCTGAAAGACCTTTGGAAATGAGCAGGCGTTTTAAGTATTCTGACCTGGTGTTTTCGTACTTTTCAGATGGCATCCAGGCAAACACTCCTGCCTTGGGGTCAGCTTCTTGAAAGCGAAAATACAACAAACGATTTCGTGGTGCGAAGTCTTCTGCTTTAAAAATATTCTGATCTGGCATTAAGTAAGTAACCGCGCCTTGATATCTGAGGCTGTTAAGTAAGAGCGTTAAGAGATTGTTGGTTTCTTTCCGATTCAACTGTAAAACTGAGTTTTCGAGGAAATTGACCCAGGTATCAGGGATAGCAGGTTCAAAGGATAATAATCCTAAGCCTTCGAGGCTGATACGTCGATCGATCGGTGCAAAATCCTGCATCAGCCAGATAGCCATCTTTTTTTGTCTGTCGGTTGGAGATTCTGTAGCCTTAAACAAACCAATCTCATCCCCTTTTCTTTCTAATGGCGCTAACAGATCTTGCAATCTGATATCTTTGATCGGACCCTGGAGTTGCTCTTTAACTGTCTGCAGAATTAATCCGCGCCGCAGGTTGCGCATATGGGTTCGTTCCATATAAGGAGCAAAGAAGGCTGCATTTTGGCGGCTATCCGTGAAGTTCAACATTTTCCGACCTTCACCAGGAAGATTGATTTCGTCCTGATTCCTGGAAGGCGGAAGCTCGTCGTAGAGACTGCCAGCGATCACGCTTACTGGCGCATCCTGCCCAGTTAGAAAGCGATAGACTGCGCCCGAACTGCTCCTGGTCGAACAACTCACACATCGTTTCAGAGTCCTCTTACCCTGGAGGTCTATCTTATACATTTTTTGCAAGTACACACTTCCACAGGAGCATTGGGGTGCCTGATGTGGAGACTGTACCTGACCGCATTTTGTGCAGAGTTTGACTTCAGTGGAGTTTTCGTATGCTTCATCTTCAGATGCGATCTCTCCTATTGATACGTTCTCATCCTCGTTAGCAGTCGATAGCTCATTGGCAAATATGTAATAATTGGTATCCCTTACGGTTTCACTAATGTAAATTTGGCTGTCCTGCAACAGGTAACGGTTATTGAGCTTTATCCCAAATTCTTGAGGCTGTTCATCCAATTCACTGCCTAGCTTGTCCGTGCCAACGATATAGGCTGTTCCACAACGCGTACAGTTAGCCAGTTCAAAAACGCGGCTTCCGCAATGTTCACAGAATTTCTTCCGCTGCAAGAATAACCGTGGTTTGTTTCTAGGATGATCTTTTTCATTTAAACAGATAAAAGCTCCCTCTAACGCACGGGCGAACGTATGATAACGGGCGGGCAAGAGAGGCATTTCCTCCTCACCAGTCTTCGCCATCACAGCTAAAGCCACCAAGTCAATCAAGCCTTGTTCAGCATGCGGATCATCAGGGAAAACCTTCTCTGATGCGACATGTAGTAAGGCGGGCTGTTCTCGTAGGGAGTTTATCAGTTTCCTGATGTTGTAATCCCCTTTAAGAACTTCGTAGAGGAATGTTTGAACAGCGAACTCCTTCTTTTGTTGACCAGCAGAAAAGGCGTCAGCTACCACTTTCTCAGGAACTCCAGCAATAACCAATATATTTCTCAGTTCTTCCAGGGATTCACTAGGATCGCCATTTGAACTTATCTCTTTGTTCAGCAGATGGTAAGTATCGGGATTCAGCTTGCCCCACGTCTCTCCTAGCGCATCGATCGGTAGAAACTCTGCCCCAACAGCATCCTGTTCGTCCGGATTGACATCATTCCAAACAAAGCTTTTGTTGAACAGGTTACTTGCAAACTTTGCCACTTTGTCGTAATCTTTGACTCCAGCCCCGAGGGTAGCAGACGTGGCGATACCCTTGATTCTGCCGTGTTTGTCCCCAGCAACCCGATCCTGCAGACGCCGAAGCAGCATGGCAATTTCCGTGGCATTCGCCCCATCATAAACATGGGCTTCATCAAGCACGATAAAATGCCAATGCTTACCAGTTTCCCCATCGAACAAATTCGTAGCGCTGGGTCGGAGGAGCAAGTATTCCAACATAGCATAGTTGGTCGCAAGCAGGTGCGGCGGTGTTGTGTGCATCTCTTCTCTTGACTTCAATTCGTTAGGGATAATTGGTTCTGAATCCCCATACATGTTTTTGAAAAATTCTTCTGCTTGTGCTTTTGTGTCTGGGGTTTCCTGGATATTAATGTAACGACCAAACGTTATTTGCGGGTATTTTTCGAGTATGCGACGCAGGCGCTTCATCTGGTCATTCGCCAGAGCGTTCATCGGGTATAACAATAAGGCTCTCACGCCCGGTTGGCTTAACGTGCCTGCGTCTTGTTCACGCAAAAGATAATCCAAGATCGGAATCAAGAATGTCTCAGTCTTGCCGGAGCCAGTACCCGTGCTCACAACCAGGTTGCGCCCTTTTATTGCTTTTCTGACGGCATTCACCTGGTGAGCGTACAAAGGTCGGTCATAAAGCAGAGCGTCTGAATAGAGTTGCGCGAAGCGAGGGGAGAGAACGCCTTCATTCACTAAATCGTGGATGCTCTTATCCTTTCGGTATGGCAGCGCGATCTGCAGCAGTGGACCTTTTACGAGCATGTCCTGGGCCTCGATTGCCTGGGCAAATTCCTTTCGTAGTTCTTCATCCTGGAAAGGCTTAATTGTTTTCAGGTAATTGATATATGTCGTCCTGATTTTCTCGGTTGTTTCAAGCGGATGGATTGCCATGTTTCCTGCCTCGCTCTAATATACTGATTCGATTGGATCAATGTCATCTGGTGAAAACGGAATGGACCCGTGTCGGATTACAAAGGCTTTTTGTTCGTATGGATGTATTTTACGGTGATGTTCATCGATTTTGCGTTGTTTGGGATGATAAAAACTGTTGCAGACACTACAGCAGAATATTTGGTTCTCATTCTTAAATTGTAACATCCTCTGGCTAAAGTCTAAATCAGCTTCTATCTTCTCAAGTCCTGTGCCACTACTTACCTGAAGAATGAAATTTCCTTCTGCTTTCTTAACGGATTGTCTAATTGTGCCATCTATGAGCATAATATTAACAATTTGAACTTCCCCAAAAGGTGTGGATAAAGTCATTCCGGGTGTTAACAGACCCGCAGCAAACGGGAAGTCCTGTTCCAACCTCAAAATATCTTCAGAATAACGGTTTAAACCGTTGTTTTGCCAGAGAACCACGTAGGCTTTTTTCGGATCAAGCTTTAGAAACTCAATAAAATCCTTGTGAGATATCTCTTCAAACTTTTCCATATCGATCAGAACTTGCCAGACCTCATCTCGATCGAGTCCTACAAGGATCTTCAAATATCGCAAGATCAAATCTCGCGATTTTTCGACAGTTAATGCGCGCAACAGTAGGTCTTCCAGCCATTCAGGAACTGACTGGGTATACTCATCAACGACGGAAGGCAGGATTGCCGTGAGCAAGTCATCTGAAGAAGGGCTCTGATCCAACCCCGCAATTGCTTTCATTGCCCATAACCCCTGCTCAGGTTTCTTGGTCAATAGCTCAGCAGCGCTTTCCGCGGAGATTTGTCCTTTCGAAATCATCGCAACGATGACAGGTAACAATCCATCGTCTTCCCGAGTGAGCAGTGCCTTTACGCAGGTTGATATCACAAGCGGGTCTTCTACTTTCTCAAGCAGCATCTTTGCAGATTCTGAATAAATACTTGGTGTGATCATGTGTAGGTATTCAACCAGATTAGGATCACCTTTGGGATACCTATTCAGCATTTCCCCCACCAGATATTGATGGAATGAATATTGATGGAAGAAGCTTTTCACAGGTTGGTACAAATCTTTCTTCGTTCGAATCCACTTAAGGGTACCCACCAGAGTCTGTACATCGCGCAAATATCTTAGATGAGATGCGGAAGCGGAAACAACCTCGTCCCGTTCTTGCGATTTCCCCATCGTATCAAGAATGCATGCTTTTTCGATCAATTGACGAAACTGCGCGTCATGTCCCTGTTGGGGTTTGTCGAGAAATGCCAGTCTCTCAGCTGGTGAGACCAAGTCAACTTTCAAGCATGCTGCGTTTTCTGGCGGCACTACTGCTGTTGGTTCCCACTTGAACTTGGTGTAGAAATAAATCTCATAGCTGGAAGAGGGCAGAGCAATATTTCTAAAGATGAATTCCCCTCTGTTTTCATTCGGTATTTTTTCTTCAATGGTCGGTGCCCATGGCTGCCAGGCGGATTTGAGCATCACGCGGATACCTGATCAAGGGGCTTGAATTGTCTTTCTGATAAACCAACTGAAACTGGACCTGGGTATTAATGGTTCTGATCGTTTCACTAAACTGCAGAAGCGAAACTTTTAACCAGTCTAGTCTGAAGCCGGTCTTGCGAAATTCAGCCCACTGTAATAGCTTGCTTTCATTGTCTGATTCAACCAACTGGCAGCTCATGCGCTCTATTATTTCGCTGAGACCATGCATCTCCACGTGCAGCGATCTGCTTGCGTATTGTAAAAATCTCTCCTTTGATACACGGATGACGGTTTGCCCTAACTCTAACAGGTTTGGGGTATTCTCTTCCACCAAGCCCCATCGCAACCGCACTACCGGAATACTGACCGGAACACGGATCTCTTCCCCGGTTCTGCTCAAGGTGACAAGATCGAGAGCGATACTCCGTAGATGAGATGCAGCAGTGATTGAAAAACCGTTGCTTCCCTGTACGATCTCCACAGGATCAGCGCCAGGTTGGGTTTCGATCCAAGCACCTTCCTGTAAATGCACATTAAACTTCACAGGGTCTCTCGACTCTTCTGCTTTGGGCAACTCCTTGGAATAATTCTGCAGCAGGAGTTTTGGCCAAAGCCGCAAACGGAAGTCAGCCTTGATCCCGCGCAGACCGCTGACCTTGATCTCGTAGATCCCAGCAGGTTTTTCACCTAAAAGAACCGCCAAAGGAAATATGGCTCGGGAATCTTTAGACAGGATATCATTCTGGTAATACACGATACTAACCGTGCGATCGAGGCTTGGAGCAGCTTCACCGATCGAGATGACACTTACTTTCCAACCCCTCAGTGCCTGGTACTTCTCAACGTTGGGCGAGATAGGAATGCTCACAGACGGTATGGCTGAGGTGTAAAGCGGCTGGTCAAGATTCTCCTGGTAGTCAAAGCGATATCCGTCACATAACTCAGGCAGGTCTACTTCTCTTGCCACGGGTACTACGTTTCCAAGTTCTTTACCATCCTGGTGAAGCAGCAAGGAAATTGCGTTTGTCAGATCCCATAGTTCCAGTTTCCAATCTTTCCAACCGCTAGAAAATGCAGGAAATGAGTCGATCCGTTCTGTGGTCAACGGATCTAGCTTCAATTCAACAGTCCTGGGTGTGAGTAGAAATAAGACCTGAGCTGGCAGAGATCTGGCAGTGGGAACCTGGCGTAAGTTTTTTTCACGAAAGGCGACAAGAGGGGTTTGATCAGAAGCTGGAAGTAATGGAAGCGTCCACCGACGCAGCTCTGAATCTTCTTGCTCGTCCTGTTTACTTGAAGATATGGAGACCGTCACCTGGGTGGTCGGTATCGGGATGGGTTGGATCACTTCGCTCGTGAATTCACCTGACCTGCGGTGATAAATCTCGCAGAGATGAATGATCGGTTCTTTCTGCCCAGGCCAGGTGATCGTCCACTGCAACAATTGGCTGGCTGCCTGCGTTGTAACAATTTGTTCTGGGATGCGAAGGATGATTGGAGATCCTTCAGAAAGTGGGTTGATCTCTAGGTAGGGTCGGCTCCAGTGAAAACCGCGATCTTCCCTTTCCTCACTATACTGCTCGAAGAACGAGTGGATGTTGTAGGGCAATTCAGGCACAGCCGAAATAGGCAGCACTTCACCATGATTTTCCCTAGCATGCCGTACCAGCTTGCAGCAGGCTTCAAACCATGCCAAACCCATATCTCCGCTGTTTTCAAGGAAATCCAAAACAGGTCTTCCCAAATAGGCCCGTGGAAGCAAGTAATTCAAAGCTTCTTTTGCTGAGATCTTTTTTAGGTTTGTTTGGGTAACAGCGGGGACAACCATGCGCTCAAAGAAATCAGGTAAATAATAAGAGGGAATTCCCCCATGAAATCTGATTGAAGCGACATAATAATTCGGAGTATCCGAGTCGGAAAAGGTCTTCAAATTGTTCAGTCGGGCAAGGTTGACAAATCGTTGATGCCAGAACGTGATGTGCAGGTCCTGATCAGCGCCTACCGCTTGTTGCAAAGCGTGCCAGTAGCCGGACTGCTCGTTGTACATCGAAAAATGCGCCAGGAGGGTCATGAAAACGTGCGGATAGCGTTTTGTGAAAATATGTGTAGCCTGGGTGAATTTATCGTATCTAGCTAAGAATCGCCGGACCACTACCGCTAGTTTATCAACATCTGTCTCAGTCAGCGGAATCTCGCCAATGATGCGTAAGCCGCTGTCAAAGAAAGGTTTTAACCATTTTTCCCAATCATCCAGTGTCTGCATGTTGTTTTCCCTTCTCAATACTTCGGGCGCGGTTCAGGGCATTGCCGTAATAGAACTTCAGCTTGAGGCCTTGCTATAGTGCTTGCTCCGGCAGGTGTTCTACCGCCGCCACGATGCGGTCGTAGTGCTCCGCCCAAGGTTTTGCTGAAGCCGCTTTGATGGACGACCGACCTAAATTACTCGATGAATCGGCAAACGGATTGTATTTTTCGGGCAGGAAGAATCCCAGGCACTTCTTCGCGGTTTACGTGGCGAATGCAAAACCATCGTTATAACGAAGAAGGGGTTCAAGACCTAACCGACCGGACATTAGAAATGGTCGATGGCAGACAGATGGGATCCGTTGAAAGAAAGTGCTGATTGCTACTTTGATTCGCTCTCTGACAGGCGCGAAAAAGACCGTGAAGCCGGATGTATCCTACTGATCCGGCTTCACGGTCTTTAGAAGTACATCTTATTGTCCAAAGTCAACATCTGCCGGCATACCGGGTTTGAGGCGCAGAGAGGGATTTGGTACGGCGATCTTGATTGCGTAGACCGTCGTTGCCCGCCCGTCCGCGGACTGGACGTTGCGGGGAGTGAATTCCGCTCTGTCAGCTATACGCACAACCTCGCCCTTGAATATCTCCGCGGGGAAGGAGTCAACAGTGATATCCACCTTTTTGTCCAGTACGATCTGCCCGTACCAGGTCTCTGGAATATATACAGTGAGTTCCAATTCTTCCAGATTGGCGATGGTCATGACGGTGCCGCCAGCGATCGCCATATCTCCGACCCGGACACTGGTAAAAATGACGGTCCCGGAGATGGGCGCTTTGATATTGACCCGGTCAAGCTGCAAATTTGCCAGATCCAAGGCTGCCTGAGCTTGGGCAAGATTGCCTTCCGCCTGTGTTACAGCCGCCTCAGCCTGCCCCACTCCAGCTTGGGCTACGCGCACCTGAAGCGCGTCTTCCTCTGTCTGGAGGGACATCAGATAATCCAGAGCGTAATCGTAGCTGGACTGTGCAGCCGCAACCTGAGCGCGGGCTTCCATAATCGTCTCAGCGGCGCTGCTCGTGAGAGCGTCGTTATACTGCCTGTAGGCGGTATCAAATTCAGACTGCGCCAAATCTTCAGCGCTCTCCGCGGCATCGATCAACATCTGATCTTTGCTATGCTGAGCTTTTAAGAGGGTTGCCTGGGCAACACGCAGGCGTGTTTGCGCCGCGGCAAGAGTTTGTTCAATGGCAATGAAGCCTTCGTTGACTTTGGAGTCCAGTTCTTTAGCCAGAGTCGCTTGCCGGTTTTCCAGATTTTTGCTGGTCATTTCGACGACTGCGTTAGCAGCTTGCAACAATTCTTCTTTTTCATAATACCAGTTGGGGCGAAAATCTTCCGCGACGCTGTTATCCCACGCCTGCCCCCTCTGCTCGGCGGTTTGGTAGCGGGCGCCCTGCACCGCCAGATCATACTGTGCCTGAGCATATATCACTTGCTGCCGGGCGGCTTCGAGAGTGGCTTCGGCAGCCTGAACAGACGCCTTTGCCTGGTTGACCTGGGCGGAAATGATCTCGTCATTGAGTTCTATCAGGACATCGCCTTCCCTGACAGTCTGCCCCTCGCTGACGTTGATCGCGACAATCTTCGCGCTGACTTCCGGGACCACATCCACCTGTGCCGCTGAAAGCGTTCCTGAACCCGACAGATCATCGGTTTGAGTGGTTTGGCATGCGGAAAGAAGCAGACTGACAAATAGTAAAAGGGTAATTAGAAGGGTAATCTTTTTTTTCATAGTTTTTCTTTCAATTAAATATGTTTTTTGAAGCTAATGACCGAGGCAAGAAAGTAAGCGATACTCAAGCCAATTAGCGGGAGGGTCGAAGTGTGGAGAAGCGTGGCAGCATTGACTCCTCTGACGATGATGCCCCGGGTAATTTCCAGGTAATGGGTGACCGGCAAAAGTTCGCTGTACCAATACGTGAACACCGGCATGTTTTCGCGCGAGAACATCAACCCAGTCAGGATAACGGCGGGGATAATCACGATAAAAACCGAGATATAGACCGCTTGCATCTGGGATTTGGAAATATTTGAGATCAGGACTCCCATGCCCAGAGAACCCAATGTAAAAATGACGCTCAGCCAGAAAAGCTCCCAGAGGCTACCCTGGACTTTGACGCCAAACATCAAATCGCCCATCCAGAGCATTACGACCAAGTTTATACTGCAGACGAACAGATAAGGAATGATTTTTCCGAGCATTAATTCCCATGGTTTAATAGGAGTGACGATGAGCTGTTCCATCGTCCCCTGTTCGCGTTCGCGCACAATGGACAACGCCGCAAGGAGTACGGTCTGCACCTGCAGAATGATCGGAATGAGCCCGGGGATCATGTAATAGCGCATGTTCCCTGTGGGGTTGTAGAGAGTTTGTACTGTCGTTTCAATCGGAAAGCTTATCTTGGTTGCCATCCCTGAAGTAGTGATCTGGTCAAAGAGAAGCTCCTGCGAAGCCATGTCGCTGATGGAAGAGAGTTTTAGCTGGGCGGTGCTGGCATCCGAGGGGTTGGTTGAGCCATCGACCAGGATCATCACGCGGGAAGGCTGATTACCGCTCAGGTTTCTGCCAAAATTTTCAGGGATGATGATGCCAACATCAACTTCATCCAGATCGATCTTGAGTTTCAGGTCTCTTTCGTTTTGGATGGACTGAATGAGGCGAAAGTCTCCCGAAGCCGTGAAACGATCGATATATGCTCTGCTCGCGTCCGATTTGCTCAAGTCGACCACAGCCAGCGTTATCCCCTTGGATTCGCCGGTGATGCCATAGCCTAACAGGATAAGCAAAGCTGCTGGTAAGGCGATAATCAACGCCAGCGTAAGAGGATCGCGCAAGATATGGCGAATTTCTTTTTTCATGATGGTCAATAATCTATGCATGTGTGCTCCAGGTTACGCGGACAACATGTCCGGTTTTCTGCAGAAGAAGGCGACACGCCCTCCTCCGCGTATCATTTAATAGCTAACTCTCTTCACGTTCTCTTTGTACAATTGCGGTGAAGGCGTCTTCAAGCGAAGGCTGAATGACTTCCAGCGCATGTACAGCAAAGCCTGCCTGGTCCAACCGGGCGCGCAGGTTTGGAATCGCTTGTTCGTCAGGAACTGTGACATGCAGTTGGACACCCTGAACGGAACTGTTAATAACAGTGTTGTCCTCTGTCAAAAATTCCTGCGCCTCGACCGGCTTGTCGGTCTCGATGTGGATCAATACGCCCGGCTGTTGTTCTTTAATTTCATCCGGACCAGCCAAGGCAACGATTTTTCCTTGATACATCATCGCGATGATATTGCAATAGTCCGCTTCGTCCATATAGTGAGTGGTTGCCAGCACGCTGATTCCTCTTCCAGCCAACTGATAGATGAGATCCCAAAAGCTCCGCCTTGCCAAAGGGTCCACTCCGGCGGTTGCCTCGTCCAGAAAGAGCATTTTGGGGTCGTGGATGATCGCGCAGGAGAGCGCCACCCTTTGGCGCCAGGCGCCGGAAAGGTTTTTGGTAAGCTCTCTGCGGAAGTCCTTTATCCCGGCAATTTCGAGCAATTCATCCACCCGTTTTTTTCGCTCCGAAGCCTGGCTGATACCGTAAATCGCGGCATAAAAATCAAGGTTTTCTGCAACGCGCAGGTCGTTATATAAAGAAAACTTTTGTGACATGTATCCGATCCGCTTTTTGATTTCTTCCGGATTTTTTGCGACATCGTAGCCCAAAACATTCGCGCTGCCGCTGTCAGGTTTGAGCAAACCGCATAGCATCCGGATGGTGGTCGTCTTTCCTGCACCGTTGGGTCCCAACAAACCAAGTATCTCACCCTCTGGTATGTCAAAACTAACTTTGTCGACAGCGACAAACTTGCCAAATTTCTTGGAAAGCTCTTTGACAGAGACAGCATTGCTGGTCATGGAACTCGCTCTCCTTCCTGACTGATGACCATTTCGACAAACGCGTCATCCATCGTTTTTCGAACCGGACGCAGGAGATGGACAGACATCGCCTCTGCATCAAATTGGCGCTTAAGGCAATCAATCACCGCCTGCTGATCGTCCGCTTTTACGGCTATGCGCAGCCGATCGCCAACAGGATTCCAACCGAGAATGCCTGGCGTCTGCGGAACGATCTCCCGCATCTTTTTGCGGGGAGTGGCTTTTACTTCAAGCGATTCGAAGGGTAAAGACTGAGTTATCTCGTCCGGAGCGCCCGTTCTCAACAGACGCCCTTCATAGAGCATTCCAACTTCGTTACACCGGTCAGCCTCATCCATATAGGGAGTTGAAATCAGGACGGTCACGCCCGTTTTGACGATGCTTGCCAGGATATTCCAAAATTCTCCGCGGCTGACCGGATCCACGCCGACCGAAGGTTCGTCGAGAATAAGGATTTGCGGATCGTGTACCATCGCGCAAGCCAGTGCGAGCTTCTTCTTCATCCCGCCCGAAAGCTTCCCGGCAGACCGCGAACGAAACCTGGAGAGATGAGTGAATTCGAGCATCTGTTCAATACGTTGTTTCTTCTGATTGGCAGGCACCCGCTGAATATCAGCAAAGAAGGACAGGTTTTCTTCCAAGCTGAGATCAGGATATTGGCTGAAATCCTGAGGCATGTACCCAAGAATTTTTCGAATTTCTTCCGCCTGTTTGCGGACATCCAGCCCAGCCAGGGTCGCCTTTCCAGAGCTCGCCGGCAAGACCGTGGAAAGAATCCGCAGCAGCGTGGTCTTGCCCGCCCCATCCGAACCAATCAGACCGAAAAGAGAGCCTTTGCTTACTTTAAAATTGATATCGATCAGCGCAGAACGACCGTTTTGAGTGCGATACTTTTTATTGATACCGTTTACCTGAATCGCGTTTTCCATTTATTCCTCATCGACAGATAATAATGGAATCGCCCAGAAATTAACACCTGCCTTTCGGCACCAAGTTCATGACCTCCATAATGTTTTAGGTGACAAGTGTCATGCTGTCGCTTCCAGGTGAAAATCCTCATTAGAAGAGTGGTAATATCTCTGTATGAAAAAGTTGCTTGAACCTGGACTGATAAAATTATTCCGTTATTTCTCACTCATCGGATTGGTCTATTTCATCGCACTTTGGATCTATAACGATGTCAGCCTGGTCCAGGCAGGAATCACAGCTTTCCAATCCATTTACTATGTCATTATTCACGTAGTCTTGCTCATAATGCTTTCGGTCCCCTGGCTGGAACGTAAACTGAAAGAGTATTATTTTCCGGCCATCGTCATCTCCTACACGCTGGCGATGGTCGTGGGAAGCTGGTTGTACCTGCTCGAATCCAACCGGGGAATCACGCATTTCATTTCCCAGAGTTATTCCCTGGTTCCGATCCTGATCGTTCCGGGAATCTTCATCGCCTGGCAATACGATTATCGCGCAGTCGTCGTCTATACGGTGCTGACAAACCTCTCTGACCTTGTGATCAGCTTGTTCATCGTGCGGCATGTATCCCTGGATACCCTGCCAATCCTCAGCCTGCCGATCATCCGTTCCTTCGCTGTCGGGTTGGTCGGATTCTTGGTAAGCGAACTCAATGAAAAACGAAAAGAGCAAAAACACAAACTGGTTCTGGGTTCTGGCGAATATCCAATTAGGTCAATATGCCAACACTCTGGAAAGCCTGGCAACAAGTCGGGAGCGCAACCGGCTGGCGCGCGAGCTCCACGACACGCTGGCGCACACCCTAAGCGGCATTTCTGTCAACTTGGAAGCGCTCAAAACTTGTATTCCAGAAGGTAACGAAGAAGTGGAACGAATGATCAATTCCTCTCTCCAGGCAGCGAGGAGAGGTCTGGACGGAACCCGCCGGGCATTGAAAGACCTGCGCACGAAGGCATTGGAAGATCTAGGGCTGGAACTTGCTTTAAAAGCCCTCCTTGATAACCTCTCTGAGCGCCAGGACATCGAGGTGGAAGCGCAGATTGAGCCTTTGCTGCACATTCTGCCTCCAAACGTTGAACAGGCATTCTACCGGATCGGACAGGAATCGATCGAAAACGTTGCCCTACACGCCAATGCCAGCAGGATTTATTTCACTCTGGGTGAACACGATGGGATCATAGAAATGATCATTGCCGATAATGGAGTTGGTTTTGATCCTGAAAGTTATCCCAAAATTGGTCATTACGGATTAGAAGGCATACGCGAACGGGCAATGTCAATTGGCGCTGACCTGACGGTAGAAAGTCAAATCGAGCGGGGGACAACAATCACCTTACATTGGGAGCGAATGGTATGATCAAGGTTCTTATTGCTGACGACCAGGAAATTGTCTGTGAAGGCTTAAAGCGCATCCTGGAATCTGACCCAGAGATACAAGTGACAGGCATTGCAAACGATGGTCAGGAAGCGCTTGAACTGGTTGCAAGCCAACTTCCGGATCTGGTGTTGATGGATCTGCAGATGCCTCGCATGAACGGAGTCCAGGCGATCAGAAGGCTCCGTATGAGTCATCCTGCCTTACCGATTCTCGTGCTGACCACTTATATGGACGACAAATGGCTTTTCGATGCCATTCGAAGCGGCGCTTCAGGGTATTTAATGAAAGACCGACCGCGTCAGGAGATTCTGGACGCGATCAAA
>JAGVUP010000157.1 GCA_019136215.1 Chloroflexota bacterium | reverse complement strand
GTTCCCCTGGCTGTCAAACAAGGTCAACTGATCACCGCTTGCCCAAAGGGCCGAATCGGAATTCCAATGCAGTTCAGTGACCGTGTCGGTACCCGGACCGGTGTAGATATTGACAGCACCCTTGGGGTAGAGCGTCAGATTGGGGAAGCGATAACTCCGACCACCATCCGAGATGATCCGCCAGCCAGCGAGATCCACCGCGCTATCGCTTGGATTGCGCAACAGGATATATTCCACCTGTATGTCTCCCACCCCAAAAACGCCTTCGATACGCAGTAATCGATCTTCAAGGATCTGCGCGGTTGGGGTGGCACGGGAGGGAGCCTGGCTGCCCTCGATCGGGGTGATGATCGGTTGAGTGGGTTCTGCCTTGTGAAGGGGGTTTCTTTGCTGCCAAAAATAGAGCACAGCCAGCAATGTTGCAGCTGAAACGATAATGTTGAGCAGTATAAAAGGGAGGGTCTTTTTCCAAAATTTCATGATGATAACCGCCCTAATCATAGCATAAAAGGTCGAGGAACGCCCCTAATTAATAAGAAAAAACCGTGTTATCGGGTAGGTTGCCGGCGCTGGCAGGAACCTTGTGGTGCAGCGTACTTAACAGAATCCCAAATAGACTTTAACAAAATCCTAACATTTCTTTTATATGGAGTTAACTAACGCGGGTTAATATATTAGCGTTCGTGCAAACATTGTTTCTCTCCTTTCAAATTGCACGGACAGGATCGGATTGTGACAAAACACTTTTTTGATCGAAACTAAAACAGCCGCAGGTGAGGCGGCTGTTTTAGTTTAAAGTCAGAGTTCAGTTTTTCGTCAACCTATCTTAATGCCAAATTACGTATGTGATCGATATGATCGCGCTGGTGCCAAAGCAACCGCCGCACAAGTTTGCGCGCACTCCATTTTTCCTGGTGATGTTCAAAAACCTGGTCAAAACCAATCAACTGAGGCAGGTTATGGTTGGTTGCTGCAGAACTGATCTCAAGCAGGTGCAGGGGATTGCCATTTTCAACAGGCAGCGTGACTTCCATCCCCATCCGCGAAAAGTACCATTTTTCCACCCGGGCGATATGCTCCAGGATGCCTTCAATCGTCCAACGCTGCCCCTCAAATTCATGCTTGAGGACCTGCTCGGGCAATGTTTCCACTCCCGCCAGCAACTCCTCGCGCTGCCAGTTAAAGATGAGCAGAGCTTTCCGAACATCCTCGCCGGTCAATGGAACCATGTCCGATTGAAAAAATGAATGCACTCCATGCGTTTTGCCGTCGTACCAAACCGATGAGACCTCGAAGGTTTCATCGATGTGCATGTCCAACCCTTCAAGCTGCACCCAAGGCTGGTCGGTGTGGAGATTCAACCAGTTTTCGAACCGCAACATCTCGCGCGGCATGCGCAACAGAGCCTCGGCATCGTCGCTGCCGTATGTGAACACACCCGGATAATCGAGCGCCCAGGCAAGGGTGCGCCCTTCCACCTTGTTTTCGAGCCCGACTTGGATCAGAGTCATGATTTAGCTGTAGAAAATCGGCAGATGCCCCAGGGCGATGACCTGGCGCCACTCCGCGCGATCGCCCTCGGTCAGGATAGCTGCTTCTGCGTTCACTTTGCCGCCAGCTTTCTTGACGATCAGGTGCATGCCCTGCAGCGTCGAACCAGTGCTGATGACATCGTCCAAAAGTACGATCTGCTTGCCCTTCAGAAGCTCAATGTCCTTCTCGTCCAGGAAAAGGTGCTGCGGTTTGCCAGTGGTGATGGAAAGTGTTTCGGCTTTCAGAGCTTCGCCCATGTAGGGTTTGCACTCTTTGCGCAGAACGACATACGGTTTCTGCGTGACTTTTGCCAATTCGTGGGCGATCGGAATACTCTTGGTTTCGGCCGTGAGGATGACATCGAACGGAATATCCGCCAACTTTTGTGCAAGCGCGGCAGCGCAGGCATCCACCAGCTCCACATCCCCGAGAATGTTCAGGATCGCGATGCGCATCCCTGGCTTGACCTCAAAAAGCCGCAAATCGCGTCTTACTCCGGCGATATCAAGTGAATAAACGTCTCTCTCTTCCATTCTGTCTCCTAAGTGATTTGATCGATCTGATTTTAATCCAATTCTGATTGAAAATAGTTTTTCGGCTTTTAACGCAACTAATGCCGTGGACGCCGACCACGGCATTAGCGTTTAAGGAGGAGAAGAAGAAGAGAAGTCGCCCTTTCGAACTCTATATTACAATAAACAGAAGTAATTAGCTTGACGATTGACCTACGATTGCCCTACGATATTGAAAGTAAACTGATTATGAACCAATTTGAGGCTGTAAACCTTAAAACGAGTGTTGGTTGGTGGCGAATTGAAGCCTGTGAAAGTGAATTAACCAGGATTGAGTTGTTGACCTCACCCAATTCCATTACAGCGAGCTCGAACCCGGTGCTCAAGGAAGCAGGTCGGCAGTTGCAGGCGTATTTTGAAGGCAACCTAAAAGTCTTTTCATTGCCGTTAGCGTGGAGCAGCCTATCGGGATTTCGACGTGACGTGTTGCAGGTTGTAGCAGGTATCCCGTTCGGGGAGTTGCTGAGTTATGGAGATATTGCTAAACTGGTGGGCAAGCCTGCTTCCGGGCAGGCAGTCGGAGCAGCGGTGGGGAGCAATCCCTGGTTGATCGTCGTTCCCTGCCATAGGGTGATCGGTTCAGACCGTAAACTTCACGGATTTTCCGCGCCAGGTGGATTGGTAACAAAGACATGGCTCTTACAGCATGAGAAACAAGAGATCATTGGAGGCAAAGTGAGCCTCAAAGAGAGTTGAAAATGGAAATAGATCAAGAATCAGACTATCGTTCAGGCTTCGTGGCATTAATCGGCAAGCCCAACGTTGGCAAAAGCACCCTGATCAATCGCTTGCTGGGGCAGCCCATCGCTGGCATCTCAGCCAAGCCACAGACCACCCGCCGGCGCCAGTTGGGAATCCTGACTGCTGAAAAGTATCAGATTGTTTTTGTGGATACGCCCGGCCTGACCGACGCAAAGGATAAGCTGGCAAGATCGATCAATTCGGAAGTCCAGTTTGCGCTGAACGATTCAGACATTCTTTTATTACTTGTAGATGCCAGCAACCCGATGGATCCCATGGATGAGAAACTGCTGGATGCGATCCAGGCTTTGAAAACCCAACCTCCCGTGTTGGTTGTCTTCAACAAGTCTGACCGCCTGAATAAGTCCAGCTTCTCCCAGCTTTCAGCGTTATACCGCGAGAAGCTGCCAAATGCCCACACGCTGCAAATCTCTGCATCGGATGGATCCGGCGTAAAAAAGATGCTGGAGGAGATTGTCGCGATGCTCCCCTTGGGTCCTCAGTACTTCCCTGACGAGCAGATTACCGAGGACTATGAACGGGACATCGCCGCTGAGATGATCCGGGCAGTCTGCATGGACATGCTGACGGAAGAAATGCCATATTCGATCGCAACACAGGTGCAATCCTACAAAGAACGCGAGAATGGCGTGTTGTACATCGACGCGACGATCTTCGTGGAACGCGACAGCCAGAAAGCGATTGTGATCGGCAGAAAAGGGCAAATGATCCGGGAGATTGGCACCAAGGCACGCGAGGAGCTCGAAAAAGCAACCGGGCAGAAGGTGTTCCTTGAGTTGGTTGTGAAGGTTCAAAAGGATTGGAAGAACGACCAGGCATTTCTGAAACAGATTGGGCTTGCGGGTGGATAGTTTACCCTTGATTATCAGGGCACTGCCGGTGGCAGGGATCGGAGCTGTGAGCCTGGTCAACTGGGTTTCAGCCTGGCAGTTGCTCATGACTCCTTATTACATTACCAAACCTTTTGTCCTTCTGGGTTTGATCCTGTACCTGGTACTAAGAGTGCCGATCACGCCAACGAGGTTGCCTTTCTTGCTTGGGTTGGTCTTCTCCCTGCTTGGCGATGTTTTCCTGATACCAAAAGGAACGCGTTGGTTCCTGGCAGGAATGGGAGCATTTTCGATCACCCAGTTAATGTATATCTGGGGTTTTAATATTTCGATGCCTTCAATTCCGGTGATGGTGGTTGGGGTAGCGTTATTTATCGCTGGAGTCATCCTGATTCACCTGGTGGTAAACCGATTTGCGGAATCGTCGAGCATAAATAAGGCCATCTTACCTTACCTAAAGGGCTATAGCACACTGATACTTGCGATGAGTATCAGCGCATTGTTATGCCTTGCCAGACCTGCCTGGTCGGATCAAGCGGCAGCAATGGCAGGCATTGGCGGGATCCTTTTTTTCTTGTCTGATGGAATGATTGGGTTGGATAAACTCGACCGACGCCTGCCAAAATTTCGCTTTTGGGTCATCTTCACCTATCACCTTGCGCAATTCCTGATCGTTGCAGCAGTGATACAATTGCCGGGATAATCTTTAAGCAAAAGAATCAACTGCTTCACTCACTGATAACAAAGATTTGATAAAATACAACTGGAATCAAAATTGCGAGAGTAATTGACTCTTTCCACGCGAGGGATTATACTAACCTGCTGTGAACATTTACCTTTGGAGATATTGACTATGGACGCTCCCGTCGAAAACAAGAAAGAAAAACCTAGTATTAAGCCTAAAGACAAATTCGAAGGGAAGGTATTGAAGACCTCGCTGCAGGGCGCTTTGATTGATATCAGCTGCCCGCTGCCGGCATTCCTGCATATCTCTCAGGTTGTCGATCCCGCGAACCCGGATGCTATTTTAAAAACCCTCGATGATGTCATCAAGGTCGATGATGTCGTCACGGTCTGGGTGCGGCGTGTTTTGAAAGACCACATTGAACTGACAATGCACGAGCCTCTGGCATACGAATGGCGCGATCTGGCGCCCGAGATGGTGGTGCATGGCAAAGTTTTACGCCTCGAATCCTTCGGCGCTTTTGTCGAAATCGGCGCTGAACGCCCTGGATTGATCCATGTCAGCGAGCTTTCGCACAATTACGTGCGCGTTCCTGAAGAGGTCTTGAAGGTTGGCGATGAGATTGACGTCAAAGTGTTGGAAGTCGACCGCCGCAAGAAGCAGATCAAGCTCAGCCTGAAGGCTCTGCTGGAAGCGCCTGAAGTTGAAGCGCCCGAACCGAAACGTTCTGGTCGCAAGGGCAAGGGGCATAAGCAGGAAGTTGTTGAAGAACCTGAAGAGGAAGTGATTCCGGATCCTACCTATATGGAAATAGCCCTGCGAAAAGCAATGGACAAAGCCGAACAACGCCTGCCCGAAATCGCCAGCCGCGTCAAGAAGGCTAAATCCTTCAACAGCGAAGCGGATGAGATCTTTGAAAGAACGATGCAAAAGAAGATCAACAAGGATTAAAATGCGCGACGCAAAGCGACTGCGTATGGTGTTTTAGTTGCGAACCGGGGAGGTGCTGCGGTAATCAGCCCTCCCCGTTACTTTTAATGGCAAGGCTTTTTGGAGGTTTGATGGCGACAAAGATCATTTTCTTTACTGGGGGTGTGGTTTCCTCTGTGGGCAAGGGAGTCACTGCCGCTTCTGTTGGCAGGCTGCTCAAAGCCAGGGGCTTTGAGGTCACTATCCAAAAGCTGGACCCGTACCTCAATGTGGATCCCGGCACACTGAGCCCCTACCAGCACGGTGAAGTTTTTGTGTTGGATGATGGCTCGGAGACCGACCTGGACCTGGGGCACTATGAACGCTTCTGCGATCTCCACCTCAAAAAGACCAGCACCGTCACGACCGGGCAGGTCTACGAGGAAGTGATCAACCGCGAACGCCGCGGGGATTACCTCGGCGGCACAATCCAGGTCATTCCGCATATTACCAACGAGATCAAGCGGCGGATAGACATGCTGACCCGCTCCGCTGAAGCGGATATCGCCCTGATCGAAGTCGGCGGAACGGTCGGGGATATCGAAGGTCAGCCTTTCCTCGAAGCCATTCGGGAATTGCGCAATGACCTTGGGCGCGAAAATACCGCTTTTGTGCACATCACCTGGCTCCCTTACCTGCGCGCCACAAACGAGACGAAAACCAAACCCACCCAGCATTCCGTCCGTGAACTGCGCTCTGTGGGTATCATGCCGGATATGATCTTTGCCCGCAGCGACTATCCTGTGGAACGGGAACTCGCCCGCAAAATTGCCCAATTTTGCGATGTCCGCGAGGAAGCGGTGATTCCCCTGGTGACGGCGGATCTGCTTTATGAAATCCCGCTGGTTCTCGAACAATCGCGTGTCGCGGACATTCTTTTGGAACGCCTGGAGCTGGAACCCAAACAAGCCCCGAAATTGCAGGGCTGGAACACAATGGTGGCAGAACTCAGACGGGAAAAGCCGAGCGTCAAGGTTGGGTTGGTTGGGAAGTACGTAGAATTGCATGACGCTTACCTCAGCGTCCGGGAAGCCCTTAACCATGCCGCTCTATACTACGGTGTCAGTGTGGACTTGCAGTGGATCCCCTCGACGGATGTTGAGCGGAATGATGGAAAGCAATTGCTCACTGACCTGGACGCGATCATTGTGCCCGGAGGTTTCGGAAGCCGCGGAGTGGAAGGCAAAGTTTTGACGGCGCAGCACGCGCGGGAAAACAAGGTCCCTTACCTGGGAATCTGCCTTGGTTTGCAAGTGATGATGATCGATTTTGCGCGGAACGTCCTGAACCTGAAAAATGCGGATTCTTATGAATTCGACAAACTCACGCCCGACCCGGTCATCAATTTGATGCTCGATCAGCGCGGACTGGATCAGCTCGGGGGCACGATGCGCCTGGGTCTTTACCCCTGCCAAATTTTGCCTGGTAGCAAAGCGGCTGAGTTATACAAGACAGATCTTATCCACGAACGCCACCGTCACCGCTACGAATTCAACAATGACTACCGCCAGCAATTTGAAAACGCGGGCATGGTATTTTCGGGCATCTCACCGGATGGCGTCTTGGTGGAGATGGCGGAACTGAGCGATCATCCGTTTATGATGGCAGCCCAGTTTCATCCTGAATTCTTATCGCGTCCGAATCGGGCGCACCCGCTCTTCCTCGGGTTGATTGAGGCAGCCTGTAGAAAAGCGGGTTTATCGGATCAAAAGGTAGATATTGACTTTACGGATTGATTGCATAGCAGGTTATAATTTGATTGCAAACTTTTGGACAAAGGAGCTTAACCCATGGACACAATTATCGAATATATCAACGCAATAGAAATTCTTGATTCCCGCGGCAATCCAACTGTGGAAGTTGAAGTCGTTTTAGGTGATGGAAGCTTTGGACGCGCGGCGGTGCCTTCGGGCGCTTCAACCGGTGTGCACGAGGCGCTTGAGCTGCGCGATGGCGATAAAGCCCGCTATAACGGCAAGGGCGTACTGCAGGCGGTTGAGCACGTCAACAATGAAATCGCTGACGAACTGCTCGGCATAGACGCACTGGAACAGAAAGCCATCGATGAGCTGCTCATCGAGCTCGACGGCACCCCGAATAAAGCTAATTTCGGCGCCAATGCCATCCTGGGCGTCAGCCTCGCGGTGGCAAAAGCTGCTGCCAACTCGCTCGAAATGCCGCTCTACCGCTACCTCGGCGGTGTTTATGCTCACGTGCTGCCTGTGCCAATGTTGAACATCCTCAACGGCGGCGCCCACACCGGCTGGCAGTCCACCGATGCCCAGGAATTCATGATCATGCCTTTCGGGGCGCCGTGCTTTGCTGAGGGGCTGCGCTGGGGCGCGGAGATCTATGCCGCGCTCAAGACCGTTCTCAAGAGCAAGGGTTACTCAGCCCTCGTTGGCGATGAAGGTGGTTTCGCGCCTGCGCTGAAAGCGAACAACGAAGCCGTTGAGCTCATCCTTGAGGCAATCGAAAAAGCGGGCTATAAAGCCGGCACGGATGTGGCGATCGCGCTCGATCCCGCCGCTTCGGAACTGTATGAAGAAGACACCAAGGTCTATAATCTTCGCAAGGAAGGTCGAAAACTAAGCTCGGATCAGATGGTGGAATTCTGGACGAACTGGATCAATCAGTACCCGATCGTTTCCATTGAAGACGGGTTTGCTCAGGACGACTGGGAGGGCTGGAAGAACTTCACCGCCCTCAACGGACATCGCCTGCAAATCGTGGGTGATGATTTGCTTGTGACCAACCCCGAACGCGTTGCCCGCGCCATCGAGGAAAAAGCCTGCAACGCTCTGCTGGTCAAGGTCAACCAGATTGGGTCCCTGACAGAGACGATGAAAGCCGTCAGCATGGTCCAATCTCATGGTTGGAGGGCGGTCTGCTCGCACCGATCGGGTGAGACGGAAGACAGGCGGTCGCGATGAATATGGGTCAGATCAAGACCGGCGCGCCGGCACGCTCTGACCGAGTGGCAAAATACAACCAGCTCCTGCGGATCGAACAGGAACTGGACCTGACCAGCCGTTATGCCGGTTGGGATGCCCTGGCATTCAAACGCTAAATTAAAAAAGCTTGTTCGAAAAAAAGCCGCTTTCGCATCAAAGGCGGCTTTTTCTATCTCATCTCAGCTTACTTTGAATTCCCTGTCAATCACGTTTTTTGTTTACTCTTTCTCTGGAAAAGGTCTTGACAATATTCCACAAGTGGTATATAAACACGTTATTCCACTAGTGGAATAACGACAACCTGTTAGGGAGATTTTTTATGCTCAAACATGGAATATTGGGACTATTAAATTATGGCGATATGAGCGGTTACGAAATCCGCAAAGTCTTTAAAGACTCATTGAATTATTTTTGGACCGCGCAGACCAGC
>JAGVUP010000163.1 GCA_019136215.1 Chloroflexota bacterium | reverse complement strand
TTTGCCATCCTGAAAACTGGCAAAATCACGACACCTTATGCTAAACTATTCAAGAACCTGAACAATGCGAACCTTCCTCCTTCTTCCTAAACACGGGAATATGAAACAGATACTTCAATCATTATCAGATTATTGAGGCTGCTTTAGTAGCATTTTTTCAAGTGTTACATCCAATTTGAATAACACTTGATGATAAGGCGAAGGCTTCAGCGTAAATAAATTACTCGCTTGGTTTCTTATGATAGATCAGCGTAGTAATCGCCAGTTGAGGTCTCTTGGATATAATGCCTGAACTTCCTCAACTTCTCCAAAAAACAGCCCTACTCCGGGTCTCTTGTTTGAAAAAATACGATGTTTTTTCCATCGGGAAATGACGTCTGCTCACTGATTTCTCCAGCTTCGGATGAAGTAACTTGTTCGGTTTCCAAATCCCGTCAACTGCTTGAGAAAGGGTAATCTGAATCAGATATAATTGAGCCGTGCGAAACCAAAACAAGATTATCATACTAATTTTGATCGTTCTTAGTATTGCCGCGCTGGCGGTTTTTTCTGTTCCAAATTCCAAAGCCTCGGAAAACCTGGCGATGGTCACGATGTTCGAACCGGATGAATCGGCAATGATCCCGATCGTCAAACGGATGGTCAGTCCGCAGCCAAATTGGGTCCATAGAATCTATCGGATCATCGCGTATGGGTTCTATCATTATGGCTTTCCTCTCTTTGCCCCGACTGCCTTGGTTTATAAGATTCTGACCTTGTTTGGGCAAGGCGACAATATGCCCCTGGTCATGCTTTGCATGCGTCAGGTGATTTCTGTTTTTCCAATGCTTCTCAGTTTGTGGGTGCTGGTTTATTTGCAGGACCAATTTAAGAGCTGGCGCTCGATCGTTCTGTTTATTTTCTTGTTGAGCATTCCCGCCGTCATCCAAAATGGCTTTTGGTGGCATCCCGATGGGCTGGTGATGCTCCTTTCGAGCTTGGTGCTGTTAGCCTTATGGAAAGATGACCTGAGGTTTGGGAAATATTATTATTTTGCTGCCGCGCTATGCGGCGTGTTGACCGCTTTGAAGGTGGTTGGGCTTTTCTTCTTCCTGACTGTCGCCATGATCCTCATCTGGGGCTTGGCAGAGAAAAAGCTTACCTGGAAGCAATTTTTCCGTCACGCCTTTTTATTTATCGCTGTCATGGCAATCGCGATCCTCGTTTCCAGCCCGCACTTGCTGATCCCAAATCACCGCGTGCTCGCTTTTAATACTTTGAAGCGGGAGATATTCGAAACCTCCAAAGGCTACGGGATTTACTACGCAAAAGGACTTCAAGCCGCTATCCCCACACTGAAGGAATTCTATGGAAATCCCGTGTTTATCATCTTCGCCCTTGCCGTTTCGGTGGGGAGCCTTTTTGATAAGGAAACGCGCTTCCTGAGGGCTTTGATTCTCACCTGGTTTATTCCTCTTACCGTTCACTTGCTCTTCTTTTCCCATTTCAAGTATCAATATTGGCTGCCCGTCGCTGTGCCTCTGTTTTCCAATCTTGCGATCTTGTTACCTTCGAAAATCCGCGCTGTTCAAAAACCTGCCACGTTTGTTTCCGCTATCAAATGGGCGGCGCTTCTGGTCGTGGTCTTGCAGTTTGGCTTGTTCATTCCCAAGGATATCGCGTTATTTACCAGCAGTATTCATCGTAAGGAAGAAAACCCTGCCATTCGATTCTACGACCAGGCGGTTGAGGAACTGTCTCCGGTAACTCAGGATGTGAAGGTTTATTATGATTATCGGCTCTACATGCCAGCCACACCCGGTTGGTCTGCGGAGACCTCATTCGATTTGCTGACATATGACTATATCAGTTCCCATGATTTTGATGTGCTTCTGCTATCCCAACAACGCATCCTGGACTATATTCAACCTGAAGCTGTCGGAATAGACCCGGAGACCTATGCTTTAGCCAAAGTGTTTTATCAGGACGCGAACCTTGGAAAGATAGAAAATTATAAGATGCTGCTGAGAAACGACACCGCGTTAATTTTCATAAAAGAAGAAATATGCTTAGAATATTATGAGTCGGCAAGGTGTCACTGATGATTGAAAAATTGGCGAAAGGTTTAAGTACGGTCAAGACGCAGGTTTCCAGCCAGATCCCTGAGATAACTGCAAAATCCGCAGAGGCAAATTCGAGCGCGCTTTGCGCTTTTCTGCGCCGGTTTTGGGAGATCCGACTTTTTCGCTTCTTTGTGATCGGAGCGGTCAACACCCTCTTTAGCTATCTCATCTATGCGGGAGCGATCCTGATCGGGATGCATTACACCCTTGCCACGCTCATTTCAACCGTTCTTGGAATCATTTTTAACTTCTTTACAACCGGGAAGGTTGTTTTCCGCAGCCTGGAAGGACGCCGCTTTTTCCTTTTCATGCTGGTGTATGCGGTTACCTATGTTGTTAATATTCTCCTTCTGCGCCTGTTGGTGGATGTCATCCATATCAACAAGCTGATTGCCGGCGCGCTGGTCACGCTGCCCGTCGCCTTATTGTCTTACTATTTAAATGCGAGATGGACTTTCCGGGGAGTCGATTCTAGAAGTAATCTTATATATGAAGAGACGGGAAATGATGCTAACGCCTGAGATGCCGCAGAAAGTCTCCAGTATCAGCGCTGTCTTTCCCGCTTACAACGATGCCGGAACCATCCCAAGCATGGTATTGACTGCGCTATTGGCTTTGAGACAGGTGACGGATGATTACGAAGTTGTTGTTACCAACGATGGCAGCACCGACAACACCGCGGCGGTCCTCGAAGAGCTTTCCTCGCGATACCCTGAGTTGAAAGTGATTCATCATCCCGCGAATCAAGGGTACGGCTGCGCGTTGAGGACGGGGTTTTCCAATGCCACTAAGGATTGGGTCTTCTATACCGATGGCGACGCTCAATATAACCCAATGGAGCTGGTCGATCTGACGAAAGCCATCAGCGAAGATGTGGACGTAATCAATGGGTACAAGATCTCGCGGCATGACCCCTGGATCCGGGTGGTGGTTGGACGTTTGTACCACCACATTGTCAAAATCGCGTTTGGTTTTAAACTTCGGGATGTGGATTGTGATTTCCGGCTGATCCGCCGTAAAATATTCGAGGAAGTCCCCTTGGAAAGCACCACAGGCACTATTTGTCTTGAGATGGTCAAAAAATTCCAGGATCTCGGATACCGTTTTGCGGAAGTGCCGGTGAATCATTACTACCGCTCCTATGGAAGATCCCAATTCTTCAGATGGAAACATCTCTGGCGGACTTTTCGGCAGTTATACGCTCTCTGGTGGAAGTTGGTAGTGAAGAAGGAACACCTTGCGGGAACTGTTGAACCTGATGGTTTGGATCCCCATACATAAATAATTTTTCAGGATGATAGAACAATGGGCTTCAATGATTTTTCAAATAAAAAAGTGTTGATAACGGGCGGTTTAGGTTTTATCGGTTCCAACCTGGCGATCAAGCTCGTCGCGTTAGGCGCTGATGTGACCCTGATCGACAGCCTGATTCCTACCTATGGCGGCAACGTGTGGAATGTTGAACCGATTAAGGATAAAGTTCGCATCAACATTTCTGACGTTCGCGATCCTTACGCGATAAAGCATCTGATCTCCGGACAGCATTTCTTGTTTAACTTAGCCGGTCAAACCAGTCATGTCGACTCGATGGAAAACCCGCAAACCGATCTCGCGATAAACGCCCAGGCTCAATTGCATATTTTGGAGGCTTGCAGACATCATAATCCGGATATCAAAGTGGTTTTTGCCAGCACGCGCCAAATTTACGGTCGTCCGATTGCGATCCCTGTCAATGAGGACCATCCGCTTGACCCGGTTGATATCAACGGCATCCACAAACTGGCTGCCGAGCAGTACCACCGCATCTACAACAACGTCTACGGCATCCGGGCAGTGATCCTGCGGTTGACCAATACTTACGGACCCCGCATGCGGGTCGTGGACGCCCGGCAAACCTTCCTTGGCATCTGGATCCGCCGGCTCCTGGAAGGTCATCCGATTCTGGTCTATGGCGATGGCGCACAACTGCGCGATTATAACTACGTTGACGATGTAGTCGATGCCCTTTTGCTCGCGGCAAGTTCTGATCTCTGCGATGGGGAGGTTCTAAATCTTGGGTCAAAGGAGGCATTCTCGCTCACGGAGACCGCCAAAGTTTTCCTGAAACTCGAACCAAATGGAGAGGTTCAGTATGTGCCTTTCCCGCACGATCGCCTGGTGATCGATATTGGAGACTACCAGGGGGATTTCAGCCGCATCGCCAGCCGGTTGGGGTGGGCCCCGAAAGTGAGCTTTGAAGAAGGACTGGCCAGAACGATCGCGTACTACAAGGAGTATCATGACAAATATTGGTAAATCTGACTTGACGTCTCATCCCATCCTCCAGGCGAATCCTCTGGCAACCTTTGAGGAGCTACGAGGTGTGATCCAAACTGCGATCAATCGCGTCCTGGAAAGCGGGAGCTATATTCTGGGGCAAGAAGTACGGACATTTGAATCCGAGTTTGCCAGGTTTATCGGCTGTTCTCATTGTGTTGCGGTCAATAGCGGCACAGACGCGCTCGTTATGGCTCTGAAGGCGCTCGGAATCGGAGAGGGCGATGAGGTCATCACGGTTTCTCATACCGCAGTAGCCACTGTAGCAGCCATCCAACTTTGCGGAGCGGTTCCGGTTTTGGTGGATGTTGACCGCGAAAGTTATTGCATGGACCCTCATCTGCTCGAAACAGTATTGAGCGTCAATACCAAGGCGATCCTGCCAGTTCATCTTTATGGGCATCCTGCCGACATGCCCCCGATTTTGGAATTAGCTAAAAAGCATGGTTTGTACGTGATTGAAGATTGCGCTCAGGCGCACGGCACTAAGATCAATGGTCAGATAGTTGGGAGCTTTGGAGATATCTCCTGTTTCAGTTTCTATCCCACAAAAAACCTGGGCGCTCTGGGAGACGGCGGAGCAGTACTCACGAACAATACGTCTCTGGCTGAAAAACTGTTGCTTTTACGTCAATATGGCTGGCGTGAACGCTATATCAGTGAAATTCAAGGCTTGAATACCCGCTTGGATGAAATCCAAGCTGCCATTCTGAACGTGAAACTTGCTTTTTTGGATGATGACAACCAAAGAAGGCAAAAGATCGCGGATCTTTACACGCAGAGACTGCGGGAAACGCGCTACAAACTGCCTGTCACAGCGGTTAATGCCGTTCATACCTGGCATCAGTATGTGATTCAAACGGACAACCGGGAAGCGTTGCGGGCATTTTTGCAGCAAAATCATGTTGGCACCGGCGTCCATTATCCTCAGGCAATCCATCAGCAACCCGCTTATTCCGGTCTGCTGCGAGGGGCAAATCATCTCCCGGCTACCGAAGAATTGATCCCGCGGATTTTGAGTCTGCCCATGTATCCGCAGTTGCCCCTGGTGGATGTGGAAAGGGTATGTGATTTGCTGCTCGAGTGGCAGGCGCGATCGGAGAAATTATACAGGTAGCTGATCAGCAGGCTCCTGAGCAATAGAGCAGGGTCATAGGCTGGTCTTCCTGCCAGTCCTTTGCCTTCACAAAGTTTGGTCAGTGGAGGGCTTTGAGATGTGTTTTTCAACACGCTCCAAACATGGATAGACCTCCCTGAAAGCATGGATTGACGAGGGGGATTTTGCATGATATTATTGCCTCCTTGATGCCCCCATCGTCTAGCGGCCCAGGACGTGGCCCTCTCAAGGCCAAAACCAGGATTCGAATTCCTGTGGGGGCACTCATTGCTTAACCGGAGCTTCCATGAATCAAGCCAAGCCCCAATTCAGTATTCCCTATCCGCGCTTTAAAACCCGACGTGTTTTTTTACGTTTTCTGATCCGGGATTTGCTGCGCTTGCTGACGCGCCTAAATGTCGAAGGACTCGAGCACATACCGCCGGAGGGTGCTGTGATCCTGGCTGGGAATCACGTCTCGTATCTTGAGCCGGTCATGATGATGGCGTTTCCTGACCGTTTTGTTGAGCCAATCGGCGCCGGCGACATGCCCTTTGAGAACGGGCTTGAAAAATTAGTCTCATTCTTTGGCTACATTTCCATTGATCGGGGCAGTCTGGACCGAAAAGGGATAAACCAGGCGCTGGATGTGCTAAGGCAGGGGGGTGTTATCAGCATTTTTCCGGAAGGCGGGATGTGGGAGCCCGGGAGGATGCAGCCTCAAATCGGCGTGGCGATGCTCAGTCAGCGGACTGGCGCGCCGGTTATTCCAATTGGTTTCAGCGGACTGAGCGGGTCAATCAAAAACGCTCTCGGGTTCAGGTTTCCGAAAATCCAAATGAAGGTGGGCGAACCAATCCCCGCCCCCGGAGCCTCAGGTGGCAGCCCGGATAAGTCTCTGTTGCTGACGTTTTCGCGCCAGATTTTAGACGAAATCTACAGCTTGATAGAAGAAGACGAAAAAGCGCTTATCCCTCTTGAGCAGCGCCATCAGCTTTCGGTTAAAGTCGGGGAAACTGTGCTTGCGCCTTCATGGGGACCTGCCTTCGCGCATTTTTTGCACGCTCCCGTGCTCTTGGATAGTCTAAAAATCAATCTGAAGCTGCCCATCCAGGTGCTGTACGGGCAGAGGGAAAATGTCAGCTTCACTGCCATGCAATCTGCACTGGCAGCCATTCTGGACTATCTGAAGATCAATCCGTCATTTTTCACCTACCGTTTTGGAAAAGAAGAAGGCAACCAGGTAGGGGAAGGCTTGCGGGAGCTGTCTGCCTTGCTGAAAGAGGCGCAAACAGAAGGCAAAGACGTCTGCCTGGAAACCCGCGAAACCCTCCGCTACAAGGACGGCAGAATCGCGAAGAGCGAAAAACGCTTTGTTATCACGCCCTGAATTCAGGCGGGCTGAGAGGCGGAAGGTTGAATGTCGCGCACGTTGAGCTGGATGGTGCTGCGTCCATTAAACTCGTTTATCTCAAAGGTATAGGCAATATCCACATAATCAGGCAGCGTTTCCAACAGGGCGCCCTGGCGGAAGGCGATAGCGTCGAGCTGGTTGCTGCCAGCGCCAAGCACCAGCTTGAGGTGTTCTCCCTTGCCGACCGTGTTCGCGCGCAGCACGCGGCAGTTGCGGCTGCAGAACAGCGCGCTGGGGTTTGAGGCACCGGTGGGTTCCAACTGGTCGACAGCGTCGAGAATGTTGGGGAAGTGTTCCGCCTGGAGCTTCGCGAGGGATATTTCGTAATCGATATTGAGCGTTGGGGTCAGATCCACGCCCATAAAGGCTTCTGCGGCGATTTGCATCAACCTCTCCTGAAAAGCCTCGGCGTTCTCTTCGCGCATGGTCAGCCCCGCAGCCATCGGGTGTCCGCCATGCCGCTCCAAAAGGTCAGCGCACTGGTTCAGGGCGTGGTTAATATCAAATTCGGGGATGGAGCGGCAGGAAGCCTTGATGAGACCGCCCTCTACCGAGCCGACAATAGCGGGTTTGTAATACACCTCAGACAATCTTCCGGCAGCCAGCCCCACCACACCTGGGTTGTAGTCCGGTGACGTTAGGAACAGGATCGGCACAGATGGATCCTGCGTCTGGATGCTGAGCATCGCTGATTCGACGATTTGATTGGTGATTTCCTTGCGGCTGGAGTTGAGCGAGTCGAGCTGCTGAGCAAGCCAGCCAGCCTCAAAGACGTCGCGGCTGGTAAGCAGACGGAAGGCATCCAGGGCATTTTCGAGACGACCGGCAGCGTTGAGGCGCGGACCGATGGCGAAACCGAGATGCCCGGTATTGAACCTTGCGGGGTTGATCGAAGAGACCTGCGCCAGCGAGAATAACCCCTGCCGCTGCGGTTGGCGCATCAACGCGAGCCCGCGTTTGACAAGAGACCTGTTTTCGCCGGTGAGCGGCGCCATGTCCACAACGGTGCCAATGGCGACCAGGTCGAGCCATTGATTGAGGTCGACCGCCGGGTTTGGACGGCTCAACAGGCAGGCTTCAGCCAGCTTGTATGCCAACCCCACCCCCGCGAGTTCCTTGTAGGGGTAAGGGTCAGCAGGCTGGTGGGGGTTGATGACTGCGTCCGCTGGGGGAAGCTCACTGCCGGGTTGGTGATGGTCGGTGATGATGACGCGCATGCCCAGCTCTTTTGCGCGCCGCACCTCCCGCACGGAGCGGATGCCGCAGTCAACGGTAATGAGCAGCCGGGTTCCTTCGGCTGCCAACGTTTCAATCGCCTCCAGATTGAGCCCGTAGCCTTCCTCAAAACGGTTCGGGATGTAGACCCGCGGCTCATGACCAAGCAGCTGGAAAAACTCAAATAACAGTGATGAAGCGGTAACGCCGTCTGTGTCGTAGTCGCCGTAGATGGTGATGTTATCGTCATTTTGCAATGCCTCTTCAATGACAGC
>JAGVUP010000101.1 GCA_019136215.1 Chloroflexota bacterium | reverse complement strand
TTTTTCTTTGGCTGCGGAGGTGATCACTCCTTCCCCGTTCCTGCAGCAAAGTCTGAGTTTTTTTTGTAACAGCATCCGTGTCATTCCGAACGGAATAGATTTATCGCAGATCCCCTTCAAACAACGTGATATCTTCTCTCCCAAACTTATTTGGGTTCGCGCATTTCATGAGACCTACAATCCAGAACTGGCAATCAGAGTTCTTTCGGGGCTGTCGGCTGGATTCCCGGATGCCCGTCTGATTATGGCAGGACCGGATAAAGGGGACGGTTCTCTTCAGGCGGTTCATTCCCTGGCGGCACAGTTAGGCGTGCAAAAAAAATTACAAATTTTGCCTGCCGTCCCATACGAAGAAGTACCTTCTTTATTGGAACAGGGGGATATTTTTATCAATACTACTAATTACGACACAGCTCCAAGGAGCCTTCTTGAGGCAATGGCAAATGGCGCCTGTGTTGTTTCCACAAATGTGGGGGGCGTGCCGTGGATGGTAACGGACAGGTACGACAGCATGCTGGTTCCGCCTGATGATGAAGTGGCTATGGTCGACGCCATCAAAGAACTTCTTTGGAATCAGGAGTTAGCAGCGCAAGTCTCTCTGAATGCCCGGCGAACTGCTGAATTGCATGATTGGTCTATGGTTCTCCCTGAGTGGGAAATGGTCTTCAGAAAAGTGTTGACGGACGGTAATGAAAGCTGTTGAGGAATTTTATAACCACAGTCCGCTGTGGTTCCAAAACCAGATGGTCAGCCTCTATGGTGTATTCTGGCAGTGGCTGAGATTTGGCGGGGGTTTTAAAAAGTTCTGCGGGCAGATCAGCGAGCGGGAAAATTATTCCCTGCCTCAATGGCATGAGTACCAACACCAGAGGCTGTTACAGTTACTCAAAATCTGTTCTGAAGAGGTCCCGTTTTATAGAGAGCATTGGAATTCACGAATAAAACAAAGCGCATCGGAAGGCGACTTAGCGGCAATTCCTCTTTTGGAGAAAAATTTAATCCGCGGTGCGGAAACACTGTTTGTCCGAGAAGGACATGGGGGGATATTCAGACAGACATTCAAAACCAGCGGTACAACGGGAACGCCTATTTCCACCACCTTTACCCTGTCTGAAATACGGGAAAGTATGGCGCTCAGGGAAGTGAGGTCTGCCAATTGGGCTGGCGTTTCGTTTACACAACCGAGAGCGACTTTTTCCGGACGCATCATAGAGCCAAATCCTGATGAAACTCGGCACGTCTACCGCTACAATTCCGCGGAAAAACAGGTTTACTTTTCTGCTTACCACTTGAATCCATCGACTGCGCGTCACTACGTAGACGCAATTCGTAAACATAAGGTCGTCTGGATGACAGGGTATGCCGTTTCCTTCTATTTGCTCGCCCGCCATATCCTTGAACAAAAGATTGATGTGCCGCCCCTGAAAGCAATTATCACGACGAGTGAAAAACTGACACCTGAGATGCGGATCATGATGGAACGCACGTATGGATGCCGGGTTTTCGAGGAATATAGTACCGTGGAGAGCGCGCTTTTTGCATCAGAGTGTGAAAAAGGTCGCTTGCACGTCAGACTGCTTGTGAACCTGGTGAAGTGGGCGAGGTGGTTGCCTCCTGTCTGTTCCGCACATATCAACCGCTGATTCGGTTCCGCTTGGGAGATCTTGCTGCCTGGGACCCTGATCCTTGTCCTTGTGGGCGTCCGATGCCGGTGATCAAAGAAGTGGTTGGTCGCATTGAAGATGTCGTAACCGGTCCGGACGGAAGGCAATTGGTGCGTTTCCATGGCATTTTCACCGATCAACCCCACATTGTGGAGGGTCAGATCATCCAGGAGACTCTGACGGACTTCATCGTCAAGGTTGTTCCAACAGAAAATTTCACTGAAAACGACGAACAGGATCTGCGGCAGAGAATGGTTCAGCGGCTTGGTAAGGATGTCAATGTCACCGTCCTAAAAGTGGGCTTAATTCCACGAACCAAAGCCGGGAAATTTCAAGCGGTTATCTCAAAGGTAAACAGATAGTGGAAGAACCTTTTGTTTCTATAATCATCCCTGTGCGCAATGAGATCCTATACATCTCCCGCTGTCTTCAAGCTGTCGCAAATCAGGACTATCCGGTTGATCGCGTGGAAGTTTTGGTCGCGGATGGCGCGTCGGACGATGGAACAACAGAGTTCCTGCATAGTTGGGCTTCTCAGGGCTCAGACCGGTCGGTTTTCCTTAATCCAGGAAGGATCGTCCCAACGGGGTTAAACATTCTGATCCCAAGAGCAAAAGGCGAGGTGATTATCCGCGTTGATGGGCACTGCGTGATCGCTCCGGATTATGTGTCGGATTGTGTTTGCCATTTGCAAGGAGGAGAAGCGGATGGAGTGGGAGGACCGATGTGTTCAATTGGAGAAGACATCATCTCACAGGTAACCGCGTTGGCGATGAGTTCGAAATTTGGGGTCGGAAACTCTTCCTTCCGAACAGAATCGGGCGTCACCAAGTATACGGATACGGTGCCCTTCCCCGCTTATACCCGAAAAATCATCGAAAAAGTTGGACTCTATGATGAAGAATTGGTACGCAATCAGGATGATGAGTACAACTATCGCATCCGCGAAGCAGGCGGAAGAATTCTGCTTGCGGAAGATGTAAAATCTGAATATTTCAGCAGGGGCTCCTTGCGGAAACTCTGGAAGCAATACTTCCAGTATGGGTATTGGAAGGTGCGCGTCCTGCAGAAGCATCCCCGCCAGATGAGTCCACGCCAATTC
>JAGVUP010000073.1 GCA_019136215.1 Chloroflexota bacterium | reverse complement strand
TTGGATGCTGACGATTTCGCCCAAATTCTCGCGCGTGAGGGGCTTGAAAACCACGATTTCATCTACCCGGTTCAAAAACTCCGGTCGGAAGAAGTTTTTCAGCAGGTCCACGATCTCGTCCCGGCTCACGGCTTTGGGCTGATCCTTCTCGTCATGCATCCAGAGTTGACTTCCGAGGTTGCTGGTCATGATGATCAGCGTGTTGCGGAAGTCCACCGTGCGTCCCTGCCCATCGGTCATGCGCCCGTCATCCAGCACCTGCAGCAGGGCGTTAAAAATCTCTGAATGGGCTTTTTCGATCTCGTCGAACAACACCACGCTGTAGGGGCGGCGGCGCACAGCCTCGGTGAGCTGACCGCCCTCTTCGTAGCCAACGTATCCCGGAGGCGCGCCGAAGAGCCGGCTGATGGTGTGGCGTTCCTGATATTCGCTCATGTCAATGCGCACCAACGCGTTTTGGTCATCAAACAGGAATTCCGCCAGGGCGCGCGCGAGTTCCGTCTTGCCGACTCCAGTGGGTCCCAGGAAAATGAAGGAACCGATCGGGCGGTTGGGGTCCTGCATGCCCGAACGCGAGCGGCGCACCGCGTTGGAGACGGCGTTGATGGCTTCCTCCTGCCCGACGACGCGCTGATGCAGGCGTTCTTCCATGCGCAGCAGTTTCTCCATCTCCCCTTCCATCAAGCGGTTGACCGGGATGCCGGTCCATTTGGCAACGACCGTGGCGATTTCTTCGGCGTCCACCTCTTCTTTGAGTAATGCGCCTTGCTTCTGTTGGGTCTGCAGCTTTGCCTCGGCATCGTGAATTTTGCTTTCAAGTTCGCGGATGGTGCCGTAGCGCAGGCGAGAGGCTTCTTCGAGGTTGGCAGATCTTTCAGCGCGTTCCATGTCCAACTGCGCCTGATCGAGCTTTGCCTTAAGGTCTTTGTATCCCTGGATGGCTTCTTTCTCCGCCTGCCACTGGGCTGTCAGGGCTTTCGATTTTTCCTCCAGATCCGCCAGCTCGGCTTTGATCTTTTCCAGCCGCGCAAGCGAGGGTTGGTCTTTTTCTTTCTGCAGAGCCTGTTTTTCGATTTCCAACTGCATGATATCGCGGTCGACTTCGTCCAGCGCCTGGGGTTTCGAGTCGATTTCCGTGCGCAGATGAGCGGCAGCTTCATCAATCAGGTCGATCGCCTTATCCGGCAGTTGGCGGTCGGTGATATAGCGGTGGCTCATTGTCGCGGCGGCGATGACCGCGGAATCGGTGATGCGGACGCCGTGATGCACTTCGTATTTTGATTTCAGACCGCGCAGGATGCTGATGGTATCTTCCACGCTGGGCTCCGCGACGTAAACCGGCTGGAAGCGGCGTTCGAGGGCGGCGTCTTTTTCGACGTATTTGCGGTACTCGTTGGTGGTCGTCGCGCCGATCAGGTGCAGCTCACCGCGCGCCAGCAGAGGTTTGAGAATATTACCCGCGTCCATGGCGCCTTCGGCAGCCCCCGCGCCGATGACGGTGTGCATTTCGTCGATAAACAGAATGATCTGCCCGTCCGCTTCGGTGACTTCCTTGAGGGCGGCTTTGAGCCTTTCTTCGAATTCGCCGCGATATTTCGCGCCGGCGACCATGGCTGCCATGTCCAACTGCACCAGGCGTTTGTTCTTCAAACCTTCCGGAACGTCGCGGTTGACCATGCGCTGGGCTAATCCTTCGACAATGGCGGTCTTGCCTACGCCGGGTTCGCCAATCAGGGCGGGATTGTTCTTGGTACGGCGGCTGAGGATCTCGATCGTGCGGCGGATTTCCTCATCGCGCCCGATCACGGGGTCCATCTTGCCCTGGCGCGCCAGCGCGGTCAGGTCGCGACCGTATTTTTCGAGCGCCTGATAGGTGTCTTCCGGGTTTTGGCTGGTGACCGACTGAGACCCGCGGATCTCGCGCAGCGCTTTGAGAATGGCGTCTTTGTTTATGCCGAAGGCTGAGAGCGTTTTGCTCTCGGGGCTGTCGGTCAGCCCGAGCAGGATGTGTTCGGTTGAGGTGTATTCGTCGCCCATGCCCTTGGCGTAGCGTTCCGCCGCGTCCAGCACGTCCGCAGCCTGGCGGGAGAGCCCGGCTTCGCCAGACGATCCGCCGTAGACTTTGGGTCGGCTTTCGAGTTCTTTGCGCACCTCTTCCTTTAATACTTCCGCCGAGCCGGCGATTTGCGTGATCACCGCTGGTACGGTGCTTTCAGGCTGATTGAGCAGCGCCAGCAGCAAGTGGCTGGGCTCGATCACCTGGTGGTTAAACTCACGCGTCAGTTGCTGGGCTCCCAGCACGGACTGCTGCGCTTTTTGAGTGAACTTGTTCAGGTCCATAGTAGTGCCTCCATCCTTTGCGGGAAAGCTCTCCGCGCAAAAGTTAATAGTTTATTGATTGTGATTAAGCATAGCTGATGGCTGTTTGAAATGTATTAATTCTACGGGGCGATCCAATTTGGCTTTTGGGACCGCTAAACCCGCTTGTATTCCACACAAACCATTCTTTTATCGTATTAATGTACATATGTACGCGCTTTTATGGATTGACGCTCATATTCCCCGCAAGTATAATTTTAATCAGTCTTTTCATGTACAAATGTACATGCTTTGGTGTAAGAATGAAAGATAATCCTGACTACGTTCTGCTTCATCGAATAGCTTATCGCTACTACATTGAAGGCTGCTCCCAGCAATTGATTTCCAGACAGGAAAACATCTCAAGACCGCATGTTTCACGCCTGCTGAGCAAAGCGCGTCAGTTGGGGATTGTCAAGATAAAAGTGGATTTCCCTCAATCACTGGAATTTCAGAATCTGAGCGAGCAGCTCGAGACGCTATTAAATCTTCAGGAAGTGGTTTTGGTCGCTGTCCCGGATGAATATAAAAATGTACCGGTAAAAGTCTCTGAGATGATCGGAGAGCTTGCTGGTCAGCGTATGTTAGAGTTGCTTGGAAGCGCGAAGAATATTGGAATCGGATGGGGATGCACCATCTACCACACCGCGCTAAAACTACCAAAAGTAAATGCCAACGGCGTGCGCACCTTCATCCCCCTCGTAGGGATCTCCGACGAGAGTAATCAATATTTCCAGAGCAATGTGATCGTTGACCGTTTTGCGGAGAAATTCAACGCGCAAAGCTTTTACACCAGCGTTCCGGTTTTCAGTCAAAGTAACCTTCACAAGCAGCCCATTGAAAAGAACAGATACGATCGGCTGGTATCTCACTGGGAAAACCTGGACGCAGTCGTGATCGGGTTGGGACCTAAATACGCGGAGGGAGAGTTCTTGATCAGCGAGGCATCCGAAGAGTATAAGCAGTTGATCGCAACGAGTGATGTCGTTGGCGATATCCTCGCGAGATTCTTTTACGAGGATGGAACGGTTCTTGATTCCAGCGCTTATTATGAACAGATTTCCCTCCCGCTGGAGCGCCTCAAAGCCATTCCCACTGTGATCTGTCTGGCTGGAGGGGAAGCCAAGGTGCCGGGTTTGATTGCTGCCGCCCGCCAAGGCTACATCAAGACCCTGGTAACAGACCAGCACACAGCCCGGGCGATGATTTTTCAACTCCAATGTCAGTGAGGTGCGTAACTTGACAAAATTCCTTTTTGTTTCTCACGGCGACCTCTCCAAGGCAATGATCTCCAGCGCGGAAATGATCGCAGGGGACCAAACAGAGGCAATTGAAGCCATTGGTCTGTATAAAAATGAGAATCCTGAACTATTGGAGCGGAGAATCAGAGATTTTTTGGAAGCGAACACCGAAGAGGACGTCCTTGTTTTTACGGATCTGGTTTCTGGAACTCCTTTTAATGTGGTCGGTTCTCTCATGCAGGAATATCCGTTCGGACATATAAGCGGGATCAACCTGGCGCTTCTATTGGAGGCGCTGCTCTCGCGTAATGACATGTCGGTTAAGGAACTTCTGGAGCACCTGACTGATATTTTTCCAGGTTCTGTCATGAATGTAAACGCCCTGATGGGCAGTTAGGAGAAAAATGAGCAACCTTGTTTTGGCAAGAATCGACGACCGTTTGATCCATGGGCAGATCGTAACTTCGTGGTGCAAGTCAATCAGAGCCAACATCATCCTCATCGCGGACGAGAATTTATCCAAAGATTCGTTCTCCCAGCGCCTGCTGCGAGCCGCCGCCCCTCCGGATATTAAGGTTGAGATCATGGATGCCGAAGGCAGCGCGAAATATCTCAGGCAAAACGAGCTTGCATCTCAAAAAATCATTCTGCTCACTAAGGTCCCGCAGGTCATGGAGGAGCTTATTTCCCGCGGTGTTGAGATTACTTCGATCAATTTGGGAGGAATGGGAGCAAAAACAGGAAGGAGGCAATTAAACAAAAACATATCTGCAAGTCCCGAAGAAGTGGACTGTCTCAGGCGTCTTATGGACAACGGTATTGAGATTTATTATCAGTTGGTTCCAGCAGAACGTTCCACTAATTTAAGGTCAATCATAAAAGGAGAGAAATGACCGTTACACAAGCAATTTTATTAGGCATTTTGTATTATTTTGCCAACAGTCCCTGGCCCTTCGGCGGACTTGGTAACTACGCCATCCTGTACCGCCCGATGATTTTGGGCTTGGTCGTCGGCATCATCCTTGGGAACCCGGTTTTGGGCGTCACCATCGGTGCCACGATCAACCTGATGTATATCGGCTTTATCAGCGCTGGCGGTTCCATGCCCGCTGATATGTCGTTGGCTGGGATTTTGGGCACGGCTCTGGCAATCTCGGGCGGCTTGGAAATGAACGCAGCTCTGGCTGTGGCTGTTCCGCTTGGCTTGCTCGGAGCCCTGGTTTGGGTCGGCAGGCTCACATTCGATACCGTTTTTGTCCGCCTCGCTGATAAATACGTCGAAGAAGGAAAGCCGGAAAAAGTTTGGATCGTAAACATCCTCTTGCCGCAGATATTGCTCTTCCTTATTACGGCAATCCCCTGCTTCCTGGCTGCTTATTACGGCGCGGACGCGATCACCAATTTGATTACAAGCCTTGGTGGTAACTTCCTGCGGATTTTGAGCGTGATCGGCGGAATGCTGCCTGCCGTTGGAATTGGGATGATGCTGCTTGCCATCTACAAAGGACCTGCGCGTATTTTCATGTTCCTCGGCTTCCTTGCCTCAGCCTTCCTGGGTCTCAAGACTCTGCCGCTGGCACTGATATTCCTGGCTTTGACGTTGATCTATATCAATCTTAAATATCGGGACGATGCTTCCAGCGGTGAAGAAGCATCCGCCATTGGCGAAACCGGAAAACTCGAAACCAGCAAACTGCTGGAGCCCAAAGATATTCGCAGCGCCTGGTGGAAATGGATGTACTACTTCCAGTCCTGCTATAACTATGAAAGAATGCAAGGAATCGGCTTTTTGCACGCGATGACCCCTATCCTCAGCAAGCTGTACAAGGATGATCCCGAAGAAATGAAGGCAGCCATGCGCCGCCATTCCGAATTCTTCAATACGGAGAATGCGACCGGATCTGCGGTGATCGGGCTCGTGGCGGCTATGGAAGAGCAGAAGAAACTGGGAGCGGACTTGAGCGATGAGGCGTTCACCTCGATCAAGACCGGTCTGATGGGTCCGCTGGCTGGCGTCGGCGACACGATCTGGCAGGGCGTCATGATCCCGCTGATGATTGTATTATTCCTTGGTCCCGCCAAGGATGGGAACGTGGCAGCTCCTGTCCTGTATTCCATCCTGTTCTATATCGTGTACTACGTCTATGGCTATTGGCTGTTGAAACTCGGCTATAACAAAGGCAGCGAAGCTATTTTGAACCTGATGGAAAACAAAGCGATCAACAAGGTCATCGTCGGCGCGGGCATCATGGGCTGCGCCGTTATGGGCGGTTTGATCTCGCAATATGTCAACGTCGCGACCGCGATCAAGATTCCAATGGGCGCGGATAAAGTATTCTCCCTGCAAGCAGATTTCTTCGACGCCTTGGTTCCGGGTCTGCTTTCACTTCTTCTGACCCTGGGCTGCTACGCGCTGATGAAAAAGGGTTGGAAAACCCAATATGTGATCCTGCTGGTCATCGCCATTGCTGTTGTTGGCGGCTTGGTGGGAATCTTCTAACCCATCTTAATTAAGGGGGCGGAGCTTCTGTTCTGCCCCCGTTTGAGCGTGAAGGGAATGGTATGCCTGAAAAAATGAATGCGGTGCTGATCACCGATCAATATAAAACCGAAGTCGCATCAATTGAAAAGCCTCATCCTGGAAAAAATGAAGTTTTGGTCAAGGTAAAGGCAACGGCTCTTTGCACCTGGGAACAGCGCGTCTTTGTCGGCGAAAAGAAAGTTCCGCTTCCCCTGGTGGGAGGGCATGAGACGATTGGGCAAATTGCCGGGTTGGGTGAAGGCTTAGATCCTGATGAATATCCGATTGGTCAGGATGTTGCTCTAAGGGTGATCAAACAGTGTAATAGCTGTTATTACTGCCGAAAAGGGATGCCAAATTTATGTGACGAGCTGAGCAGTTTCAGGCTCAATGGTCCGGATGTCTACGGCATGGGCGGGTTGGGTGAATATATCAGCATCGACCGCTCCTCCGTTTGGAAGTACACCCGTCCAGTCTCGCTCCAGGATCAGGTGCTGACGGAACCATTGGCGTGCGTCTTGAACAGCATTTCGAACGCGTCCATAGAACCCGGGGATGATGTGTTGATCATTGGGGGCGGCGTGATGGGGTTGCTGCATGTGATGGTAGCCAAACTGCGCGGAGCCTATACCATTTTGAGTGAGCCAAATCCCGAGAGGCGCAAATGGGCGCAGGATCTGGGCTGCCATCTCACGCTGGACCCGACCGCGGTTGATCTGCAGGCAGAAATTGCCCACTTGACAGAAGGACGCGGAGTAAATACGGTAATCAATACCACCGCAATTCCTGCTGTCGCCGAGCAGGCGCTCGGGCTGCTTGCCAAAGGCGGCGTTTTCGTGATGTACAGCTCCCAACATCCCGATGCCCCTATCAAGATGAGCCCAAACTGGGTGCACAACACCGAAGTTGTTATCACCGGGGCGGTTAATCCGAGCACAAGCTCTTTCGATCAGGCTGTTCGAATGATCAACAAGGGTATTATCCGACCCGGTCGCTTTGTCACCGCGGAGTTTAATTACAAGGATTGCCAGCAAGCTTTTGAGGCGGCGATCGATCCGAAAAATTATAGGGTAATGATCACGTTCTGATCATTACCCTATTCAAGATTCTGTTCTGAGGCTATCAGACTGCCTTGCCAATGCAGCCAAAACGCTGCAGCTTGGCAATAGTTGCCTGTTTAATTACTTCCGTGACTTGCATGCTGGCGGAAAAATAGTGTGTCTTGTTGGTAATTTCATCGCTTGTGAGGTATTCCATCGCCGCGATGGTTAGATCGGTAAAAATATTGACCTTGTTGATGCCCGCGGCGATCACTTTGCGGAAGTCTTCGTCCGAGAGCCCTGAACCGCCATGGATCACCAGGGGGAGGTTGTTGGTGGCTGATTTTATCTGGGCGCAGCGGTCAAAACTAAGGACGGGAGTGGACTTGTAGACCCCATGAATGGTTCCAATGGCGACCGCGAGGGCGTCCACACCAGTCCGATCCACGAATTCTTTTGCCGATTCGACCTCGGTGTACACACCGGTATCGTCGGCGTACATGCCTTCGTTCCCGGAAACGTGCCCGAGCTCAGATTCCACGGAGATGCCCAGCGGCTTGCAGATCCCGACCACTTCGGCAGTGGCAGCGATGTTTTCTTCAAAGGATTTGTCGGATGCGTCGATCATCACCGAGCTGAATCCGCAGCGCACAGCCCGCTGGATGATCTCCAGATTTGTGGCGTGGTCAAGATGGATGCAAACGGGTACAGAGGCATCCTCCGCTAACCTGCGCAGGAAGGCAACGTAGGATTCCATTGAGACCAATGTGTCAAACGCCTCAACGTACGCAAGGATCACCGGCGATTTTGTTTCTTCCGCGGCACGGATCACCGCGCTTGCCATCTCGATTGAAAAGACATCAAATGCCCCCACCGCGTATTTTTGTTCGTTGGCGGGTTTTAATAGCTCCGCTAAATTGACTAAAGACATACACAACCTCCGATCAATGCCGATTTAGTTCAGCAAAACCTGCAGAAATCTTATCATGATTGTTTGCGAAAATGAGGGGTACGATTGTGTAGGAATGCAACTATCTTTGTGGACTGACAAGAAAAGCCGGACTTTATACCGCGGATGCGGTGCGGTCCGGCTTTTGTCTGTTGCGCTTTTTTACTTGACCAGGATCGCGTCCATTAATTCCGTCTGGATGCCATCAACGCGCGAGATGCCACAGTCATTGATATCCACCACAACGAGGTGGTAACTTCCGTTTTCATCGGTCAAAGAAGCTACCAGGCGGGCGTCATCCAGCCAGATGACGGAGCGCGCGTTGGAGCCGTCCATCAGCAGGCGGTTTTCCTGGGTTTCGAGATTCATCAGCCAAACGGATGAATTATCTGTTCCGCGGTAGCTGAGCCACTTGCCATCCGGCGAGATGCGCGGGTAGAGCAGCTTGATCGTGCCGTTGGTGATATCGAACATTTTTTGTTTTTCGCCGGTCTCGAAAGAGTAGGCAA
>JAGVUP010000017.1 GCA_019136215.1 Chloroflexota bacterium | reverse complement strand
AAAATCAGATCAAGGGCTTCGATCGTGTTCTGGCGGTTCTCACCGCCGTCATGCATGAGCACGACCCGATCCGGTTGTAACTGGCTGATGAAATCTGACAAAACTAGATGAGGATCAGTACCTGCCCAATCACGAGTGTCCAGATTCCACATTGAGATACTGTAACCCATGCTGCCAGCGTAGGAATAAACAAAGTCATTGGCCTGACCGTAGGGAGGACGCAGGCATCTGGTCACCTGCCCTTCAAGTTCGGGATTGTTTCGAAGCGCGCTGCGGATGTAATAATCGGTGTCGCCAATCTCCAGTGATAAACTGGCGGCGTCGAGCGTGGTCAGATCGTAGTGGTTGTAACTGTGATTGGCAAGTGTGTTCCCATCGCTTGCAATTTGCACGATCGTTTCCGGGAAACTCGCCGCGTTGCGCCCGATCATAAAAAAGGTCGCGTGCGCGTTGTATTTTCGCAAAACCGCCAGCACCTGCGGCGACCAAAGAGGGTCCGGACCGTCGTCGAAGGTGATGTACACCTTCTTACCCGGATCCGCGGACGGCAGGGGCGCGGTTTCTGTCTCGTCCTGTACGCCCAAATCAGTCCAGCTTTCGATATAAGCGGTCAGAGCCTGAGCATTTCCGCCTTCAGGACCTGGATCAGCCTGCGCGGACCCTAAAGAAAGGAGCGACAAGGCTATAGCGAACGTTATCAAAACCAGAGCTTTTTTCATCATCTTAAACAATTATAGTAAGCTATCTCAGTTTTGCAAATATTTGTCAATCTATGGCGTCGGATTAATGAGGATGGAATCTATGACATTACCAGGGATTGACTGCCAGTTATCGCCGTTATTGCCCGTCATGTAGATGCGGTTATCGGTCAGTGTGGCGGGTGTGATCGTTGCTGTGAGGAAGCCGACGCGGTCATTCATCATGTTGACAGCAACGGGCATGACCACAGGTGGCAGACCGGCGCTTGTGTCGGTCCAGGTTGCGCCGCCGTTTTCGGTTTGAAACATTTTGCCATCTCCGAATGCGACGCCCGTCAAAAGCGATCCGAAATCAAAGAACTCGACATTTTCAAGCATGCCAATGTACTGCCAGCTCTCTCCGGCATCCGTGCTGCTGCAGAAGTAAGTGGCGGTGCTGCCGTCAGCCAGGTAGGAACGCACCGGGAGGATGGCGCTATTGGAGTCAATGCGAATGATATCTTCCACGCTGGTTTCCTGATTTTCATCGACTGGCAAGCCCTCACATTCAGACTGAAACCACGAAACGCCCCCGTCTTTCGTTCGATATAAGTAAACTGATCCTGGAATAGGCGCAGAACCACCAACTAAACCGTTATTGACACTGAGAAACACGAAGTGAGATTTAGTACCGCTGGTAGGCAGCCCGTGATCGTCTGAATCGGCAGGTTCGTGCTCGAAGCGCAAATCCCAAGTTTGCCCGCCGTTGGAGGTATAGTAGATGCTGACATATTGCGAGCCAGCGCCAGCCCCCATGTCTGAGAGTATGTACCCTTCGTCTGTATTGATCAGCGATATCAACCCGCAGGGGAATTCTAAAGTGAGAGTTTGCCAGTTGCGACCTCCGTCGATAGTGGTGTAAAGCTTTGAGGTGAATTCGCTCTCGGTCTGGCAAATCCAGCCGGCGTCTCCGTTCGGGAAAGCAGTAGTGAAGCCCCAGCCCGCCCCTTGGGCGGAGAAGCCCTCGGGCGTAACGTTGAACCAGTTTTCGCCGAAATCCCGTGTGTTGTAAAAAATAGTGCGATCCGCGTTGCTTGCCCAGCCGTGACCGCCCACGAAAACTTCCAGGTCCAAAAGCGGCGTAAGGCGTGTCGCGGTCGGCGTGGGCTGCTTACCGTCTGGGGATTGGATGGGGTCTGAGCCTGCGGGAGCGACCGGTGTGGTGCGAACGCAACCTTCAAGCGTGATAAGCGCCGCGAGGAGAATGAGCAGCCAAAGTTTCTTGAGCATAAACGCCTCCAATTGTCACGAATTATAACGATGATGCACAAACTGTGCCCATCTATTTGCGAAACATAAGGTAATGTTTCACGTGAAACTTTGGACAAAATTGATTTCATTCTAAGTAAGGAGGCGGGCAGATGTTGCGTTGTAACGCCAGATTGTTTCACGTGAAACAATCTGCTTACATGTTTCGGGATGAGTAGAGGGACGAAATGAGTATGTTTGAAAGATACTAATTATTTTTGGGTTTTAATGCGGTGCAATAATGTTGCGTTGAAAGATTCCCTAAAGGCTAACCTGACGTGTCTTTAGGTTGGAATCCCTGATTTCAGCAGATGATAAGATGCTGATGAAGAAAACGGATTTCAAGGAATGAGACGGTTAAATTTCCCGATTCTTTTCTGGGGTTGTTTTGGGACGAGGGTGTGAGAAGGGCTTGTCATGGTTTTAGGGGATATCCAAGTTGGGGTGTTGAGAGCAGGGCGGCGCTTTCTCAAAAGTTTTATGAGTTATCTCATGGCAATCTGTATAAGCGCCCTTATGATGACGATTGTTCTGGCATCGAGGTGCCAAAACAACCTTCAACGCGAGTCGAACAATGCCCTTTGGGTGCTTGAGTTGTTTTTGCAAAAAAACGTTGAATGAAGCACGTCCTTGGGGCGTGTCGAATAAGTGCCCTTGGGGTACTTGTATGTGATTAACCCAAAACGTTAAAAGAAAAATGTCCTCGGCGCGAGGCGAATAAGTGCCCTTGGGGTACTCGTATGTGTTTAAGCCTGAAATGTTAAAAGAAAAATGTCCTCGGCACGAGGCGAATAAGTGCCCTTGGGGTACTCGTATGTGTTTAAGCCCAAAACGTTAAAAGAAAAATGTCCTCGGCGCGAGGCGAATAAGTGCCCTTGGGGTACTCGTATGTGTTTAACCCAAAACGTTAAAAGCAAAATGTCCTCGGCGCGAGGCGAATAAGTGCCCTTGGGGTACTCGTATGTGTTTAAGCCCAAAACGTTAAAAGAAAAATGTCCTCGGCGCGAGGCGAATAAGTGCCCTTGGGGTACTCGTATGTGTTGAGGAAGAGGTATTATAAGAGAAAATGTCCTCGGCGCGAGTCGAACGCGCAACCGTCTGCTCCGCAAGCAGGTGCTCTATCCATTAAGCTACGAGGACCTTTCCGTAAGGATTGCGATTCTAATCCCTTTTGGGTTTGGGGTCAAGGTCAGGTTTTTGTTTGGTTTCTGTTTCAGTACATCCTTGACTTATCTTAGAGATTGCTCAACTTTGTGTTCCGCTTTCTTCGCGAATGTGGTCATGCGTTCGGTGTGTATCTCCACGTATTCAGGCTCTTTTAGAAACTTAAGCGCCAATTGTCGATGCCCGTCATGTCCTTCTTCGTAAACCCGTTTTCCTGAATTGTGCAGAATCAAAATGCCTCCAGGCTTTAAAAATGGAATCCAAGCTTTATAAGCTGCCAGAGCGCCTTCAGGCGATTGGTCGCCATCTAAAATGAGCAAATCGATTGGCGTTTGCCAGCCTGAAACCACCGATTCAGCCGTCCCCTTATGCACCCGAACATAATCCGATACGCGCGCACGCGACAGGTTCTGTCTGAAGGTGTCCAACAAACTGCTTTTTAACCCGTTTTCAATCTCTTTATAAATCCCAGCCGAAAAACTTTCTCCGGAAGCGTCAAAGGGATCAATGGAATGGACCATGCCGCTGCCTTTCAATTTTCTTGCGCCAGCCAACACGACCGTTGACCTTCCCAGGAATGCCCCGATTTCCACGATTTGCGCATCCCGCGGCAAGAGCTGGCAGCAACGGATTTTTTCAGCCAATTCCTGCCATGTTACCCAACCGGGAATTGTTTCCGCGATGGTCAAGTATGCTCCCGGCGTATCGATGCCCATTCTGAAGAGTGCCATTTTAACCAGCTTGTTTATTTTATGCTTTAAGTAACCAAACATTAGTCGCTCCGATTATAAAGATAGTAAAATTTAGAATCAATAATATTAATCACCCAATTTGTTGAGCACTTTTTTGCGAAGGCTGTTGTAAATGTTTTGCAGCTCAGCGCCTTGGTCGCGCCTCTCCCGATAAGCGCCCCACCTCGACATTGCAAGGGCTGGGCGGTTGTTGCCCTCAAAGCCGGGTATGGTTGCTGCTATTAATCCTAAAGGATCCGAGAGCAATGCGGAACGCGCCTTCTGCAATTCGTGATGCCATTGGTAGTCCTGACCTCTTTTTCCCAGAAGGATTTCAGCCAAAATGCGCCGATAGATATCGACATAAACCGCAGTCCTTCCATTTCCTTCACGCATGCGTAAGTAATAGCGCCATTTGAGACGCTTTTCCGGCATGAAGTGATCGATCTGTATTCTTGGATCATACGAAAACCGCCAGCCGCACAACTGCATGAGCATAAAAGTTTCTGTATCGTCGCCAGCGAGCATTGACTTGCCAGCACGGCTCACCATCAGAGGCTCAATGTCGAGCGCCAAGGCTTGTTTGACCGCCTCCGCCCTCAAAAAACAACCTGCGCTCCAAATGACCGGAGGAAGCGCTTCTGGAGCATGCTCCATTTTTTGGGGACCAACTGCAAAATTAGATTGATAACGGTCAAACCACGGGGGTATCTTGCTCTTAGAAACGGCATGATTCAAACTGCCCACGCCGCCAAGCTTTTTGTCTGCCTGGAGTGCAGCCAGCCCCGCTGTCAGCCAATCTGGTCTTACCCAGTTGTCCTGATCCATGATGGCAATGAACTCGCCCCGGCAAGCCTTCAGCCCTGTACGTGTTGCCCAGCCCGCGCCTTGCCGTTTTTCATGAATGATTCTCAAGAAAGTTCGGTCATTTTGGATAAATTTGTTTTGGATCTGTGAAACACTATCATCCGTTGAGTTGTTATCAACAACCAGCAGCTCAATCGGGAGGTCATTTGGTCTTTCCAGGGCATTTAGACATTGCATTGCCTGTGGCAGTTCCGATGCGCCGTTATAGACGCAAGACAAAATGCTAACGATAGGTAGTTTCATCGATTGTCCTGTTACATAAATTTGCAGCCATATTACCCAAAAGCCTATTAGGAGTCAACTAACTCAGCTCAATTCGTTTGTTCTGTTGTTTTCAACACTCACGGGAAACGTATATAATTAAAGTGATTTTCTAATAGGGTTTCATAATATGTTTCAAAAGAAAAAAAATATCTTCTTCATGCAATCGCTTACAATTATCGAAAACGATGAATAACTTTAAACGCTTATTTACAGCTTATCGATCAGGACACCTGTTTTATCGTCTCTTTAGTTTCCTGTTTGCGAAAATCCTTTTTTCGCTGCCTAGAACTTGGCGAGCTCGATTGTTTCGTGGCGATAAGTACTACTGCCCTGTGTGCGGCAGCCATTTGAGCAGCTTTCCTCCCCTTTTCCGTCCTTACCACCGCTGGTGCCCGGTATGTAAGTCGTTGGCACGACATCGTTTTGTGTGGATATATTTTCAACGGGCAAAAATACCGTTTCATCGCAAGAATCTCCGCATTCTACATATTGCGCCTGAAGACGCCATTCGGGATTTGTTTTATTCAATTTCAAAGTCGCACTACATTAGTGGAGACCTCTACGATAAGAATGCCATGGAAAAAATGGATATTTGCGCCATCGACTATCCAGAAAATAGCTTTGACCTGATTTTTTGCTCACACGTGCTTGAACATGTGGATGATGATCGCCAGGCTCTTCGAGAATTTCACCGTGTACTAAGCTCAGAAGGACTCCTAATGCTTATGGTACCTATTTTTGGAGAGAAAACAATTCAAGATTCTTCCGTTACCGATCCTGCAGAACGCGAACGTCTCTTCGGTCAACTTGACCATGTTCGAGCCTATGGGAACGACTTTGTTGATATTGTTGTTGGCGAGGGCTTTGAAGTCGAGACTATTCGACCCAGTGACTTTGCCACAACTGAAGAGGTTCGCCTCCAACAGCTTGACGTTCAAGATAGGCTCTTTGTATGCAAAAAAAGTCATTCTTCGGCTCCTTGTAACTCTTGGTAAAAACTGATTCCCCCAATATCCATGTATTTCGTTTATACTGAAACTCAGTAAACCAGTTACTCACCATACTGTTCTGACTGAAAAGGAGAAGACTTTGAAACAATTGATCACTGGCGACGAAGCAGTCGCTCGCGGCGCCTGGGAGGCAGGGGTGCGCTTCGCCGCGGCTTATCCTGGCACCCCAAGCACTGAGATCCTTGAAAATATTGCCACCTACAAAGAGATTCACTCCGAGTGGGCTCCCAACGAGAAAACTGCCCTTGAATCCGTCATCGGAGCGTCGCTGGCAGGCGCTCGCGCGATCGCATCGATGAAGCACGTTGGTTTGAATGTGGCAGCCGACCCGTTTTTCACGTTTGCCTACATGGGCGTAAACGCCGGCGCGGTGGTCGTTACGGCTGACGAGCCCGGGCAGTTCTCATCCCAAAACGAGCAAGATAACCGCAATTACGCCAAAGCTGCAATGACGCCGATGTTTGAACCCTCCGACAGCCAGGAATGCAAAGACATGCTGCTGGAGGCGTTCGAAATCAGCGAACAGTATGACATCCCTGTCCTTTTCAGGATGACCACGCGCGTCTGCCATTCCAAAAGTCTGGTGGAACTCGGCGACCGACAGGATGTCCCGATCAAACCTTACGTCAAGAACATCAAAAAGTACGTAGCGGTTCCTGCGAACGCTCGCCCTATGAAGGTGAAAGTTCAGCAAAATCAGGAATTATTGAAGGGATATTCCAACAACTGCCAGTGGAATCGAATTGAGATGCATGAACCTGGCATCGGAATCATCTGTTCTGGCGATTGTTATCTCTACGCACGCGAGGTCTTTGGCGACGGCGCTTCCTACCTCAAGCTCGGCTTTACCAACCCGCTGCCGGATGATCTGATCCGCGAGTTTGCGTCGAAGGTCGGGAAGATTTACATCCTCGAGGAAAATGATCCCTACATCGAGGATCACGTGCGCGCTCTGGGCATTGCCTGCGATGGAAAGAACCTCTTCCCGCGCAACGGCGAAATGAAACCCGAGGTGATCCGCGCCGCCATGTTTGGCGAAGAATATCCGGTGGATAATGATGTTCGCTCCGCCATCATCCCTCGTCCACCCACGCTCTGCGCAGGTTGTCCGCACCGCGGTTTCTTCTACGAACTGGGTCGCCGCAAGAACGTGATGGTTTCCGGAGACATTGGCTGTTACACCCTCGCGTCTGGTGCGCCTTACCACGCGATGGAAAGCACCGTCTGTATGGGCGCCAGCATCAGCCTCGGACACGGCGCGCAGCAGATTTTCGACAGCATCGAAGGCAATCAAATGCGCGTAGTCTCTGTTTTGGGCGACTCGACCTTCTTCCATACGGGCATCAACTCGCTGATGGATGTCGCCTACAACAAAAGCAACCTGATCACCGTCGTGCTCGATAACCGCATCACCGCCATGACCGGTCAGCAGGATAACCCTGGCAGCGGGCGCACAGTTCAGGGCGAAATCACCGAAGCCGTCAGCATTGAGGCAATCGCCCGCGCTTTCGGCTTCAAAAACGTCAGGGTCATCGATCCCAATCAGCTCACCCAAGTCAAAGAAACGCTGGATTGGGCTTTAGGCTTGCAGGAACCTTCCGTGATCATCACCCGCTGGCCTTGCGCGCTCAAAAAACAAACCGCACTCGATAAGGAAGAATTCAAAGGCTCCTTTAGCTCGGTTTATTGGGTAAACGAAGAGCTCTGCATCGGCTGCAAGAAGTGCACGCGCACCGGCTGCCCGGCAATCGTCTTCCAGCTTGAAAAGAAAAAATCATCCATCGAAGCTGAAAAATGCGTTGGCTGCAGTGTCTGCGCCCAGGTGTGTCCGGTGCACGCGATTCAGAAAGTGGAGGCATGATGACCACAAAAAACATTCTTTTGACCGGTGTCGGGGGACAGGGAACTATTCTTGCCAGCAAGCTGCTGACCGAGGGGCTGCTCTCAAAAGGATATGACGTCAAAATGAGCGAAGTCCACGGCATGTCCCAGCGGGAAGGTCCTGTTTTGACCCACGTGCGCTTTGGCGAGAAGGTCTTTTCGCCAATTGTGGAAGCCAAAAAGGCGGATGTGATCATCGGCTTTGAGGAGCTTGAAGTTCTGCGCAACCTGGAATACCTCCGCACAGACGGCAAAGGCATCGTGATTCTCAACGAGATGCGCGTGAATCCGATCGGCGTGCAGAATGGAAGCGACAAATACCCTGAAAACGTGGCTGAATTGATCAGCGCACATGCCGGCAAGGTGATTGCCATCGACGCAAGCGAGGAAGCCCGCAAGCTCGGCAATCTGCGCGTGATGAACATCATCCTGCTCGCAGCCAGCGTACGCCAATTGGGACTTGAAGAGATCGACTGGAACAAGATTATCGCTGAAAACGTCAAGCCGCAATTTGTCGCGCTGAACCAGCAGGCTTTTGAGCTTGGGAAAAGCCTGGGTTAGGCACCTGATTAAACCAAAAGCTGGCTCGGAACTTCCGAGCCAGCTTTTCTTTTTAAGAATTGGTTGTTTTAGCGGTTTACGTTCATCGGCATGATGATGTGTTTGAAGCTGTCATCGCCAACGGGGCGGAGCATGCCAGGTGTGTTTGCGGCATTGGTTTCCAGCAG
>JAGVUP010000057.1 GCA_019136215.1 Chloroflexota bacterium | reverse complement strand
GCCGTATGATGTCAAACACGTGACGTCCATCGTCCTCTCCGTCCTCTGGAATTTCACCCTCAACAGGCGCTACACGTTCAAGTCAGCCAACAATGTCCCCATTGCTATGCTGAAGGTCGGGCTTTTCTACGCGCTCTTTATTCCGATTACAGCCTGGCTTGGTCAAATGGCAGCCGGAGCCGGTGTCAACGAGTACATCATTAAGGGCAGCACCATGGTTCTCAACTTCGTCGGTGAATTCTTCTGGTGGAAGCTTGTTGTCTTCAGGGGCAGCGAGAACACAAACGCGCTTGCGAAAAAGAAAGCGGAAAATAAGTAACGGGACTAATTATAGAATCGAAAGCAGAGTGATGACCGTCTTCCATCACCTTCCGCTTGAGGCGACCTCGACGCTATATTGGCTGCTCATGGCGACGAGTTTGGAAAGATTTACAGACCGGTTTTCCTGATTTACAAAGCGCCTGTGACGGAAGATTGTTCTGACTTTCTGACTTCTTTCAGCATTCATTTACCATAGGGCTTCCGGGTCACTACCGATGTGCCTTGCCCGCACTCCCGGCAATCAAAGCGTCAAACCATTTTTTTGGGGACAGAAAGTAAGCCTGACCATCTGTGATCGATGCCGCCGCAACAATGTATTTTTGCGCGGTGTTGAGCTGCCAAGCCTTGGAAGATACCTTATCCATCCGCAACAATTCATTGAGGAAAAAGTGATTTTTAGGGCACTTAAAAGTGAGGCTTGGGCATGATACCCTGTCCTTTGGTCGCCTTCCCCGCTTCCAATTCGCCATTATTGGAAATTTCATTTGGCGGGTTGAGGACGGTCAAATGAGCGGAAAATCCAGACCGATTTGTCCTCAACCACGCCCTACGAAAAATGCCGCGCCTTCGTGGCGGATTGGGGACGGTCAAATGGATACATATTATTAGACCTTGTCGTCCCCAAACCCGCCCTTGGATTCGAACCCAACAGTATAAAAAGCATCCCATACGATTCGCGAATGTTTGCCGCCGGTAGGGCGGGGTTGGAAGCTGGCGGCTTTGCCGACGACCGAAAAGAAGGATAAGCCGTTTTATTTTGGGAGTGTGGCGCGGGCGTAAGCGTCTTGTGAGGGAGTAGCCCCGTAGGGGCGTCAAACGACCGAACGCGTAGCCCGCAAGGGGGAGGCTTGAGGAATTGGTATTAAATCTGGAGGCTTTCCGGTGCTTTTCCGGAAAGCCTTCCTTTGCCGGCAAGGCGTAGCACTTGCCGAAGAAAAGCTTTAGGAGCTTAACATACGATAGCCGGATCGCGGAGCGATGAGAAGGGGAGGTAACAAAGGATATTTGGATTTGAGAAGCCTTCTTTTTTCTTTTCCGAGTGCGATGCCCCCGAAGGGGGCGAGGCTCAACCGCGCTCCATATATCCCCCCTGCCTCCCCCATATATCCCCCCCCTCAGTTAAGACGTACCTTAGCGGGGTGTGGGGGGTTGGGAGGGAGGTGTGGGGGGGGTTGAGGGGGGGGAAGGGGGGAGGGAGGGGGGAAGGGAAGCGGCAGGCTGCGGAGCCGCAGAGCCGTGACCCGTGAAGAGCCTATACCATTTAAGCGGCGGAGTTGCCCGCCGGCAAGGCGTAGCACTTGCCGGCACAAAGCCTTGAGAGCTTAACAAACGATAGCCGGAGTTGAGATGCCGTTATTGGTGACGCTGGATAAAAGGAGATGTATGCTGCCCGCGAAGCGATGTGAAGGGGAGGTTTACAAACGATAGCCGGAGTTGAGATGCTGTAAGTTGTGACGCTGGATAAAAGGAGATGTATGCTGGCTGGGAAGCCGCGAAAGGGCGGGGCTCGAAGCGGCATGCACCCGAAGGGGCGAGAGACGCGGAGAGCCGCCGCCCAAAGCGGCAAAAATGAATTGGGGATTTATGAAGTTTGGATGATAACCTAAACATCTCCTGCTAAAGGAGATGCTTAGGAAGGTAAAAGGATACAGCCAAGCCACGAAGATGGAGAGATTATAACACGGAATAGAACGGTTGTTCTATAATAATGGGGGTAATTCAATTTACTACAGGAGATTTCAGGCGTATGAACAGGAAGGATTTGATTGAGTTTGAAAGGGAAGGGGTGCAAAGACTTGACCAACAGCAGATATTAGATAGGTTTTCAGAGCTGCATAAGGCTATGAAAGACGCGAATAATTTAACCTGCTTGGATGCTCAAAGCGTTAAGTTTAATTTGAATTTTCTGTTTGCGGATGTGCTGGAGTGCGTTAATTTGCTGACCTTTAATAATCTGTCAAAAGTGATTGGAATAGCAAACGCCGGAAGGATTTGGAGTGATGTCAAGACCCAAAGGAAGTAACCGGTTTGCTTACGCCGGCAAGGTGATGGAAGCCTGGCTAAAGTATCAGAACGGTTTCCCGATTGCGAGGATTGCCCGAGAGCTGGGAGTTAGTGAACGGATGGTTTATTATTACATCAGGGACTGGATAGAGAACAGCCAAGATTTAATCCGGTTGGGTGAACAGGTTGTAAAGTTGCCAAAGGTAAAGGATGAGATTGAAGATGAAGTTGAAGCCTACCGAAAAGATTTCAGGTTGTGGTAAGGCTTTTTTAAACTGGGGGCTTTCCGGTGCTTTTCCGGAAAGGGAGGGGCTAAAGGCAAGCGGTTGCAGCATGAAGGGATGCAAACCGCTTGCCTGCCACCTTCCCCTTGTTCCCTTTGTCATTATCATCCTTATTTCTTTTATCTCGCCCCAGTTCATGATACAGCATGTGCCCGCAGGGTATTGCTCCATCCACTTCCACTGGCGGGTTGAGGACGTCAATAAGGCTGCAAAATGATGGTTCGGATTGTCCCCAATCCCGCCCCACCAGAGACCAATTTTTACAAATTTCACCGGTTTTACGGATAGAGCTAACCCACAATGCTTGACTCACCTTCCCAGTCTGAGAAGTTTAGCTGCCTGGGAATGAATAGTTTTTGAGAAAAGAGAAGAATCCCGATTTCATCCGGTTTCAAGAAACCGCTTTCAGAAAGCCCGGCGTGCGCAAGCCATATTCCAGAAGATAGGTCAGGTAGCGTTCCAGTAGGCTGGCGAGCTCCGTTTCAATTTCCGCTGGAATCACGAGGTCTTTCAGCTTGCTCCAGGCACTGCGCTGCAGGTGCCGCCAGTACTTCAACGCGCCAAGGCTTACCTTCCAGGCGCCCGGGTCCGCCGTAATGGAACGCGGGCAGAGTGCGCCGCCCAATTTGGCGGAAAAAAACTGGTCTTCCGGCTGGATTTTTTCCCCGCATGCCGCGCAGGTATGCAGTTGCGGTCTGAACCCAAGCAGATCCATCAATTGCACTTCGTAATAATGCACAGCGGTCTGAGCGGACGCGCCCCCATCGAGGCGCGCGAGGGTGTCCGCCAATAGGTTGTAGAGCGGGCGGTTTTCGCCTTCCTCGTAGGTGAAGCGGTCGAGCAGTTCCACCACATACGCCGCGTAAGCGATCAATTTCAAGTCGGAACGCAGGGTTTGATAGGTGCTCTGCGCATCCGCCTGCGCGATCACGTCCAGATTTCTCCCCTTGGCAAACATCAACTCCACGCGCGAGAAAGGCTCGAGGTGCCCCGCCTTGCGGCTGCGCAGTTTGCGGACGCCCTTGGCAATCGCCTGCACCTTGCCGTATTCCAGGGTGTAGAGGGTCAGAATGCGATCCGCCTCACCCACCTCCACATGCCGCAGCACGATCCCCTGGGCTCGGTAGCTGCGAGATTCCTGCCCTGCCATGGTCTACCGGTTTATTCCCTGC
>JAGVUP010000212.1 GCA_019136215.1 Chloroflexota bacterium | reverse complement strand
TTTGACGTGGGTCGAGACTTGATTCAGTCTGATCACTGCTTTGTTCAAAATCATCCATGTTTTTATCTGACATTGCTTAAGCCTTGTCTCTGGATTTACTTTTAATAGAGGAGGCAACCCTCACGCGGGTACTGCCGCCGGCTTCGGGAGCCAGCATGGCGGCATCCAGCCTGCGGCGCTTTTGCAGCAGCTCCAGATACAGGAACTGCACTTCCTCTTCGGTGTAGGTTTTGGATTCAACCGCGTCAGACTGCAGGAATTTGATCTCTTCCAGCCGGTCTTCAAGGCGGTTCAAGCGCATCCGCACGACTGCCCGAACCTGGTGTTGGTCGCGTTTTTCCCTGGTAATCATGTGCCTTTCTTCGACAAAGCTGGGATTCTCCTCAAATTCCAGCGCGGAAGTGAGACGGGCTTCAACGAAATCGGAGGGAGTGTAGTCCACCTGGCGCAGGCTCTCCGCGATCAGGTGGTAGCCAGCGAGAGTGTCCGCGTTCTGAAAATCCGATTCAGTAATCGGGTCAAGCTCCAGGTTGCAGAGGGTCTTGTTCAGGCGGAAGAGCCCTTCCGGCTCAAGGAAGAGGTCGTGCAGCAGGTAGCGCTCGAGCATCTGGTTTTTCTGCGCCGGTTTGCTGAGCATGTCTGCCGGTATGACATCTGCCTGGTCGCTTTCAATCTTTTTTCTTCGGCTATGCGCAGGTCCGGAACGCGCGCTTTTCAAAGAACGCTCGTCCACCCGCAAGAACCCCGCCAGTTGCTGGCGGTAAGCTTCCCTCTCCACAGAATCCCCCACGTCGTCGATCAGCGGCATCACCTGAGCGGCAATATCGCGCTTCACCTTGGCGTCATTCAGGTCCTTGCCGATTGCCAGCGTCTCCATGACATGCACGACCACCGGCTTCGCCTTTGCGATGATCTGCTTCCAGGCTTCGGGGTTTTCGAGCACGATCTCATCCGGGTCCTGCAGTCCCGGCAGCGCGGTCACGCGGATATCCGCGTTGATGCGCTGCTCCACCCGCATCAGACCGCGGGAATCAAAGTGGATCTCAGACTCCTGATCCATGGCTTTGCGGGCAGTCTCAAGCCCCCTGAGGGTGGCGTTCTGTCCGGCGGCGTCGGGGTCCAGCGCCAGCACCACGTTGCGCGTCAGGCGCTTGAGCAGGCGGAATTGGTCTTCTGTCAGGGCAGTACCCATCGGAGAAACCGCGTTCGTGAACCCCGCCTGATGAAGCCCAATCACATCCATGTAGCCTTCCACGATGACCGCCTGGTTCAGGGAGCGGATGCTTTTGCGCGCCTGGTCGAGCCCATAGAGCAAGCGTCCCTTATCGAAAACATCCGTGGCAGGCGAGTTGAGATACTTCGGAATGCCGTCGGGCTCCAGGGTGCGTCCGCCAAAACCAGCCAACTGCCCGTAAGGTCCGCGGATCGGAAACATAAGGCGTTCGCGGAAGCGGTCGTGTAGGCTGCCGTCATCGCGTTCCGTCAACAAACCCGCCGCGATCAGCATTCCTGTTTCATAGTTTTTTTGGCGCAGATAGTCCAACAAAGTCGTCCAGCCGGCTGGCGCGTAGCCCAAGCCCCAGATTTTGATGGTTTCGTCGGAGAGACCGCGTTTGTGAAGGTAATCAAGTGTCTTTTTACCTGCGGGGCTGGTGAGCATCTGCTCGCGGTAGAAGCCGGCAGCCGCCTCGAGCACGGCGCTGAGTTTCTGCTGGCTTTGGACGCTTGCCTCAGTTTCCGGATTTTGCTGCGTGAGGGTAACGCCGGCGCGCGCGGCTAACTGGCGCAGGGCTTCGTTGAAGTCCCAGCCTTCGCGCTTCATCATGTATCCGAACAAATCCCCGCCTTCGTTGCACTGCCCGAAGCAGCGCCAGGTTTGGGTTTCGGGGAAGACGACGAAAGCCGGCGTGCGGGTGTTGCTGTGGAAGGGGCAAAAACCGATGTAATTCTTTCCGGTGCGGCGCAACTTGACCGTCTGTTCAACTATTTCGACGATGTCGAGGCGTTCTTTGATGTCATCTACAACAGTCATTTCTTACTCCAGGTTTTGGTGGGTCTGAGGCTTGGATGTGCTTGTTGCCCCACCGTCTTAATTTTACCTTGTTATTCGTTGGTTCGCCGGATATGTGGGGAATTCACGATGCTTTTTCCCCGCGCAGCAAGCCAGATCAACAAAAGCCGCTTCCCCAAGGGTTTGAAAAGCAGGGCCGCACTGACCGCGACCCTGCTCATTTTCAGACTTACAACCGCTTCCCGCAGCAGGAAGCGATTAAGCTCACCTAAGCATCCTTGGCAGGATTCTCGGCTTCATCCTCAGAAGCAGAAGCCATCTGGGAGTAATCCATCTCCGCCAGTTGTGAGTACATTGACCAGCGGCGTATGGCGTCGGCTTCGGCGCCCCTCATCAGCTCTTCAGCGCGGGCTTCGTCCTGCTTAAGCAGCATGCGGTAGCGGGTTTCATTGTAGGCGTAATCCGCGACCTTGATGCTCGGAGCCTTGGAGTCGAGCTGCAGCGGGTTTTTGCCTTCGGCAACCAGGCGGGGATCATAGCGGTAGAGCACCCACGCGCCGGAGTTGACTGCCAATTTCTGCTGGACAAGACCCTTCTTCATGTCGATACCGTGGTTTATGCAGTGCGAGTAGGCAATGATCAGCGAAGGACCGTCGTAGGAGTCCGCCTCGTTAAAGGCGCGCAGGGTCTGCGCATCGCTGGCGCCCATCGCCACGCGCGCTACGTAGATGTTGCCGTAGGTCATGGCAATCATGCCGAGGTCTTTCTTGGGCTTGTCCTTGCCGTCCGCCGCGAACTTCGCCACGGCACCGCGCGGGGTTGCTTTGGAGCTCTGCCCGCCAGTGTTCGAATACACCTCGGTATCGAGAACTAAGACATTCACGTCACGACCGGAAGCCAGAACATGGTCCAGACCGCCGTAGCCAATATCGTAAGCCCAGCCGTCGCCGCCCATGATCCAGATGCTCTTCTTCACCAGGTAATCTGCCAGGCTGTAAAGGCTGCGCAGTTCGCCTTCTTTCTCGTCTTTGAGCATGGCTTTCAGCTTCTTGACGCGCTTGCGCTGTGCGTTGATTTCCGCCTCGCCGTTTTGGGTGGCGTTGCAGAGCTCGTCTGCCAGTTCGCGGCCAATGCGCTCAGCGTTTTTCTGCACCAGCTCTTTGGCAAAGGCGGTGAACTTATCCACGGTCAGGCGCATGCCCATGCCGAATTCAGCGTTATCCTCAAACAGTGAGTTCGACCACGCCGGACCAAGCCCCAGAGTATTCTTTGTCCACGGGGTGGTTGGCTGGTTGCCGCCATAGATGGAGGAGCAGCCGGTGGCATTGGCAACCATCATGCGGTCGCCAAACAGTTGCGTTACCAGGCGGATGTAAGGGGTCTCGCCGCAGCCGCCGCAGGCGCCCGAGAACTCGAACAGAGGTTCTAGCAGTTGTGAGTTCTTGACCAGATGGGTCGAGATTTCTTCACGCGGGATGAGAGGTAGCTTGAGGAAGAAGTCCCAGTTTTTGGCTTCGCTCTCGCGGATGGGAGGCTGTGCGCCCATGTTAATGGCATGGCGCTCAGGGTTGGTCTTATCCTTGGCGGGGCAGTTCTCTACGCACAAGCCGCAGTCAACGCAGTCTTCCGGAGCAACCTGAACCGTCCAGGAATAGCCTTCTTTCCACTCGCGGAATTTCGACGCGGTGGATTTGAAGGTCTCAGGGGCGTCCTTGAGCAGCTCGGTGGGGTACACCTTGGTGCGGATGGCGGCATGCGGGCAGACGAAGGAACAGCGTCCGCACTGGATGCAGAGGTCGGGTTCCCAGATCGGGATCTCGAGGGCGATGTTGCGCTTTTCCCATTTGGTCGTGCCGGTGGGATAGGTGCCGTCATCAGGCAGTTGGCTGACCGGGATAGCGTCGCCATTGCGGTTGATCATCTCGCCCAAAACTTCCCTCACGAACTCGGGGGCTTCCGCCGGAACGGCAGGGCGCCGACCGTGAGTGCTGGTGATTTCAGTTGGGTAGGAAACCTGGTGCAGGTTTGCCACAGACTGATCCACGGCTTCGAAGTTCTTGCGCACGACAGCTTCGCCCTTGCGTCCGTATGTTTTCTCGATCGCGTGTTTGATCTGGGCGAGCGCTTCTTCGCGCGGGAGCACACCGCTAATGGCGAAGAAACAAGTCTGCATGATGGTGTTGATGCGGGTGCCCATGCCGTTGGCTTCGGCGACTTTGTAGGCATCAATCACGTAAAACTTCAATTTCTTTTCGAGAATGTCTTTCTGCATCTCGCGGGGCAGGGTATCCCAAATTTCATCGGGACCGTAGATCGTGTTCAGCAGGAAGACAGAACCCGGGCGGGAATACTTCAGCAAGTCGAAGCGGTCCACAAAGCTCACCTGGTGGCAAGCCACGAAGTTGGCTTCGCCGGCAGAGATGAAGTAGGGCGCGCGGATCGGGTCGGGACCAAAGCGCAAGTGCGAAACGGTCACACCGCCGGATTTCTTCGAGTCGTACTCAAAATAGCCCTGGGCGTAGTTGGGGGTCTCATCGCCGATGATCTTGATGGAGTTCTTGTTGGCGCCGACAGTGCCATCGGAGCCGAGCCCAAAGAAGATTGCCTGGATCATGTTGTCGGGCATGATCTCGAAACTCGGATCGTAATCGATGCTCAGATTGGTGACATCGTCCACAATACCAACGGTGAAGCGAGCCTTGGGTTCGTCTTTGGAAAGTTCGTCAAAGACGCCCTTGACCATGGCAGGAGTGAAGTCCTTGGAAGAAAGTCCGTAACGTCCGCCGATGACAACGGGCATTTTCCCGCAGGGGCAGGTACCGTCGTGCAATCCGTCTGCCAGCGCGTTGACAACATCCTGATAGAGCGGTTCGCCGATCGCGCCGGGTTCTTTCGTGCGGTCGAGCACAGCGATTTTCTTAACGGTCCCGGGGAGCACAGCCATCAGATGTTTGACGGAGAAGGGACGGTAAAGACGCACGACGACCACGCCCACTTTTTCACCGCGGGCATTCAGGAATTTGGCAACTTCCGCAGCCGTTTCGGCGCCGGAGCCCATGATCACGATCACACGGTCGGCGTCAGGCGCGCCGTGATATTCCATGATCTTATATTCGCGCCCGGTAAGGTCAGCGAAGCGTTCCATTTCCTCTTCCACAATTCGCACTGATTCGTCGTAGTAGCGGTTGACAGTTTCGCGAGCCTGGAAATACATATCCGGGTTCTGGGCAGTCCCGCGGATGACGGGGTGATCCGGGCTAAGAGCGCGTTCGCGGTGGGCTATGATCATATCTTCATTGATCATCTCCCGCAGGTCCTCATCCGTCAGACGTTCGATTTTGTTGATTTCATGCGAAGTGCGGAAGCCGTCGAAGAAGTGCACAAAAGGCACGCGGGCGCGCAGCGACGCCGCGGTGGCAATCGCGGCAGTATCCTGGGCTTCCTGCGGGGAGTTGGAAGCAATCAATCCCCAACCGGTCTGGCGCACCGCCATCACATCCTGGTGGTCGCCAAAAATGGAGAGCGCCTGCGCCGCCAAAGAGCGCGCGGAAACATGAAAAACCGCCGGGGTCAGTTCGCCCGCGATCTTGTACATATTGGGGATCATCAGCAGCAAACCCTGTGAGGCGGTGAAAGTGGTCGCGAGGGCGCCAGCCTGGAGCGCGCCGTGCACCGCGCCAGCCGCGCCGCCTTCGGACTGCATCTCCACCACAGAAGGAATCGTGCCCCAGATATTTGGCACCCGTTCCGCAGCCCACTGATCCGCGAACTCACCCATGGTCGAAGAAGGGGTGATGGGATAAATCGCGATTACCTCGTTCAGCCTGTAGGCAACGTATGCGGTTGCCTCGTTGGCGTCTGTCATTACCATTTCCCGTGTCATTAGCAAAAACTCCTTTAAGATATTATCGATTCTTCATCGTTTATAGTCACACTTTTAGAACCTCGCTTTTCGCAGAGGTTCCAGACACTACATTGTACCCCATAACCCCAAACCAGGGCTCATTTAGTATATTAAAAATTTGTAAGAACTCTCACTGGAAACTGCTTTAACCAGCTCCGGAAAGGCTCGGAGAGGCTCAGAGCAAACCTCGCGCGCGGAGTTCCCGCTGCGCGAGCAGCAAGGTGGAAAGGCTCTTTCCATCGATCAATCCGCCCTCCTGCGCCGCGGTCATCAATTCGGAGAGGGGCATCACCACAGTCGTCAGGAATTCATCGTCATCCTGCTCCAGGGGTGAGTCTTTCAGCTTGAGCGCCAGGAAAACATGCATATACTCGCTTGAGTACCCAGCCGCCATGTAGAAGCCGCCAAGAGGAATCATCTCCCCACAATCCTTGCCGATCTCCTCGCGCAGCTCGCGATGCGCGCTCACCAAGGGCTCTTCGCCCGGGTCCATCACCCCTGCCGGCAGCTCGAGCAGCTCCTGCTCCGCCCCGATCCGATACTGCCGCACCAAATAGACCCGACCCTGCTCATCCACCGGCAGGATCGTAACCGCGTCCACATGTTGGACGAGATCGTAATCCCGTTCTCTGCCGTCGGGCAGACGGAAGCGCACACGTTCAACGTCAAAAGGTCTTAGTTGCATCAAGGTTTTTCTTGAAAGGATCGCTTGTTCCATTTTCTCTCCATTAAACAAATCAGGAGGCTTGCGCCTCCTGTATTGTAATCCTGCTTTTGTTTATGGAATCTGTAAAGTTGCGATTCCGCTCAGATCGTAGGGCTCTTTCAATCCATTCACCTGGATGATCTGCTCGGGCCAAACATCTCCGTAAGCGCAGGCGATGTAGTAAACCGTCTCACCCGGACTGACGTTCCAGACGTCGGGATGAGCCAGCAGGGAACGGTCAGCCGTTGGCCAGGACCCCGTCTGCGGGACTTCCAGAACGTCGCCGATGCTCAGCATACTGCCGGCAAAGAGGTTGTTGATTGCCAGCATGTCGCCCGGATCCACGTCAAACCGGCGTGCCAGGCAGTAGATCGTTTCACCGCTTTGCACCGTCCAGGTGGTGGGTTTCGTCATCGGCTGCAAGGTCGGCAGCGGGGTTGGGGTGGGCGTGCCGATCGGGACAGGGGTAGGCGGGATCTGCGTGATCACCTCAGGCGTCCCAAGCGGATTCTGCACGATCTGGGTGGGCATGTTAAATTCCTGCATGATGGCTTGCGCGGTCATCGTGGCGCTGAGGATCTGCTGATCCACCGGCAGAGGGGTATTCGCTACATCGATCACGTGCGGAGTGGCAGCGGGCGGCGTGGAAGCTTTTCGCACACAAGCCGAGAGCGCCAAAACCACGATTAATGGAATAAGCAGCAATAATAATGATTTCTTCATTTCGTTCTCCTTAAAACCAAGGTACTTCATAGCCTTGTAAGTAGCAATAACTGTGCCATTTGAGAAAAAACAGCCCTGTGGATCACAGAGCTGTTTTCTACGAGCGAATTGAAACTATTTCTTCTTCAATACAGGCAGACCGGTATCCAATTCCACAACGATCTTGCCTTCGGGAACGCTGTCAACTTCCTGACCTTTGCGGATATCCGTTGAGAAATAATAAAGCTCGGTGTCTTTACCCGATGCTCGCTTTACCTTCTTGAGGTGGAGGAAATATTCTTTTCCCTTTGAGTTTTTAAAGCTGTATGCCATTTATAACTACTCCTTTACTAAAACAACAAAATGAAACTGCCGAAAAAGTGTACCCGCAGGAGCTTACTTTGTCAATTCAACTCTCCTCCCCAGCCGAGAGGAAGCATCTTGCTTTGGTCAATCCTTATGTTGGCATCCGTATTGTACGGACGGTAGCCCGCCCCCATCCTTACCGTAATCAATCCGGAAGATGCCCGGATTGATTACGATCTTACGCAACCAACTTTTCTACGCCTAAGCTATTCCTTTGACAAAAGATTCAAGCGCCTGATTGACGATCTCAGGCTTATCTGTATTTGAATTATGACCCGCGTCCGCTATCCATTCAAGTGGAATGCCGGTATCCTCGTGCCATTCTTTATTGAGTCTGAGGCAATAGCCTACTCTATCTTCTTCACCGCAAATCAACAAAGCCGGGCATTTAATAAGGTATGGCAAATCCGCCTCCATCCCTTCCGCAATGATCTTAAAACCGTGGCCTGTTAATTGGGTATATCTCTTTTTATCCCCTTCATAAACCATCATCATTTCCCGCATTAGATTTCTGCCGTAATCAGACGTCGCGACTCCATTTGTCGCGAGCTTTACTAAAAAATCCCATGGAAAACGATAGTACGTAGACCGCATGCTTTTCAGCATCCAAAGCTCTCCATCCTTTATATATTTTCTCTGCAGAGGGGTGGAATCAATAGCCACAAAGCCTTTTAACTTGTCAGGAAACAACTCTGCAAAAGCTTGCCCCACAAAGCCGCCCAATGATTGCCCTACAATAACAGGTCTTCTTATGTTTTCCTGCTCGAGGATTTCATTTAACCAACGAGCCTTGTCAGGCAAGCTGAAATCCAATTTAAAAGGCCACGAAGCGGCATGACCAGGAGCATCCCAGACAAAAGCATTGTATTTATCCCTAAAATACTCAATTTGTTTTTCAAACAACCTGTGGTCTGCTGTCAAGCCCGGAAGAAAAACCAAAGTCAGCCCATCAGTGTCAATCATACTGATCCAGTAATGGATAATG
>JAGVUP010000181.1 GCA_019136215.1 Chloroflexota bacterium | reverse complement strand
TTCTTCAACTCATGGCTCAGATAATTGGGTACAATTGCTCAAGTGCAAAGTCAATGACATGCTCTCGATCAATGGCTTTTTCTAAATTCTATCGAAAAGTGAAACGGAACCTCGAGTTTCGCAACCACTTTGAATCAATGTGAGATAACGTGAAGATATCTGTCGATAGCCGCTATAAGATGATGCAGGGTTTGTTTTGGATGCTATATTGCGTCTCACCGGGCTTTGTCTCTCTCTACCTCCAGGGGAGGGGATTGAGTAACGCCGGCATCGGCATGGTTACAGCCTTGTTTGGCATCCTTTCAACTCTGTTCCAACCCATCCTCGGCAGGCTTAGCGACCAAAACAAAGGCTGGGACTGGCGCAGAATGATCCTGATGCTCACGGTGCCATGCCTGCTGATCTGTGTCATCCTGCCCCTAACTCCAGGGGTCTGGGCAGGGTCCATTTTTATGGGCTTGGTAATCCTGCTGTTAAACCTCATCATGCCCTTCCTCAACAGTGCCCATTATTACTACAGCCTGGCGGGGGTAAACATCAATTTTGGCGTTGCCAGAGGGATCGGCTCCGGATCTTACGCGCTTCTCGCCATCCTGATCGGCACGCTGGCGGAGAAATTTGGGATTGAGATGGTGCCGATCACCGGCATCGTGATTTGCCTGTTTTTCATTCTGGTCGTCTTCCGTATGCCCTCAACAGCAGAACCTGTCCACAGAACGCGCGAAGATTCCGTGGTGCAAAAGGGCTTTCTGCAGCGCTATCCGGAGTTTTCGATAATGCTGGTGGCATCCATGCTGATGCTGACGGCACACAACATCCTGAACACCTACCTGCTGCAAATCATCCAGTCTTTCGGCGGCAGCAGCAGCCAACTTGGGATTGCCCTGGCTATTCAGGCAATTGTTGAGGTGCCGGTGCTGTTTAGTTTCTCGAAGCTGCTGAAGCGCTTCCGGGCGCGGTCGTTAATGCTCGTCGCCGCGTTTGGCTTCGCGCTGAAAGCCCTGTTGTACGCCCTTTCGGTGAGTGTTTTGATGGTTTACATGATCCAATTCACTCAAATGATCAGCTTCGCGATTTTTGCCTCCGCCTCGGTTTTTTACACCGCTGAGGTCATAGCCGAAGAGGACCAAACGACCGGTCAGGCTTTTATGACAAGCATGATGACCGCGGGGTCGGTCATCGGCAGCTTGATCGGAGGCTGGATCCTTGAGTTGCGCGGTGTGAGGGCTATGCTCTCGGTCAACGTCCTGATCGCTGCGCTTGGGGTCGCCTTCGCGTTCGTCTCCGTCCGGCACAAGAGCCGTTCTACTCCCATTTAGGTTTCAAACAACAGATGTCCTGCAGGATTCGAGTTTTTGGAGGATGCAATGGCTGACAATGTTGAGCTTGTCAGACAGTTGTTGTCTGAAAAGTCAGACGAAAAAACGAAAGTAAGCGGGGAAAGGTTTTTTAAAGAAACCGTAAGGCTTTATGGAGTCCGGGCTGTTGACGTGCGTAAGATAGCCAGCAGCACCTTCAAGCAGATCGCCAGGCTTTCTAAACACGAAATCTTTGACTTCTGTGAGCAGCTCTGGCAATCGCAAATCATGGAAGAGGCAATGATTGCCTGCCATTGGTCTTACGCGCTCCGCAAGCAGTATGCCCCCGAGGATTTCACTACCTTTGAATGCTGGGTGAACCGGTACGTCAGTAATTGGGCGACCTGCGATACATTGTGCAATCACACGATTGGTACTTTCCTGGAGCGTTTTCCGGAGTTTGTGGAAACGATGAAAACCTGGTGTTTATCGGAAAACCGCTGGGTGCGGCGAGCATCTGCCGTTTCGTTTATTCTGCCAGCCAAAAAGGGGCTCTTCAAGGAAAACTTGTTTGATATCGCTGACCGCCTCCTTCTGGACGGGGATGATCTGGTGCAAAAGGGCTACGGATGGATGCTCAAAGAGCTGGCGGAGGCTTATGAGGAAGAGGTGTATCAGTTCATCCTCAAGCGGCGCGCGGTGATGCCAAGGACTGCGCTGAGGTATGCCATAGAGAAGATGCCTGCAGAGAAAAAACGGGAGGCGATGAAAAAAGTCTGAGATTTGTTCAGCATTCGCTTGGAACTATCCGAATGATCAAAAAGAAGTCCTGAGAAGGCATAGCACTGAATCGATCGATTTTTAGGATGGATCTGCGCATCTATCATCCTCCATCCATGCTCAACTCCCGCACCCGTTGCCTTAAAGCTTTCCCCGCGGGAAAGGGGGATCGCCTGCGGTGGATAAGGGTTTCTCGGTCTGATTTTGTTTTTCAATAGATACGTGTTTCGACTGGCAAAATCCGAAAGTCTGATCACATCATTTGTTCAATCAGCAAAGTTGGTTTTGTTGAGACGAGCTATATTCTCAAAGAAGCGTATGGCAGGGGTTCAGCATGTCGTGCCCCTACCCCAGGATATGCTTTTTATGGGTTTCAATGCTTCTCAAATGGGTATCTCCCAATTGGTTAACAACTCGTATAACCTGCAATCCTTGTTGGAAAAGAACATGATTCAGCTCTCGAGGATTGCCAATCACTTAATTTGGATCGGTTGAACAACTTCAGCGTTCTATTGAATCATTTGCCGGGGATTCATCCATGCTCAAATCGGTACCCTCTCAGCCTCAGAGCATTGGTCACAACAGAAACAGAGCTCATACTCATCGCCGCTCCGGCAATCATCGGGTTGAGAAGCGGACCGCCAAACAGATGCAAAAGTCCCATCGCGATCGGGATCCCAATCACGTTGTAGGCAAATGCCCAAAAGAGATTTTGGCGGATGTTGCGCATGGTCTTTTTGCTTAGATCCACTGCCGCAGGCACGTCCATGAGCGTTGATCGCATCAGGACGATATCTGCTGAAGCGATTGCGACGTCCGTGCCAGTACCGATAGCGACCCCGACATCCGCACTTGCCAGGGCAGGCGCGTCGTTGATGCCATCTCCGACCATCGCCACGAAACGCCCCTGATCCTTCAAAAGGCTGACAATACCTGCTTTTTGATCGGGCAGCACCTCGCTGAACACCTCGTCCAAACCCATCGCGCAACCAATCGCTTCGGCAGTACGGCGGTTATCGCCGGTCACCATTGCAACCCGAATGCCCATTTTATGCAGCTCATCAATCGCCGCCCGGCTGTCAGGTTTAACCGTATCTGCCACAGCGATGATCCCCAGAAGACTCTCCCCTAAGGCAACGAACATCGGTGTTTTTCCATCGTTTGCCAGAACCTGCGCCACTGTCTGGTCGTCCTCGCTTAGGACGATGCTTTTGCTCATCATTTTTTGATTGCCTACGCGCACCAATTGACCTTCCAAATGCGCCTCCAAGCCCAAGCCGGGCAGCGCCCTGAAGCCGCTCACTTCCACCAGGTCCAAGCCTTGTTCTTCCGCTGCCCTCAAAATAGCCTTGCCGAGCGGATGCTCAGACCCTTGTTCAGCGCTGCCCGCCACAAGGAGCAGTTCCCGTTCGCTCCGCCCTGCCAACGGCAGGATGTCCGTTACAGCCGGTTTGCCTTCCGTGATGGTTCCAGTCTTATCCAATAAGATGGTGTCCACCCGTTGCGTCCTCTCGAGGGCGTCGCCATTCTTGATCAAGACACCATTTTCCGCACCCTTGCCCATTCCGACGGTCAGAGCCATGGGTGTGGCAAGCCCAAGCGCACATGGACAGGCTATCACCATCACCGCCACGAAGATCGTCAGGGAAAATTCGACGCTCTCTTTTCCGATGAGCGCCCAACCAAGCGCCGCCAAAACGCCCAATCCCATTACGATTGGGACGAAAATGCCCGAGATTTTATCTGCCATTTTGGCGATAGGGGCTTTAGAGCCCTGGGCATCCTCAACCAGCCGAATGATCTGCGCCAGGGCGGTATCTTTGCCCACACGTGTCGCCCTGAAGCATACCGCTCCGTTGATATTCATCGAGGCGCCAGTGACCTGATCGCCAACCATCTTCTCTATCGGCAGGCTTTCACCGGTCAGCATAGATTCATCCACACTTGTAGCACCCTGCAGTAAAACGCCGTCTACCGGAAAGCTCTCGCCCGGACGCACCACCACCTCATCCCCCAGCATAACATGTCTGGCATCGATCTCCACCTCTGTCCCGGCGCGAATCACGCGCGCTTTTTTGGGTGAGAGTGCCATAAGCTTTTGAATCGCTTCGGAGGTCTTGCCAGTGGCACGGGATTCCAAGTATTTTCCAAGCGTGATGAGCGTCAGAACAACCGCGGCGGATTCAAAGTAAAGCGAATGCGCGAAATGGGTATGTCCGCGGGCAATCTGCAAAAGCGCGTAAAGGCTATAGAGGTAAGCCGAACCGGTGCCGATAGCAATCAGCGAGTCCATGTTCGGATGCAGCCTGCTCAGGTTTCGGAAGCCGTTGCGATAGTAGGACCAGCCCATGATGACGACCGGCGTGGTCAGGAGCCATTGCGCCAGTGCGTTATTTAGCGGATTGATCTGCGCATCCAAAAAAGCCGGTAAGCGCAGACCAAGCATCGGACCCATCGAAATAATAAGCAGCGGCAGAGTTAGAACAACGCTGAAGTTAAAACGCCCGCGCAGGTTTCCCAGCCGTCTGGCTTGTCTACCCTTTTTCTTTTCGAACTCATCCTCAACTGGTTGCTCCAAGGGCAGCAGGGCTTCGTAACCTGCCTCTGCCACTGCTGCAACGACCTGCTGCAGGCTAAGCTCGGAAGGGTCATAGTCGAGCGCGAGGATTTCAGCGGGAAGGCTGACGCTGACAGATTGCGCGCCGGGTAATTTGCTGACCGCCCGTTCAACCGCAGCCGAACAAGCCGCGCAGGTCATACCCCTCACGTCAAGCCTTGCGTGTTGGGAGGGAATTCGCGCCTTGTAACCAGCATCATTCACCGCCTGGGCAACATTTTCGAGTGAGACCTGCGATTCATCGTAACTCAGGCGCAGATTTTCAGCGGTCAGGTTCACGTTTGCCTCCGTCACACCCGGTAGCTTGCGTACAGCCCGCTCCACGGCAGCCGAACATGCCGCACAGGTCATTCCTTCGATAGGCACCGTTTTAGTTTTCATGCGATTTCTCCTTGTGGGGATGTGGCGAGAGGATCGTGCCCTCCGCGTGCAAATGGCATGTGCACTGCCCCGGGTAACAATCGCATGGTACTTGCGCGGCAGGACGCTTGCCTCTCAATACGTCCATAAGCATTTCGTGGTCTTCTGCAATCATCGGAGTTTTCTCGATCAGATAAGCCAGCAAGTTCGGGATCTTCTTGCTGCAAATACGCGTGAGCAAACTCTCAACGGCTTGTCTCAGGCTTTCGGGTTCCTCGAGGCATGTGGTGTAGACAAACCGCCGGGAGACCTTTTGTGCCCGCAGGCAGCCTTTTCGCATGAGCCTGCCGATCAATGTTTTAACGGTCGAAGCGCTCCAACCGCGTTTTCCTGCCAGGATAGCAGTGATTTCTTGGCTGGTGGATTTCCCGCTTGCCCACACTACCCGCATCACTTCCCATTCCGCATCACTGATATTCAGATTTTCGTTCATAAGGGCATCCTTCTTTATCTTTACGTATAGTTTACATCTGTATACATAATATTGCAACGCTTTCCTAAGCCACTTATTAATCGTTTACAGAAGCTGGGATTTATTTCTGCCGCCGACAAAAAATAAGTAAACAGGAAGAACTAAAAAGCGCACGGTGATTCAGCAGTAATCATCGCTGTCGCATCTGAGCAAGACCAGGCCATACAAAAAAATTGTGGTTTAGTCATTACTTTATACGCGCAAATCACTGATCGGGATTTTTTTAATCAGACGAGCATCCAAATAAAGTATAATTTACAAGTTATCACTAAGATTTGGAGTTATTATGGTTCTGACAGGCAACCAGGTTCGTCAATCTTTTCTCGACTTTTTCGCCCAACGCGGGCACAAGGTCGTCTCCAGCGCCTCGCTGGTGCCGGGCGGGGACAGTACCCTGCTCTTCACCAACGCCGGTATGGTGCAATTCAAAGACGTTTTCCTCGGTATTGCCACGCCTCCCTTTACCCGCGCGGTCAACTCACAGAAATGCCTGCGCGTTTCGGGCAAACACAACGACCTCGACACAGTCGGTCGCGACGACACCCACCATACTTTCTTCGAGATGCTTGGCAACTGGTCTTTCGGGGATTATTACAAAAAGGAAGCCATAAGCTGGAGCTGGGAACTGCTTACCAAGGTCTGGGGTCTCGATCCGAAACGACTATACGCAACTTATTTCGCCGACGAACAGGGCGAACTGCCTACCGACGAAGAAGCCCGCGATGTCTGGCTGGCGCAACCCGGCTTTGTGGCTTCCCAGCTCTTTCCCGGCGGTCGCAAAGACAATTTTTGGGAGATGGCGGAAACCGGTCCCTGCGGTCCCTGTACCGAAATTCATTATGATTTCGGACCGGATTTTTGCAACATGAAGGACGTTCCAGGGCATGTCTGCAAGGTCAATGGCGACTGCGCCCGCATCGTTGAAATCTGGAACAACGTCTTCATCCAATACAACCGCACCTCCCAGAAGGATTTCCAGCCCCTGCCCAAGCGGCATGTGGACACCGGCATGGGCTTTGAACGCATTGTCTCCATCATCCAGGGAGTGCGCGGCAACTACGAAACCGACCTGCTTAAACCGCTGCTGGATGAGACCCAGCGCCTTGCCGGACAAACCGATGCGGAACGCACCGCCAACCTGACGCCTTACCGCGTGATTGCCGACCACGTGCGCGCCAGCGCCTTCCTCATTGCTGACGGCGTTATCCCCGGCAACATCGGTCGCAACTATGTCTGCCGCATGATCATCCGCCGGGCAGCCCGCTTCGCCCGCAAGTTGAACCTGACCGAACCATTCATGGCACAGGTAGCGCGGCTGGTGATCGAAAACTACCAGACAGCCTATCCTGAATTGAAAGCCAACGCGGAGTTGATTACCGACACACTTACATCCGAAGAGAACCGCTTCGCGGAAACGCTGGACGCCGGCTTTGCCGAGCTGCAGAGTCAGGTAGCGCGGCTCCAATCCAAAGGCGAAACGCAGCTTGACGGTAAAACCGCCTTCAATTTATATTCCACGCTCGGTTTCCCGCTCGAAATCACCCGCGACATCCTCGAAGAGGATGGTCTCACCGTCGATGAAGAAGGTTTTTACGCGGCGATGGAAGCCCACCGGCTCGCTTCCGGTAAGGGGCAGGCGTTCACGGAGATGGGCAGCAACCATGCCGAGTTCTATGGCGGCATTCTGAGCGACCTGCAATCGCAAGGCAAACTCCCCGCCGAAGGCGTCCTCTATGACCCTTACAGCTCTTTCTCTGCCGAAGCCCGGTTGGCGGCGATCCTGCGGGATGGAGAATTGGTAACCTCCGCTGAAGCCGGCGATGAAGTTGAGCTCATCCTCACAAAGAGCCCCTTCTATCTTGAATCCGGCGGGCAGGTTGGGGATAGCGGCACGGTCATTTCAACCGAACAGCCCGGATGGGAAGTGGAGATCAGTTCCGCCCGCCAGCCTGTTACGGGATTGATCGTGCTTCGCGGCATCGTCCGGCATGGAACACCGCGCGCGGATGACAAGGCTTTGGCGCGCTTGGATGAAACCGCGCGCCGGGCAACCATGCGCAACCACACCAGCACGCACCTGCTGCATGCCGCTCTGCGAAATGTCCTGGGCGAAAAAGTACACCAATCCGGTTCCGCGGTGGACCCGGAACGTTTGCGGTTCGACTTCAACTTCCCTCGCGCTCTCCGCAGCGATGAATTGCTGCAAATCGAAGCTTTGGTCAACCGCTATATTGCCAGCGAATATCCCGTCCATAAGCAGGTGAAGACGCTTGAAGAAGCAAAAGCTGAAGGCGCCATCGCGCTGTTTGGCGAGAAATACGGCAGTGAAGTTCGCACCATTGAAATTGCGGATCAACGCGGAAGGGTTTCCTACGAACTCTGCGGAGGCACGCACCTGGATAATACCGCTGAAATTGGTTCTTTCTATATCACCAGTGAGTCAAGCGTGGCTGCCGGCATCCGCCGGATCGAAGCGGTGACCGGAGAAAGAGCCTACGCCTGGGCTCGAGAACGTCTGAACCTGCTCAATGAGACCGCGGCATTCCTCGAGACCAGTCCCTTCGAACTGCGTCAGAAGGCGGAATTGCTCGAAAACAAAATCAAGGAACTGGACAAGGAGCTCGAACACCTGCGCGTCCAGGGCGCCCAGGCAGAATTCAGCAAGAAGTTGCAAAAGGTCCAGCAAGTGGAAGGCGTGCCGGTGCTCAGCGCAATCATCCCCAACGCGGACGCCGACGCCCTGCGCGGTCTGACAGACCAATTCCGCCAGCAATATCCTTCCGGAGTGGTCGTCTTGGGTTCAGTCATCCACGACAAGCCCATGCTGATCGCGGCAGTTACGCCCGACCTCATCGCCCGCGGCATCAAAGCCGGCGACCTGATCAAACGCGTCGCTGCAGTCGTTGGCGGCGGCGGAGGCGGTCGTCCCGACATGGCGCAAGCCGGCGGGAAAGACGCCAGCAAGCTTCCCGAAGCCCTCGACCAGGTCTCCGTCTATATTCGGGAGAATCTGAAGTAAGCCATGGCTCAGGATATCACCCCGCTTCGTCAGCAATACCTGGATATCAAAAAGCAGTATCCGGAGACGATTGTATTCTTCCGGTTGGGTGATTTTTATGAGAC
>JAGVUP010000147.1 GCA_019136215.1 Chloroflexota bacterium | reverse complement strand
GCCATCCTGAAAACTGGCAAAATCACGACACCTTATGCTAAACTATTCAAGAACCTGAACAATGCGAACCTTCCTCCTTCTTCCTAAACACGGGAATATGAAACAGATACGACAACCCTTTACTTTATTTAATCTCAACCATTGAATTTGGGAAGATGATCACGCGATTAAATTCTTATAGAGAATTCACTATCCCTAAATATGATAAACTCGCTTTATCTGTTGGACTACTCTTTCACAGGGAAAGTCCAGCGGGAAGGACTGCGAAGGGATACCTCCGGGAGAGGTATTTTTTATAAGGTGGCTTGGATGGATGATAGAAAATTAATCAAAAAAGACGCTTACCTCCGCGAGATGGACCAGCGGGTGATAGTTTTTGACGGGGCGATGGGCACCATGCTCCAACTGCAGAAGCTGACGCCTGATGATTTCGGCGGGGAGCGGTACTTCGGCTGCAACGACTATCTTACGATCTCATGCCCGCAGGCGGTTGAAAAAGTGCACAACGCATATCTCGAAGCCGGCGCGGATGTGGTGGAGACGGACAGTTTCCGCGCGAATCGCCTGACCCTGGCGGACTACGGTCTGGCAGATAAAACTCAGGATATCAATTTCGCCGCAGCGCAAATTGCCCGGAAAGCAGCGGACGCCTTCAGCACGCCCGAAAAGCCCCGCTTTGTGGCAGGGTCGATGGGACCTTCAGGCAAACTCATCTCTGCCGATGATCCCGAGATGTCCGATATCAGTTACGACGAGCTCGTGGATATCTTCCGCGAGCAAGCCCGCGCCCTCATCCGCGGCGGGGTGGATCTGCTGTTGATTGAGACGTCCAACGACATCCTCGAGGTCAAGGCCGCCATCCAGGGCATCCGCCTGGCTTGCGGAGATGAGGGCGTTTGGCTGCCCATTCAGGCGCAGGTCACCCTCGACGTCAACGGGAAGATGCTGCTCGGAACGGATATCACCGCGGTGCTTTCGATCCTTGAGGGCATGGGCGTGAACGTAGTCGGGCTCAACTGCTCCACCGGTCCTGAACACATGCGGGGATCGGTCGCATATCTGAGCGAACATGCGCGCCTGCCGATTTCGTGCATTCCGAATGCCGGTCTGCCGATGAACGTGGACGGTGAAGCCGTCTACCCGATGCAGGCGGAAGAATTTTCGAGCGCGCTGGCGGAGTACGTCAGCCGCTACGGCATCCGCGTGGTGGGCGGATGCTGCGGGACTACCCCCGCCCATATCGAGGCGCTGTGCCAGAAGATCGATGAGGTGAGCTTCACCAGGAACGAACCCAAACCGTTTGCCTCGCTGGCATCATCGGTTCAGGCGGTGGCTCTCGAGCAGCAGCCTGCGCCTTTCGTGATCGGCGAGCGGCTCAACGCGCAGGGTTCCCGCGCCTTCAAGCGGCTGCTGTTGGCGGAAGATTATGACGGCATGCTCCAGATTGCCCGCGATCAGGTCGATTTTGGCGCGCACGCGCTGGATGTGAGCGTTGCGGTCACCGAACGCAGCGATGAAGCCGAAATGATGCGCCGTCTGATCAAGCGGCTCTCGCTTGAAGTGCCGGTGCCGCTGGTGGTCGATACGACCGAACCCGACGTGGTGGAGGCTGCTCTCCAGACTGCCCCAGGACGCTGCCTGATCAACTCTACCAACTTCGAAGCGGGCGACGCCAAACCGCGGCGGATCTTCGCGCTGGCTCGCCAACACAGCGCGGCTGTGATGGCTCTGACAATCGATGAGCAGGGTATGGCAAAGACTGCTGAACGCAAGCTGCAGATCGCGCAGCGAATCGTTACGCTGGCAGCGGAATATGAACTGCGTCCGGAGGATATCGTCATTGATGATTTGACCTTCACGCTCGCCACCGGCGAAGAAATTTACCGCGACTCAGCCATCGAAACGCTCGAAGGCATCCGACGAATCAAGGCAGAGCTCCCGGGCGTGCACACATCGCTGGGGGTGAGCAACGTCTCATTCGGGCTTTCTCCCGCGTCGCGCAAGGTACTCAACAGTGTTTTCCTCTACCACGCGGTCGAAGCAGGGCTGGACATGGCAATCGTGAATCCGGCGCAGGTCACACCCTACGCGGAGATCCCCGCAAACGAGCGCGAACTGGCGGAAAACCTGATATTCAACCGTTCGGAAACTGCCCTGCCTGATTTTATTGCTTATTTCGACTCGATCGTTACCAGCGAAACTGAACAGACCATCAAAGCTGACCCCTTTGAGGGGCTGAGCAACAGTGAGCGGCTTTTCCAGAAAGTCCTTCGCCGCCACAAAGCTGGATTGGAAGATGATATAGACGCCATTCTCGCTGAGCATCCAGACCTGCCAAAGGGTGAGGCGGCGGTGATGATCCTGAACGAGGTTTTGCTGCCGGCGATGAAAGAAGTTGGCGACCGTTTCGGATCGGGCGATCTCATCTTGCCCTTCGTTTTGCAGTCGGCGGAAATCATGAAAAAGGCTGTGACTCATCTCGAAGACTACCTCGAAAAACAGGAAGGGCTCTCGAAAGGGAAGCTGGTTTTAGCAACGGTTTTTGGGGATGTCCACGACATCGGAAAGAACCTTGTGCGCACGATTCTATCGAACAACGGCTACGAAGTAGTGGACCTGGGCAAGCAGGTGCCGATGGAAACGATCATCTCGACCGCCATTGAAGAGAAAGCCGACGCCTTCGGACTGAGCGCGCTGCTGGTTTCCACCAGCAAGCAAATGGCGCTGATCGTTAATGAGCTGGCAAGGCGCAACCTGGATATACCGGTACTTATCGGCGGGGCGGCGATCAACCCCGCTTTTGGCAGGCGAATTTTGCGCACGGAGAATGGCGACTACTACAAGGGCGGCGTTTTTTACTGCAAGGACGCTTTCGATGGTTTGGGTGTGATGGATCAGCTCTCTGATCCGGACCGCAAAGAAGCCCTGATGACTTCGATAATCGATAAAGCCGACCAGGAATTTGGAAAGCAGAAGCCTGACCGACCCGCGCCCGCTGAGGTGAGGACTTCCGCGGTCAAAGCGGCAGCCTTCATCCCGCAAGTTGCCAGGTGGGGCGCCAGAGTGGTTCGGGAGTTCCCTCTGCAGGCGGTGGCAGCCCACCTTGACCTGAAATCCCTCTACCGCATGAACTGGGGCGGTTCGGGATTGAAGGGCGCAGAGTGGGAAGAAACCCGGAAAGAATTTGACACGCGCAGACTGCGCATGCTGACGCAGGCAGAGAAGGAGGGTTGGTACAAACCTCAGGCAGTCTACGGCTATTGGCCCGCCGCTGCGGATGGTAATGACCTGATCCTTTTTGACCCGGAAACCCTCAGCAGCGTTCCGCGTGAGCTGACCCGCTTCAACTTTCCGCGCCAGCCAGAGGGAGAGCATCTCTGCCTGGCAGATTACTTCATGCCCTTCGATGAGGGTATGATGGACGTTGTGGCTTTGCAGGTGGTGACGGTCGGCAAGCAGGCGACCGAGCGCTTTGAGGCTCTGGACGCGGCTGCGGAATACTCGGAAGGCTTTTACTTCCATGGGTTGGCGGTGCAGCTGGCAGAAGCGACTGCGGATTACCTTCACAAGCAGATTCGGCGGGAACTCAACTTGAAGCCGAAGCAGGGGCTGCGCTATTCCTGGGGTTACCCCTCCATCCCCGACCTGCAGGATCACCGCAAGGTTTTCGACCTGTTGCCCGCGGAGCGGGAACTGGGCATGAGCCTGACCTCAGCTTTCCAGTTGGTGCCGGAGCAGTCCACCGCGGCGATCATTCTGCACCATCCCGATGCGAAATACTTCAACATCGGCGCCAGTCTAACCGACCGCGCGCTTGACATGTAGATAGAATGAAAGAGTAGTCTTATTCGTTTTCTAAAACGTTGGAAAGGTCTATAAAACGACAATAATGGATGGCGGAAAACATTTTTCGTTTTCCGATTCGTCTTTCCGAAGGAATGAAACCCTTTCCAAGCTGCCATCCGCGCGGAATTGACAACTTCGATAATAAGGTACAATTCCTCTGTTCAAGGATGGATGCTATGAAAAAATATTCAGGAATATTGCTTGTTTTGATGACTCTCGCGCTGGTGATCAGCGCATGTGGGAGTTCTTCGATGCCCGCTTTGACTGAGGCGGAACAAACCGCGGTTGCCGGCACGGTCACGGCGGTTTTTGCTGCGATCGAAAGTTCAGCGGAGCCCAGCGTTACGCCAAGCCCGGAGCCGAGTGCAACGCCTTTGCCCGAGCCCACGCCAACACCTGTTGTGCCAATCGGTCCGAATTCTTATCCCGAGGGCGTCAATCCGTTGACGGGTCTGAAGGTTGAAAACCCTGAGCTGCTTCAGCGCCGACCGGTGATCATGAAAATATCCAATCACCAGATTGATTATCAACCGCAGTGGGGCTTTCTAAAGCTGACCTCGTTTTTGAGTATTACATAGGATGGGGTGCTAATCGCTTTTCTGCTTTGTTTTATGGGCAGGATTGCGACCGGATTGGACCCGTGCGTTCCATTCGCCGGGTTGATGGGCACATCGGCAGCCTCTACCAAGGGGTGGTCGGTTCCACCGGCGGCGATGGCAACGAGGTACTGCCATATCTCTGGAACTATATTCCAGGGCGCTTTTTCACGGATAAGTACCTATGCCCGGGCGTTTGCGATGATGGACGCAATTACGTCTACAGCGTCTTTGGCGATTCTTCTGCGCTTTCAAACTACTTTACTTCCCAGGGATATGGATTGGAAAACCCGGATCTGGGCGGTATGGCTTTCAGCAGTGCCGCTCCGGAAGGCGGTGAGGCTGGCGCAAGCGCATGGGTTTCTTTTGGAGCAGGTGAGGGAGCCGACTTTGTTTACGATGAAACCAGCGGAAAGTACCTGCGCTTTGCGATGGACGAAACTACCAGCAACATCTATAGCCCCTCGGTTGATCAAAACACGAATGAGCAGCTTGCTTTCTCTAACCTGATACGGTTTTCCGGGATGGAAAAGCTTATCAGATCACCTGGAAAACCCCGGATTCCGAAAAACCTATCCAGTTCTTCGATGGGAATGGAAAGCCTTTCTTGCTCAAACCTGGAAACACCTGGATCGTTTTGATGGGCACGAGCTCGCTGGTAAATATTGAGGGAGGGAAGTGGAGCTTTACGTTCAGCATCCCATAACCCTGTGAAGACGCTTATTCTCTCGGATATACATGCGAATTTGACAGCATTCGAAGCGGTTCTCTCGGACGCTGGCAGTTTTGACCGGGTTTGGTGCCTGGGTGATGTGGTGGGGTATGGTCCCGACCCAAATGAATGTGTTGCCCTGCTGCGTCAGCAGCCCGGCTTGCGCTGCATTATGGGCAATCATGATGCTGCCCTGATGGGCTATATCGACATTCACACCTTCAACGAACAAGCAGCGCGCGCTGTCGCTATCCAATCAGAGATGCTCAACCCAGAATCCCGTGATTTTTTGGAACTGCTCGACATTGTGATCGAAGAAGGCGACATCACATTCGCGCACGGCAGCCCGCGCGACCCTATTTGGGAATACATCGTCAATTCGCACATTGCGAGAGACAATTTTTCCGCTTACCAGAGCAGGATTTGTCTGATCGGTCACACCCACATCCCTTCCATCTTTATCGAAAATCCCCACGCGCGTCCAAGCATCCTGACGCCCCAGCATGCCGACCGCTGGCGTTCGGAAAAGCGTTTTATCCTAAACCCGGGCTCGGTGGGGCAGCCGCGCGACCACAATCCCAAGGCTGCATACGTGATATGGGATGACGAGGAAGACACATTCCTCTTCAAGCGGGTGGCATACGACGTGGAAGCCGTACAAGAGCGTATTCTTGCGCTCGGAATCCCATCCAGACATGCAACCAGGCTAAGTCAGGGAATATAGCATTCACGGGAACAAAAACCGTTTTAAATTCGTCTTTAGAGCGCTTAAACGAAAGGAGCAAGATGAAGAAGACAATATTGATTTTTTTGTTGATTGTGATGGTACTACTTTCTGGCTGTGCTTCACCGAAGCGGGATGCTGCTTCAGAAATGGTTGAAGCCCCTGCTATGCCCATGCCGGGTATCCCAATGGACGAACCTACTGAAGCTGAAGAATACAGACAGGATTATGACACCGCTGAAGGAGCCCAAATAGAACGGGTCGTGATCAAGACGGCGGAGATCAGCATATCCGTTGAAAAACCAACCGAAACCATGCGGGAAATCAATGCCATGGCTAATCGTATGGGCGGTTTCGTGGTAAGTTCAAATACCTGGAAAAGTACGGATTACTCCAGAGGACGCAGCTATGACCGAGCTGATATCACCATCCGCGTGCCTGCAGCGAAGCTGGATTCAGCTCTGGAAGAAATTCGCGGTATGAGCGCTACCGGTACCGAGGGAGTTCTTTCGGAAAGCCAAACCGGTAAGGATGTGACCTCGGATTTTGTTGATTCCGAATCGCGTCTGCGCAACCTTCAGGCTGCAGAAGAACAGTTGATCAAGTTGATGGAAAACACCACGGATCTCAAATATACCATGGAAGTTTTTCGCGAGCTGACCAGTGTCCGGGAACAGATTGAGGTTCTTCAAGGACATATCAAGTACCTAAAAGAATCCGCAGCGTTATCGTCCATTACTATTTCGCTTGTTTCAGAGGCATCTCTGCAGCCGATTGAGATCGGCGGGTGGAAGCCTCAGGGCGTGGTGCGGGAATCCATTGAAAAACTGGTACGCCGCTTCCAGGATCTCATGGACTTCCTGATCCGCTTTGGCATTGGCTGCCTGCCTTTCCTGATCCCATTGGGTCTTGGAATCTTCTTCCTGATAAGAGCGCTGCGCAAGCGCGCTGCCAACCGTCCCAAACGAAACAAGAAGAAGGACGAGGTATCTCCGGTTGCCGGGCCGGAAGAGGAACATGCTCTGACTGAGCCAGAAGAGAAACCATAAAGAGCCTGACTGACACAACAACCGTCTTCGTAAGAAGGCGGTTGTTTGTTTTAGACAAAGTCCAAATTCGCATTTCCAGAGGTGATATACACGGCGGGAGCGATACCCCTGCCCCGCGGATACTTACCCCATCCGAACAAAAAGCTTCGGAAAGCCCCGAGGTCACTAATACCGATGAAAGGAGCGCTTGGATGCGGCGCGAGACTTGGGTCGGCTCAGAATTTAACCTTCACAGTTGCTTTCCCGTTGAGGCTTAGACCTATGCTGACGAGGTTATCCGTTTCCTGTACCCAGTAGACTTCCTGCTTGTCCACGGTAACTGAGGCAGGAGCTGACTGACAATAAAGGTATATCCTGCCTTCCGCTTCCCGCCCAAGGTTGAGCTCAAGGCTGAGAGTTGAACCCCGGAGTTTCCAGGCGCTCAGTTCAATTCCTTGCGAGAGGTGCAAATCGCTGCCCAGATAAGCGGTTTTTTGCAGGGGGCTGAGCGTCAGCACGCGAACGCCATGCGGCGGGACGTCCCTGAAAACATGCCCGTTTTCCACTTCTGCCCATTCTCCGCTCCAAAATTCACGCATCAACCAAGGTTTTCCTTCCAACCCGAAATCCTCCAGCTTGAGTAGCAGGTTGCGGGCTTCGTCTGCCCAGTTGAAAAGCGCGATGATTTGCCTCTCGCCGGCAGGGCTTTGCAATATCTGCCGCAATTTGGAGGGCATGGACCTTTCGAAAAGGTCGGCAACCTGGGGATTGGGGGGCAATACCGGCAGCAGGCATTGGGCGATTCGCAGGCGGTCTTCGCCGAGCTGGCTCATATCATCCGAGAGCAAGACCGCGCCGCCGCTCAGGCTGATGGCGCTTGCCAGCGACTGCACTTCGGCAAGCGTAAGCTTCGAATCAGCCCGCACAAGCAGGCAGTCCGGGTCGTTCACCCACCAGTGCGGGTCCATTGGCGCGCGGGTGAGAATGTTTTGGATCGCGTTGCGCGCGCAGGGCATATTAGGCTCCCTGCGAACAGGCTTCCTGATGCCGAAGGCATTGGGTTCCCATTCGGGGCTGACATCCGCGCTGATGCGCATCATGTCAAAAATCCCGATGCCCGAGCCAATCGGGCATCCGCAGCCGAGCAGAATCGTTTCGGGACCCGCTTCCTCACGGATCAGCTCTAATGCCTGCCGCAGCACCTGCGCGCGGGTCTTGGTCGGGTCGTGATGAGCCCCCGGTAAAGCAGCCGCGTATAGAAAATCCAATTTCAGATAGGGATAGCCCCACTCTTCCACCGCGGTGCGGATGACGTCCCGTACGTAGCCGGATGCCTCCGGATGGGTGAGATCGAGAGCTCGTCCCAACCCCTCCCAAACAAAACCGCTGTTGACGGGCTGTCCGTTTTGCTTGCGCAGCAGCCAATTTGGATGCCTGCGTATCAGGCGGGAGCGCAGTTCAAGGATGAAAGGCGCAAGCCAAATCCCCGGAGTCAGCCCTTTTTGACGGATTTCCTGCGGGAAACCTGCCACGCCGTCAGGGAAATTGCGGTGGAATTGGAACCAACTGCCGACGTCCTGCTCGAAGCCATCGTCGATTTGGAAAAACTTCAGCGGCAGCCGTGGCGCCAGTTCAGCCACAGCCTGCAGGTTTTTGTGGAGTTCTGAGGGGGTGATGTCTCTAAAGTAGTAGTACCAACTGCACCATCCCAGCGGGGTTTCGAGCCTCTCGCGCGCTTCATTTTCGCGGGCGACCGCTTCAAAATAGGCGCGGAAAGGTTCCGGGTCGGTAGCTGCGAAAAATTGCCAGGCTAACCAGTCGCTGGGCATAGAGGCGCCCGCGCGCAGTTCAACGCAGTCAGCATTTGCCCAGACGCGCAGGTCGGGTTCGGGGTGAAGGGCGGAAAGAAGCGCCCCGAACTGCTCCTTTTGAGAGAGGAAACCGCAGATCAGCCCGGTTTTTGCTTCGTGGTCGATCACCGCGCCAAACATGTCTGACGAAAACTCGGACCTCCTGCGCGTGACCGGCGTGCCGGCGTCATAAAGCATTGGGGTCGCAAGTCCTTTCAGCCAACTTCGGGTCTGCTTTTCCCCTGCCTGCCAGGTGTTGTTGGGCGACCAGCTCTGCCAGCCGTTGCTGTAGAAGGCGGTCTTCTTGGGGCGGTCTGCGGAGAAATGCAGCTCGCCCGCACTCAGTTCCGCGAAGGTCATCCTGTCAGGGTGGACGGTCTGGTCAGAATGGTTGCGGATCTCCATGCGCTGCAAAAGCAGGGGCAGTTCCGCGGGCATGGCGAATTCCACCAGCCATTCCAGATCAAGGTTTTCCGCCCGATACACAGCCGAAAGCACTTCCAGCTCCCCATGTTTGGGGTCGGAGCGCTCTTCGCTGCTGAGCGACTCGAGTTTCATCAGGGGAGGCTTCCCTGAGCCGCTGAAGCTCAGGTTATATGCCGCGTTTTTCAGGTTCGCGCCGGGGAAACGCAGACTTTCGAGGAAGAAGCGACCGTTTTCGGGGTCGAGCACAAAATCCAGCCAGGCATTTGTCAGTCGGGTCATTGGTTGTTCCACCTTTCGAGAATCGTGTTGAATGGGATCGGACCTTCACGCAGCAGTTTTGGTTCCACGCCAAGGCAGTCGATGATCGTTGAGGCTTTCCCGCTGCTTAGCTTTCCGCCGTCCAGCAGGAGGTTGATCCTGCCGTCCAACTGTGCCAGAATACCCTGTGCGTCTGTAGGGTTTTCGTGATCCGAGATATTGGCGCTTGTCACTGCCAGGGGACCAGTTTGGTCGAGCAGGGCTAAAGCTATCGGGTGCTTTGGCATGCGGACCGCAAGCCCGGGATAAGGCGTCAATTCCGGTGGAAGATTGGGATGCTTTGGCAGCACGAGCGTCAACGCGCCGGGCCAGAAGGCATCCATCAGCCGGCAAGCAGACTCCGGAATGCGCTCAATCAGGCTGCGCAACTGTTCAGGGCGGCTGAGGAGCACGGGGATTGCTTTGGAGGCGTCGCGTCCTTTCGCGGCGTAAATCTTCAGGAGTGCCTTTGACAGGTTTGGATCACAGCCCAAGCCGTAGAGCGTATCCGTCGGGAAGGCGATCAGCCCGCCCGAGCGCACTGCCTCGCAAGCCAGCGCAATGGCATCCGGGTGGTTGGCGGGGATGATCGTCGTTTTCATGAGAGCTCAATCCTAACAAGTCGGTCCAGACCTGCCAAATCCTGAATAAGCGTAACGCAGGCATTCGGGAAAGCCGCATATGCCAGTTCGAGCGTTTCCGCGCCGAGCGAGGCTTCGATTTCGAGCAAAACCACGCTTGGGTAATTCAACCTCGAAGGAAGATGATCAAGCAGGCGGCGGATCAGGCGAAGCCCATCAGCTCCGCCATCAAGGGCCAGATTCGGCTCAAAACCGTGCGTGTTCACCGAGCTGAGCTTCTGGCTGGGGATGTAGGGCAGATTGGCACAAACCAGATCAAACGTATCGCTCGTATTGGGCAGCAGGTCGGCTTGGGTGAAAGTGATTTGCGCGCTCACTTGATGGATAGCGGCGTTTTGCCGCGCGAGCTTGAGGGCGGCGGAGGAAATATCGGTAGCGGTAATAGCCAATCTGGTGTTACACGTAGCCAATGAGATAGCGATGCAGCCGGAGCCGGTTCCAACCTCCAGAACGGTTTTCCCGTTTGGATGCGCGGCGAGCCAATCAAGCGCTTCTTCCACCAGGAGTTCAGTTTCAGGGCGGGGGATGAGCACATCCGGGTTGACGGCGAAGTCAAGCCCATAAAAGGCTTGTTTGCCAGTGAGATAGGGCAGGGGTTCGCCTTCCTGCAAACGGCTGACTAAATGCTCCAACCGCGCCTTCTGGTCGGGGTTGAGATGAGTTTCGGGATGCGCCAGCACCCAGGTTTTGGGCTTGTTCAGCACATGCGCCAGCAAAATCAGGGCAACCTGGTGGGGTTGATCGATTCCATTAAGCGCGAATGACAGGCTCTCCTCAATCATTCGTTTCGAAATTTGCCAGGCGTTCGGCTTCCTCGGCGTGCTGAAGCTCCTCGATGAAAGTGTCCAGTTCGTAACCGTCCATCACCCCGGCGATATTGTAGGAAGACGTATTGATGCGGTGGTCAGTCACGCGCGACTGCGGGAAGTTGTAAGTGCGGATTTTTTCGGAACGTTCGCCGGTGCCGATCTGAGAACGGCGGGTAGCGTCGAGTTCGCTTTGGCGCTTTTCGTGCTCGATCTCGTAGAGCCTTGCTTTGAGGACGCTCATGGCGCGCAGGCGGTTTTGGAGCTGAGAGCGTTCGTCCTGGCACGCCACGATGATGCCGGTGGGTTTGTGGTGGATGCGGACGGCAGTCATGTTCTTCTGGACGTTTTGCCCGCCAGCCCCAGCCGATTTGAAGACGTCGATTTCAATGTCTGAATCAGGGATGTCGATTTCGATGTCGTCAACCTCAGCCAGCACCGCCACAGTGACGGTGGAGGTGTGGATGCGTCCCTGCGATTCCGTCTCGGGCACACGCTGCACGCGGTGGACGCCGGACTCGAACTTGAAGCGCGAAAAGGCTCCGCGACCTTTGACAGAGAAGGTCACTTCTTTGAAACCGCCGATGCCGGTCTCATTGGCAGAGATGAGCTCGGTTTTGTAGTGGTGGAGGTCGGCGTATTTCAGATACATGCGCAGCAGATCCGCCACGAAGAGCCCTGCCTCATCACCGCCTGTGCCGGCGCGGATCTCAACGATGACGTTGCGGTTGTCGCGCGGGTCCTTGGGGATCAGCATACCCTTGAGTTCCGCTTCGAGCTCCTGCTGGCGGGTCCGCAGCTCGTCCAGTTCAATATTCGCCATGTCCAACAGCTCGCCTTCGGCGATGTTGATCAGCGCTTCGGTTTCTTCGGTTTTCGCAAGGTTGGCTTTGTATTCACGGGCAAGGTTGGCGATCGGCTCGAGGTCGGAGCGTTCTTTGGAAAGGTCCGCCATGAGTTGAAAGTCGGAGCCTGCTTCCGCCAGGCGGCGGTCGAGCTCCGCAAAACGGTCGAGGATTGCTTCAAGTTTCTCTAACATAAGTTTTCTCTCAATGATATCGGAGTGAGATTATAACACTCCGCCAACCCCTTTGCACTCTTGCTAGTAAACATGCTGGCAAAAGTATCCTGCTTTTATCGGGTACACAAAAGCCTCATGCGCATGACGTGAGCCAAAAAAACGATCTGATCTTTTGCACCGCACACTATCACAACCACATTTACACTACCTGCATGTATAATAACTGCCCAGGAGAACCACGTTTATGCAGCTTTACTTCATCCGCCACGGTCAATCCACCAATAATGTCCGGGATGGTGACCTTACTCCCCGATCGTCTGACCCTGAACTGACCGAAAAAGGCGTGCGGCAGGCGGAGCTGCTCGCCGAATTTCTTGCGGCTTCCGCACCTGGAAATTGGGATCCCGGCGATGACCCATTAAACCGACGCGGTTTTGATCTAACCCACCTTTACTGCAGCCTGATGAAACGCGCGATCCACACAGGCAACATCATCGCCCAGCGCCTCAACCTGCCGCTGTTTGGGATGCCGGAAGCCCATGAAGTTGGCGGCGTTTTCCTGGAAACCTTGGTCAATGATGTTGTAACGGTCAACGAGGAATACGGGGTGGACGAGGGCTTTTTGGCAACAAACTACCCAAACCTCATCCTTACGCAGCCGATCCCTCGCAGTGGATGGTGGCGGGGAGGCAAGGAGAATGACAACCTGCCGCAGAAGCGGGCGCAGAAGGTGTTGGACTGGCTCAGGCAGCGTCATGCCAGCACGGACGACCGCGTCGCGATCGTCACCCACGGCGGTTTTTACAACCATCTCCTGCGTGCCATGCTGCATATCTCCCCGGAAGAGCCTGATAATCGCAAGTTGGGCTACCGTTTGGTCTATAACAACTGCGCCATCAGCCGTTTTGATTTTACTGACGAACGTGTCTACCTGGTTTATCACAACCGCGCGGAATATCTGCCGGATGACCTCATCACATAATGCCTTTCAGCGGACGATCCGCACAGTACATCGATGCCTTTTGAAACTCTATGAAATACCCAAAAAAATACCATCCCGGCAGGAATACCCTCACATTATTAAGCACTCCCAGGGTCTGGTAGAATAACGCGTAAGAGTCCGGTTGGAGCGGAAAATAAAAAACAATGTCTTTATACCTTAATATCCTCATTATCTTTATTCTTTTCCTGTTAAACGCTGTTTTTGCGATGTACGAAATCGCGATGGTCTCTTCCAAAAAGACAAGGCTAATGGCGCGCGCCGAGGATGGGCTGAAAGGCGCGAGCGATGCCCTGGAACTGCTCGAGGACCCTGACCAGCAGTATCTCTCTGCCATTCAAATCATGATCACCATGATCGACACCCTCGCCGGCGGTATCGGAGGCGCGAAGCTTTCGCATCCTTTAGCAGCAATCTTCAAGCGCGTTGTTTGGCTGGAACCTTTTGCTGATATCGCGGCGCTGGCGCTGGTTGTGATCGTCATCACCTACTTTTCGATCGTTGTCGGAGAACTGATCCCCAAGCGAATCGCGGTCAGCAAGCCGGAGGACGTCGTGACGCGGCTCTCCCCGATGATCAAAACCCTCTCGCGCATTTTGCGCCCGCTCACCAAACTGCTGAGCGCATCTACTAATCTGGGCATCAAGCTTTTTAACATCGATGTGACCAAAGAACCTGCCATCACCGAAGAAGAACTGAAAGGATACATCCAGGAAGGCAGACAAACAGGCGTTTTTGATGAAGCGGAACAGATTATGGTGGACGGCGTTTTCCG
>JAGVUP010000084.1 GCA_019136215.1 Chloroflexota bacterium | reverse complement strand
CCGCCTTCCGGGAGGGGGTAGAGCTGGCGCACCCGCGTGGTATGGCGCCCTTTTCCGCGCCCAACGCCCTCGCTTAGAGCGCCCACCTCCAAACGCAAGCCTGGAATGACCGCGTTGAGCAGGCTGCTTTTGCCCACGCCCGAAGGTCCCGCCAGGGTGCTGAGCTTTCCCCGCGTGCGTTCGCGGAGCGCCTCGATCCCCTGCCCGCTTTTCGCGGAGGCATAAATAACTTCATACCCGATCGAGCGGTACATGCCAAAGAGCCTGTCTGCCTGCTCAATGGGCATCAAATCCACCTTGTTGACCACAATAACTGCCGGGATATGCGCCCGCTCTGTCACTACCAAAAAACGGTCGAGCATGCGGTGGCTCGGGTCGGGCTGGGTGCAGGCGAACACCAGCAGCGCCAGGTCAGCGTTCGCCAGGATGATCTGCTGGTAATCGTAGTTGACGCCGGAAAGCCGGCGTGAGAAAACGGTTTTTCGCGGCAAAACATCTTCGATGCTGCCCGTTCCGTCAGAATGAACGGCTACACGCACAATATCTCCAACCGCCACCAGGTCGCCTTCGGCTCTTCCCTGGCGCAGCCTCCCGCGCAGACGGGTCTGGATATCGCCATCATCCGTCCGCACCGTCAGATAGCCAGCCTGCGAACGAATCACTAATCCTTCAGTATATTCTTTTGGGACTTCTTCTGAAATAAGCGGCTTTGAGACGCTCAAGCTTATTCCTCTTTCGGCACGATCGGTACATAGGGGCTTTCTTCCCAGGGCATCGTCCCGCCGGCGTTTTTCCCATCCGAGAAGTACAGGGCAACCGCCCGTCTGAAGAGCGGCGCCGCCATTTCGGAGCCTTCGCCAGCATTCTCCAAAATGATAGCCACGGCGATATCCGGATGCTCCGGGTCGTTCTCCCAGGTGTAGCCTCCAAACCAGGCATGGGACTTGCCAAGCGGGTTTTCGGCGGTGCCGGTTTTGCCTGCAATCTTGTAGGGGAAATTCTTGAAGTTGAACTGCGCTGTGCCATCCGGGTTTCGGACGACCATGACCATTGCTTCCTGGATTGCCTCGATCGTGGAAGGCTGCAGACTTAACTCGCGGACCACGATCGGCTCGAAGGTAAATACCGGCTCCTGCCCCATCAGACCGATCCGCTCAATCAGCGTCGGCTGGTAGAGGGTACCGCCATTGCCGATCGCCGCCACAAAGGCAGCCACCTGCAGCGGGCTCACCTGCAACGTGCTTTGCCCGATTGCCATCTGCACATACTCGCTGACACTTGCCGGCGCGGGGTTGATGCTGCCAGCGAAGTCCGGGATCTCAATCCCAGTCGTTTTGCCCAAGCCAAACTCAATGCCCTCATCCGGGATGGAAGTGCGGTAGCCTTCGTTCCACAGGGAAAAAGCGATATGCCAGAACCAGGGGTTGCTGGACCGCATCAGACCCTGCTGCAGGGTCAACTGACCCGAAGGCCCAAACCCGTGGCTGACGGTCCAGTCTTCGCCCACCCAGCCATCCATTTCACGCCAATAATTATCGCAATAATAGGACGAGGTCGGTTGAAAAACGCCCGTCTCGAGCGCCGCCGCCATGGTGACGATCTTGAAGACCGAGCCTGGAGGATAAACGCCTTGCGACGCGCGGTTGTACATGGGATTGAGCGGGTTTTGAGTGACTTCAGCGATCGAGTATGCCGTGTAATTCGGCGAGATAAAGACGTTGGGGTCATAGCCCGGGTTCGAAACCATCGCGATCACCTTGCCGGTGTCGCGTTCCATCACAACAATCGCCCCGATTTTGTCGCCAAAACTTTGCTGGAGACGGTATTGGTAGGCGCTGTTGATCGTGCTGTAGATGGATTGAGCCGGCTGCGCCGGCACGCTGGCGATCTTGGTCAGAACCTGCCCCTGGGGATCCTTCACGTAGAGATCAGCGCCGTGTTTGCCGGCGAGATACTGTTCGCCCCAGGCTTCAAGCCCAGAGGCGCCGATTTTTTCTTCACCGGTGTAGCCCAAGCGCTGGTACTTTTCCAATTCCTCCGCCGGCACGGTAAGGACAAAACCGGTCACGTGCGGCGCGATGCCTCCGTCATGATAAAAGCGGGAGCGAAAATCAGAAAACGAGATGGCGTCGTAGCGTGAAAGCCGGTCGTAATACTTGCCGGCTGTTTCGCGGGTGACATCGCCAATGATGGAATATTGATAATCGGCGGTATTTTCATACTCGGCATAAATGGAAGCCTCGGAACGGTCAAACATCTCCGCCAGGAGAGAAACCATTTTTCCTTCGCTGTCGGGATTGATCTTGCCGGGCGTGATCATCACCGTGACCGCGTCCTCAAAAGAAACCAGAGGGTAATTATCAGAGGCGTCCGAAGAATAGATATTTCCGCGGGCAGGAACTTCAATGACCAGTTCCAGGTAATTACCGCCTGCCAGTTCCGGAAGCATCATGCCCGCTTCCCACTGCACCCGCCAGATGTCGTTCTCGAGCGTGAGGTTCATGATGGTATTGCGCGAGATTTCGCCCATCAGTGCGGTTGTGTAGCGGATTTCGTAGCTGACCTGCGCGTTGGTCGGATTGACCATCTTCGAAAGCAGCGTGTAATCCATGCCCTGCATGGTGAGCTTGATGGCGGTGTTGCGGTGGCTTTTTTCAAAATCCTCCGGGGAAAGAGCATCCCTTGTGAGCTGGCTGAGTTGATTGTACATCGCCCCGTAATCTTCCGCTTTCCAGAGGTCCAGGTAAGCTTTTGCCGCTTGTTCTACGTCCGGCACGGAACCGATACTGATGACCGGATCGGGCAGACCCGGGGTCTGGGTAGCAGCAGGATCGGTCTTATTGCCATTGCAGGCAGAAAGAGCCAGAACCACAGCCAGGAACACAAAAAGGATCTTATTAAAGAATTTCATCTTATTACCCTGTGATTTCTTTACGGTAAATCTGCGGATAGACGTCACAAGTGATTCCATTATACTGCTGACAGACCTGGGGCACATCCACATTGGGCTCGCATCCCACTGACTTGAGCAGCACGGCGAGGTGGCAGAGCGGCAGCCCCATCACATTCGCATAGCAGCCTGTCACGCCCGTGCACGGGTGAAATCGCTGATGCTGGATGGCATATCCGCCGGCTTTATCGCGGTAGTCCCCGCTGGCAACATATGCCGCCAGGTCTTCTTCGGAGTAGTCCCGCATATGGACATCCGTAGCGCAGAGGGTTTCCACCGTCTCGTCGTCTGTACCGGTGCGCAGGCACAAGGCGGTATACACGTCGTGCGCGCGCCCGCGCAGCGCCCTGAGAGTCTCGAAGGCTTCAGCTTCGTCCGCGGGCTTGCCGACCACCCGCCCATCCAGCGCGACAATCGTATCGCCTGAAAGGATCCATTCCCCATCCGCCCGCGCGACCGCGAAACCCTTTTGGCGCGCCATTTTCTGCACGTACTGCACCGCGTCCACGTCTCTGGGGTGGGTTTCATCCGCGTTGGATGGTCGCTTCTCGAAGGGAATCCCCAGCAAACGCAAGAGTTCATTCCTGCGCGGGGAAGTGGAAGCTAAAACCAGTTTCATTGCGGACATACAAGTTGGGATTCTAACACGAAAGCTCCGACAGCCTTACCGGCTCAACGAATCAGTCCCCTTGCCCGGGTTTGCGGACTTCGAAGCGGTCAAAGTCATAGGCGAGATAAGTCTCTGGAAAAATCGCGCGGGCTTCCGCCAGGACATCTTCGTCCCGGTAGCGTCGGGAGAGGTGCGTGAGAATCAACTGCCCAACGCCGCTTTCCGCAGCCAGACGCGCCACTTCCGTGGCAGTGGAATGCCCGAAGGTTCTCGCCATCTCCGCGTCTTCCGCAAGATACGTTGCCTCGATCACCATCACATCCGCTCCGGAAACATGCTCATGAAGTTTTTCCGGTTTGCCCACGTCGCCGACAATCACCAGGCTGACCCCGGGGCGTTCCTTCCCAAGCACATCCTCCGGTTTGACCACTCTTCCGTCTTCCAGAGTGATCGCCTTCCCCTGCACGAGGTCGCGCCGGCATGGTCCATTTGGCACGCCAAGCTGTTCTGCCGCATCGGAGAGGAAGGGGCGGTGACTTTTTTCGGTGAAACGATACCCCAGCGAAGAAGACCCCCGGTGATCCACCGGGAAAGCCTGCACGCTGAAATGCTTAGCCTGAAAGATAAGCCCCGGTCGGATTTCCAGCAGGTTCAGGGGCATCGGAGCGGCAGCACCCCTCAAGACCACCCCATTGATCAGATCGCTTACACGGTCCATCGTGTGCCGGCTGCCGTAAATATTAACTTCCTCGATCGCCTCCCAGCGCATAAAGGTGGAAAGCATGCCCGCCAGACCGAGGATATGATCGAGGTGCCCATGAGTCAGCAGGATGTGGTTCAGCCGTTTAAAACCAACGCCAGACCTCAGGATCTGCCGCTGTGTGCCCTCGCCGCAGTCCACCATAAAGCGGTATTCATCGTGTTTCACGATAAGGGAAGACAAACCGCGTTTGATAGAGGGCGCGGACGCGGACGTGCCCAAAAAAACAAGCTCAAACAAAAGTCAGAACCTCCGGATTATTTTTTGTTCTGACTGATCCCCGTGAGTTGCTTCAGCGCGCCGAGCGCCGTTAAACCGACCTGCAGCCCTTGCTGCGCGGTGAGGGGAACGCTCTTGTTTTCCGCTTCGGATTGCTCGATGAAAGTCATCGCCGCCCGATAGCCAATAAAAGCGCCAGCCAGGGTTCCAATCACGAGTGTCAGTGTTCGAATGCTTGGTTTCATAAGTTTTTTCCTTTTTGTGCGAACCGGTCGGTCAGACTCGTTCCAATTTGGTCAATTTTAGCTTTCAATCCTCTCAGTTCAAAAATCGGCTTCACAGACGCGTCCTCCGCGAGAAGCAGATAATGCTTCCCGACAGCCAGATACTCTCTGAGCTTGCTGCCCGCCAGGGGCACAAGTCCGCGCAGTTTAAAAATGCCGATGCTCAGTCCAACCAGCAGCAGCAACGCGAGCAAACCAAGCAGAAAAAATGGCAGCGAAAGCAGCACCACGGCTACCCCCGCGAGGTCCGAAATGTCCGCCGCGCCAAACCCGTCTTTGAGCGCTATCCATCCGATCAGCCCCACTGCGATTAGGCTGAATAGAATGATCGGGAAAAGGATTGCCCAAAACCGGTCGCGCTGGCTGGCTCTGTCGATTGTTTCTCTGATTTTTGGATCTTCAACCATAACAACACCTTTCCCGTAATTTTAGCATGATATTCCCCGCACCACACAACCTATATAGACTCCAGAGCAATCGCAACCAATAACCCTGGATACATTTTCCAAGGAAGACCCGGAAAATTGGCAGCATTTCCCTTTGGCATTCAGGATCATAAGATCATCAATGAGAGCCCAAAACAGGCATTGATTTTCGATGTCTCTTGCTTCGTCAGCTCAGCCTTCACCGCTATGGAATGGGGCGAGGATGGATGAGGTCAGGTCAGGCTGCTTAATCCTGGAGTGGGTCTGATGAGCGTGTCCGAAGGCACAATTTTTTTTGTAGGGCGGGGTTGAGGACAATCCGAACCATTGTTTTACAGTCTTATGACCGTCCTCAACCCGCCGATGGAAGCGGGTGGAGTGATACCCTGCGGGCATATGCCCCATCCGTACAGCGCGGCTCTGTTTGTTTCGGCGGATTGGTGGTGATTTAGCGTGTATCCTTCAACATTGTTTGTGTCCGTCCCTAATATCCTTCGGACACTTTATCATCTCCCTACATTTTTGCCCTCAACCCAACAAATGAAGGTTCAAGTCCAGAAAAATGCCGGCTCAAAATACAATATCGTTGCGGATGAGGCAGGGTATCACTCCTGCCGCCTTCCCTTTGGTCCTGTGTCATTATCATCCTTAACGTTCTTTTCTCTCGCTCCCTCCGACAATCTCAGCCTCCAAAGCCAAGCGGCTGGACCAAGGCCCAGCCGTACGAAGGGGCAGGTGCCCGCAGGATGGATCTTAAGCAGCCAACAGAGAGATTGGCAAAAAGGAGGGTCAACGCCCCTTTACAAAGCGCTTAAGAAAGGCAAGAAGGAGCTTGGCGAGCATGACCAGATAGTAGAACCCATTAAAGAGGAAGCAGTGCTTGCGGGCGAAGTGTTTGCGGTAGTACAAGTAGTAGGAGCGGTGCCACTGGTAGATGGAGCGGTATGGCTGGGTTTTTGAACCGCCCTCGCCCGCGTAGTGGATGATACTGCTGAGGGGCACGTACATCACCTTCCAGCCAGCATCCCGGGCTCGCAGGCAGTAGTCGCTGTCTTCCTGGTAGGCAAAGAACCGCTCATCCAAGCCGCCGATTTCCTCATAAACTTCCCGCCGAATGAACATGCAGGAGCCCGAAACAGCTTTAACTTCAGCGATTTCATCCTCTGGGAGCCAGGATTGTAAGTAGCCATTGAGCGCCTTGTTCTCCGGAAAGAGCCTGCCCAAACGGAGAAAATAGCCAAACACTTCCACGGGGCGCGCGTCTCCCCTGCGCGACTGTTGCTGGAAGCTGCCATCCGCGTTGAGCACCTTCGGGATTGAGATGCCCACCTGCGGATTTGCTCGCAAGTAGTCGATTTGCGGACCAAAACAGTCCTCTGTCAGCAGGGTGTCGGGGTTAAGCAGCAGCAGGAAGTCGCCCTTAGCCAGGTTCATCGCCTGGTTGTTCCCGCGGGTGAAACCGATGTTTTGTTGATTACGGATCAGGGTGATTTCCGGACAGGTCTCCGCGATCCAGTCTGCTGTCCCATCCGTGGAAGCGTTATCCGCCATAACAATCTCGTAATCCAAACCGGTGGTGTACTTCCTGACCGAAGCCAGCAGGGGTTTCAGGTATTTGAGCGCGTTCAGGGAGACAAGGCAGATGGAAAGGTCCACTATGCTTCTTCCTCCCCGACCGGCAGAATGCCCTTTTCCGTGCCGTTTTGTTTGCGCTTCAGGTGCGTGTCGATCGCGTGCACCAAATGGGCTCCCAGAAAAAGGATGTAACTGCTAATGTAAAGCCAGAACAAAAGCGCGATCATCGAAGCCAGAGAGCCATAAATAATTTCGTAGTTGGTGAATCCGCTCGAAATCGCCCATCCAAGCAGGCGGCTCGCGGATTCCCACAAAAGGGCAGAGACAGCCGACCCAATCAGGCGCGCTAAAAAGAGGATGTTGGTACTCTGCGGTATCCAGGTATATATTGCCAGGAACAAGAGAAACTTCAACAGGACTGGGACTACTTTTATCAAATCTATCCACGCTGTGGAGGAAGTGATTGATGTTCCGAAAAGCGCTTTTCCCGCGGATTCAAAGATTTCCAGAACCGTGCTGAAGACCGTGGAGACGCTGAAAAGCAGGATAATAAACACAATAATCAGCAGCGCCATTCCGCGGCTTTTTAAAAAGCCCGGTCGGCTTCCCTCCGGGAAAGCGCGGTTTACGTTCACAATAACCTTCTCAAACACATTCGAACCGGACCAAAGCAGGGAGATGATTGCGACGATCGTTACCGGTCCGCGCATATTGAGGACAGTGGTGATTTGGGCGTTGACCGCGTCGGCAGAAACCGGTATCCACTGCATTATGAGGTTCAGAAGTTTCAATTTGACAACATCGCCTTCCAGGAACATCGAACCAATGGAGACCGCTGCCAACAGCATTGGGAAGATGGAAAAAAGACCGTAATATGCCAGGCTGGCGGAAGCTTCCGTGGCATGGACAAGGTTGAAATTGGTGAAAGCATGCCGAATAATGCCCAAAGCCCCGCCCAGGCGATCATTGAGATTCAAGTAAAAACGGCGCAAGTGCCCGCGGTATTCCCCCTGGCGCCCTTCCAAGTTTTCTACTCGTTTCTTGAAGTAACCAAACAAACCTGCCATGTCATGATTATAAGCGCAACCGTATTTAGCGCCAAACCTCACCGCCCCGGGGCAGGTCTGGCAGCTCAAGCCAGCCTTCGCCCGCCCGGATATTCCCTGAGCCAAACAGAGCCCCAAATTCCCTCTCATAGGACAAATTAAGTCCGGGCACTTCCAATCGCTCGGCAGGCTGCGGGCGGTCGGAGCGGTTAGCGCTGACAATGACCCACTCCTCTCCCAGGACGCGCGCGAAAAGGAACCAGTCGCGGTCAAAAGTGAGGACCCTAAGCGCACCCTCCGCCAAAGCCGGGCTTTCCCGCCGAAGCGCGATCAGCGTGCGGTAAAACGCCAGGCTTTCTGCGTCCCACCGCGCTTCATCCCAAGGGAAGCAATTGCGGGAGCCGAAGCCTTCCTCATCCACCAATCCGATCTCATCGCCGTAATACAGGCAGGGCACGCCAGGAAAACAAAATTGCACCACCGCTGCCAGCCGGCACAGCGCCTTGTCTCCATCCAGACGAGTCAGCAGGCGGGGCGTGTCGTGGCTATCCAGCAAATTTAATTGCTGCAGGGCGATCTGCCAGGGGATGGACGCCAGGTTTTCTTGCCATGCCCGCAACAGCGCGTCGGTGTCCCAGGGAACTGCAGATTCCAGAATCGGCTCACAGCGCAAGGCATGCTGCTTGGGACCTTTAAGCCAGTTCAGGATTGGGTCAGCAAAGCCCGCGTAATTCATCACCCCATCCCAGCCGTCTCCCTGGAGCTGGTCAGCAGCCTCAAAAAAGTTTTCGCCCAGGAGGTACGCATCCCCTGAGACGCGCTTAACGGCTGTGCGGATTGCCCGCAAGAGCTCGGGGTTGATTTGGTGAGCGTCCTGCCTGCCGAGCATATTGCCCACATCCACCCGCCAGCCATCCGCTGAATAGGGCAGCTTAAGCCAATGAGCAAAGATAGAATCTTCGTCCTCGATCATTTCGCGCCGCAGGGATTCATTGGCGTAATTGAGCTTGGGCATATGCCGAAAGCCCATCCACGAGACGTATTCCGAGCTGTCTCCTTTAAAGTAAAAGTACCCGCGTTTGTCGCTCTCAGCATTTTGCAGCGCGGATTGAAACCAGGGGTGCCTATAGCCGCAATGATTTGGGACGATATCCAACACCACGCGCATGTCCCGCCGGTCCAGAGCCCGGCGCAGTGAGACAAGAGCCTCATCGCCGCCTAAAACCGGGTCCACCTCGCGGAAGTTGCTGACATCGTAGCGGTGGTCGGTATAAGCGGTAAAAATGGGATTCAGGTAGAGCGCATTGGCGCCGAGCCGTTCCAGGTAGCCCAGACGCGCCTCAATCCCTGCCAGGTCTCCACCATAAAATGGGATGGTATAGCGGCTGCGTAGAGCGGGCTCGCCCCAGGGGTGGGTTTTCCGCGTGACCCCGGAGCCCGGGTCGGTTTCTTCAAGCGGGTCATTGCCTGGATCGCCATTGGCAAAGCGGTCGGGAAAAATCTGATAAAAGACCGACCTCTGCAGCCAGGAAATCGGTTCAAAATCTGCCAGAAGCTTGAAGTCGAAATTCGCCAGAGGGCTATGCAGGCTGATGCCAAGTGCGTTCAGCCACCAGACCCTGCCCTCTGTTTGAATGGCGAAGCGGTACAAGACTCGCGGCTCGTTGATCCTCAAAACCGCTTCCCAGACGCGCCAGCCTCCCCGCGCCGGTTGTGGTTCCATGGCGGTGAACTGCTGCTCTCCATTGGGAATCGTGCGCAAAACAACCTGGTCGGGTTGAGCCTGACTGGGAATCAGCAGGCGCAGGCTTATCGTCTCGCCCAGCGCAGGGTTGGGATTAGAGAGAAAGTCGGCAGTCTGCCCATGCAGCACCCGCGCGAGCCAGGCGGGTTGGGACGAATCGGTAGGTCTCACAGGGGCTAATCATACCAAAAAATGTCATTTGTTAATCCAACTCCCGCGTGGTGTCGGTTATTCATCCTGGGCACGTTACAATCCCAAGAGGCGAGGATTCAATGTCACTTTCATCCCGAGGCGAAGCCTTTTCATGTGGACATCTCCTCCCGTCGGCATCTACCGGTATCCGCTATATACTGGCATTCCTGCCCCTGTTGCTGGGTTTGATAAGCCGGAGAGCCGAAGTCAGGCGGTTGGGTTCCGCAGCCTAGCGCTGCCTGGTGATCCTGGTAAATGGCACCCGGCTAGGCAGAAGAGCTGACAACCTCAGCTTACTACAAGTGACTGACGCCTGATCCGGGCTGGCTACACTGCTTTTAGCTTGCATTTCCTGAGAAGCTTGCGATAGACCTCATCATCGTTTGTGGCGATCAGGTTGCCCCAGGCTTTCTCATCATGCAATCTGTGCGGATAGGTAAAGTATCCCCTCCAGGAATGCTGTTCACCGTACCTCACGATCGGGCGCCATTCTGAAACAAGCACATGATAGCCTTTGGCTACCAGGTAATCAGCCAGGGTTTGATAGGTGTACCCCAACTTTTGCGTTTTCGCATCTTCAAATTCGCACAGGATGACACTTGGTTTAACCTTTTCCCACGCCAGTCCCTTTAAAACCATCAGATCGAAGCCTTCGGTATCAATCTTTAAGTAGTCCAGGCTGGTCAGACCACGTTCCTGGAAAAACACATCGAGCGTAGTGGTACTGACTGTGTATGATGATTCATGACTGGGAAGAAAGGCAGAAAGGCTGCTCACACCACTGGATTCCTTTGAGGTAAAGAAAGGGATCGATTCTTCCACCTTATCTGAAACCGCGCGGTCGTCCACCTGTACAGCGGGATAGATACGCGAGTTTTCGAGCAAGTGCGAGCGATTTACAGGGTCAGGCTCAAACGCAAACACCTGCCATCCGGCTTTCGCGAAAGGAATCAGGCTGTAACCATGATGCGCGCCCACGTCACACATGACGCCCGTATAAGCGGAAGACTGGAATACATCAAAAATGATTTCGTTCTCATCAGTGCAGGTGAGAGCGACTATCTTTTGCTGGACGGTGTGCCAGAAACCAGCGAGTCCTTTTTGTTTCAGGATTTTGAAAGCCGTACCAATTTTCTTTGCGATTCCCATCTCGAACTCCCTTTTTACCTCTCAATGAAGCCGGCGTTTGCGCAGCCACATCCACAAAGGCTGCACCAACTTGCGGACGGTGTACTTCAGTGTAAGCGGAGAAATCCTGCGCCCGCCATCGCGGTAGTGCACGCGCAGCATCTCCGGCCAGCAGCGATCATCCTCGGCGATGGATTTAGCGCCCTCGTGCAGGCGGAAAGCCGCCCAAACCTCGGGAACGTAACGCAAGGGTGCAAGGGCTGCCAGGCGCGTCCAGAGGTCGTAATCCATGGCGAAGTAAAAACTGTCGTCCAACGGCGCCACCTTGCGCCAGAGCTCCGCGCGGAAGAAAGCGGTCTGCTGTGGGATGTGCACGTAGCCGCGGCGCAGCTTTTTAAGGTCAGTTTGAGCGGCGGGGAAGTCGCCAATCACTTTGCCTTCCGCGTTGATCCAGTGGCAGTTGCCATAAACCATGCCGACTTCAGGGTGCCGTTGGAGCTGGCGCACAGCCGCGCTGACCGCGCCCGGGTAGAAAACGTCATCGGAGTTGAGCCACGCCAGTATCTCACCTGTAGCACGCGCGAAACCCTGGTTGATCGCGTCGGTCTGCCCTTTGTCCTTTTGGCTCTGCCAATAAGCCAGACGGTCGGCGTATTTTTGGATGATTTCCCGGCTGCCGTCCTTGGAACCGCCGTCGATGACGATGTATTCAAGATTGGGATAGTCCTGCTCGAGCACGCTGCGCATGGTCTGCTCCAGGAAACGCGCCTGGTTATAGGAGGGGGTGATGATGCTGACTTTTGGCTGCTCAGTCACTGTCCGACTCCTTGCCAACGCGCTTATGATAGCGATTCAGGCGCCATTTATCGTAGGACCGGCGCAAGTTTTGCGCCCCAAGCGAGCCGAGAGCCGCATATCCCATGCGCCTTAGCGCACCTTTCGCGCTGGATGGCGCCAGCCGCAGCATTTTCGCATAGGACCGCAGCGCTGGTTTGAACTGACCGGCTTCCACCAGGTAAAAAGCGTTAAGACGGTGCGCCCCAGCCCAAATTTTATTGAACAGCTTGCCGGAAAGAGGATAAAACCGCTCGGTCTCACAGATCCATTTGGCAAGGCGGAACGCTTCCGCGCCGAAATCCTGCGCGTGGGCAACGTTTTTAGCGTTTGTGTGAATGCGCGCGGCTGCCCAAACGGCTCCGGGCACATAACAAGGCTCGGCAATGGCAGCCATCCTTAGCCAGAGCTGCACGTCCAACAGGTAGTTGTAACTGAGGTCCAAATACCCTGCCTGCTCCAGCACCTCGCGGCGCATGAAAACTCCGGGCTGACCGATGATCTTGAAGGTCATCAGGTCTGCCAGTTTCCAATCGCCATAGCGCATCAAGTTGAAGGCGTTTCCGTGTTCGTCAATCGACTCAACATCGCTGAAAACAAAAGAAGCCTGCGGATGTTGGCGGAAGGCTTCGACCGCGCCTCTGACAGCCCCCGGGTAGTAGAGGTCATCCGAGTTGAGCCAGCCGATAATCTCGCCGCTTGCTTTAGCAAAACCCTTGTTCACGCCATCCGCCTGTCCTTTGTCTTTCTCGGAAACCCAGCCAGCAAGCCGCGACTCGAATTTCTTGATGATTTCGACGCTTTGGTCTGTGGAACCGCCATCCATCACCCAGTATTCAATTTCAGGGTAATCCTGGTCAAGGACGGATTGAATCGCCTGCTCAAGGAAGGCAGACTGGTTGAAAGAGGGGGTGATAACGCTTACCAGCGGATCGCGTTGCATTTTCTCATTATAGTCTGCTGCAGTCGGTCAGATCGCTTAGTTTTGAGTTTCTCGCTCGACCCTTCAACGAAACAGGGTCAGGTAGTCCGCTTTTTCGAAGATGTCCAGCTTACCGCCGATGGTCGCGTCCAAGACGCGTCTGCCAGCGTTTTCATAAGCCCGGCGCGCCATGCGGTAGCCGATTTCGGAGGTCTCCAGGTCCGGCAGTTGCCAGCGGAAGCCTTTGCCAAAATACGCCGCGGAGAAGTGGTTGGGGTCATCGCCCTGGGATTCCACGGTAGTGTTCGGTTTTCCTTTGGTGGCAAAGCTGTGATCAACACCTATCAAGATGACCTCGCTGAAGCCCATATGATAGGCAAGCTGCAGGCAGACGTTGGTGACTGTGGCGCCTTCCCAAACCCGGTTGCGGACGTCGGTGGCGAACTTCGGTGTGGTGTAAGTGGTGTAGATAAAGTGCATCCAGTCGTCCATTTTCAGCCATTTGCTGGCACGCCACGCGAAAAATTTAGGCATCTTTAAGGCATTGAACTCGGGCACGGATTGTTCCACCACGAGGTCATTCACACAAACCAGGCAGCTCGGAGTGAAGCCGAGCTCCTCAGAGGCGAGGAAAACGCGGTTCATGCCAATCGCAAACTCGTTTTTGAGCAGACTGAGGTCGGTGTTCTTCAGCGAAGGACCATTGCCGACAATGAAACAGCGTTCGCCCCGATGACTGTCTTTCAAAAGTCCCAACCTGCGGCGGGATTCGCGCCTCCATGGGTGCAAGTAGGCTGCGGGCAGCTCAGGCAGGCGCTTGACGAAATCGTAGGCGTTGCGGGCAAAGCGCCCCAGCGGGGAGATCTCGGGGGTTTGGTCGGGTTGGATCATGGTCACTCGGTGCTCAAGCGGCAGGTCGCGCCACCGTCCGCCAACAGTCCTTGCCCGGTGATGAAACTGGACTGTGAGTTATCCGCGAGGAAGTAAATGACTGAGGCAATTTCTTCAGGCAGACCAACGCGCCCGTTGACAGTTTTGGCAGCCAGAGCTGCCAGTTGGCTTTCCTCGGAGGCTTCGTTTTCGCGTCCGCGGTGAAAACCCGCGCGCAGCATTGGCGTATCGACCGCCCCGGGCAGTACCGCGTTCACGCGAATCTTATCCGGCGCGAATTCGATCGCCATCGCGCGGGTCAGCGCGAGCAAACCGCCCTTGCTGGCAGCATATGCGGCGATGTTGGCGCTGGTGGCAACGGCGTGAACCGATGAAACGTTCACAATCGCTCCGCCGTTCGCTTTGAGCAGCGGATAAGCCAGCTTGGCGCCCAGAAACACCGAACGCAGGTTGGAAGTCATCACCATGTCCCATTCCTCGACCGTTGTCTCGATGAGAGGTTTGGTCACCTGGAAACCCGCGTTGTTTACCAGTACGTCCAGAGTGGAGGTAAATTGGGAGGCTTGCATAAAAATTTTTTCGAGATTCTCAGGCACGGAAATGTCCGCCTGGATAAACAACCCATCGGCGGGGAATTCGCCATAGACGCTTTTGCGGTCAACGCCAATCACGCGGAAGCCGCGTTCGTGGAAGAGTTTCACGGTTGCCCGCCCCACGCCTCCGGCGGCGCCAGTTATCAGGATATTTTTCTTTGTTTCGCTCATATTTCGTCCTTTTCTTTCAAACTCAAGCTTGTTTCTCGAGCGCTTTCAGGCTGTCGATATCTCCAGTTGGGATGTTGAGCCCGATGAGCAGATTGCGCAGGGTATTCCAGTGGATCCGTTCCCAATAGAAGGGGCTGCTGTTGGTGTTGTGAGGCGAGAGCATCACATTATCCATCTGCAGCAGCGGACTGTCCGCAGGAAGCGGTTCTTTTTCAAAAACGTCCAGCGCCGCGCCCCTCAGCCTGCCCTGCTGGAGAGCCTCCACCAGCGCCGCTTCGTGTACCACCGGACCGCGCGAGGCATTCACCAGCACCGCGGTCGGCTTGACCAGACGCAGGGTTTCAGCATTGATCAGGTGATATGACGATGGAGTCAGAGAGGGGTTGAGGCTGATGTAGTCCGCCCGCCGCAGCAGGTCCTCGAGGGTGGTCATTTCCACGCCGTTTTCAATCAGGAAGTCGGGCTCGATCTCGATGATGTCGTTCCCCAGGAGTTTCATCCCAAAAGCGCGCGCGCGTCTGAGCACGGCTTTGCCGATATTTCCAACGCCAACCACGCCGATGGTGGACTCGCTCAGGGTGTGCCCGGGGATCTTATCCCAGATGCCGTTTTTCATGGAGCGATCCATCCAGGGCTGCCTGCGGGCAAAGTTGAGAATGCTGCACAAGACGCTTTCGGAAACGGGCACGGTGAAAGCGTTTGGGGTGTTCATCACGCGCACGCCCATTGCTTCAGCAGCCTGCTTGTCAATCGAATCAATGCCGGTGCCCCACTTGGAAATGACTTTCAGCGCGGGCAGGCAGGCTTTGATGACATCGGCATTGTAGCGGTCATCGCCGCAGATGGTGCCCTCAAACTGACCCGCGTAGCGCAGGATTTCTTCCGCTTCGAGGCGTTCGTGGACATCAGGAATGATGGGATGGAGTCCGAAGTGTTCCAAAACGGGAGTGAAGCGGTCCATGAAAGGCAGCATATAGGGGGCGGAAACTAACACGTTGGTCATTTTGTCAACCTCGAACCTTATTTTGATGCGCCATCAGCGTTTCAGCGATGACAAAATCCAGTTCCTCATCAATATCTGTTGCTTCACGGGCGTCGATTTCGAACATCATTGGTCTCTCACCCAGGCGGTTGCGCCTTGAGAGCAGCGTTTCGCGTGTGAAGAGATAGATGCAGGAGTTTTCTTCGTAGATTGGGGGCAGGTCCTGCGTGCGGAGGAGGACGGCGGGGTTGTGGTTCACCGCCCTGCCAAGCTCGTCCCAGAGACGGGTTTGAAGCCGGGTAACGCCAAATAGCGAGTCGTATTCAGGGTAGGACTGACACAGTTGAGCAATGGCGCGGCGAATGGTTTCCCCTTTGAGTAGTGGGTTGGTGCTGTGAGTCTGCAGGTAGAGGTCGGCGGGCACCAGGGAGGTGTCGTGCACCAGGATCTCATTCGTGGGGGTGGTGTCGGCACGCAGCTCTTCCGGGCGCAGCAGCACTTTCACTTGCGGATAGTCCCGCGCCAGACCTTCCATCACCGGCGGAGAATCGGTATCCACCACCACCTGGTCGATGGTTTCTACGCTCAAAAGAGTTTCGATGATATGTGCGTAGAGCGGCTTGCCGCACATCATGCGGTAATTCTTGCCGGGGACGCGTTTGGAGTCGTGACGCATGGGCACCAGAGCTACGATCTTTTCGAGTTTCAACGAGGGTCCTCCTTGAGCATAAAATCTCCGCCGCGCAGGATGCCATCCTGAATGGTTTGAAGCACAGCGGAATTTTCGGGCAGGAGCGCCTGCCAGGGGAATTTTTTGAGGGTCACATAGCCCGCCCAGACGCCATCCGGTTTAAGGAAGTCCTCGAAGCTGAGCGAGGAGCGGAAAAGCTGCCAAAAAAGGAAACGTCGGGCGTTGCGCCTGAAGTGAGCTGGCGCTTCAACCGTCTCGGCTGCCAGGAGACCCTCTAATTTTTCGCGATAGGCTTCCTTTGTTCGGGGCAGCCAGACAACATCAGAAGCTGTGTAGCGCGATTTGCCAGCCGAAAGCACCGCCGCGCCGAGGATGGAGGCCTCAAGACCGATCGTGGAGTTGTAGATCAGCACGAATTTTGCCATGCGGATCAGGTCGTAGGAGTTAACGTATTCCTGGGGCGGGATGAAGTGCAGGTTGGGATGCTTCCGTAAAGAGCGTGCTTTTGCCCACTGCGCTACCGATTCCTCGCTGGCTTTGCCCGCGCGGGCTTCGTCGGGATGGGCTCGGATGACAAACAGCGTTTCGGGATGCTCTCTAACCGTTTCCAGCAGGGCATCAAGCCAGGTGAACATGTCTTCAAAGACGACATTGGCATGCGGCTGGCTGGTATCGAAGATGACGTTGGTAAAAACCGGCACCACCTGCTTGAAGCCAGCAGCTTTTTCCAGAAAGTCCGGCTTCAGCTCGCTCATTGAGGGCCAAAATCTGACGCCCGCCATGCGGAAATCGCCCTTGAAACGCTTGCTCAGATATTCATCCAGACGTTGATTCTGCGCCTCGTTCAATTCAAAATCCGCTGGAATGTCGAGGTCATAGGCAGTGGCATCCCCTTCGGTGAAGTAAGCGCTGAAGGGAACCATACCGACTTCGTGGCTGATGACGCGGATGCCGTGTTTGCGCGCCACCCACCTGGCAGTGGCTTCGGGGTACTGCATCCCATTGAACACCACCACGCTTTGAGGCTGCGTCTCCCGTATGAGCGCTTCAAACTGAAGAGCCAGGGAGTAGGCAGAGCGGATATAGTTCCGGAACAGAGAACAGGTCAGCTCATCATCGCTCAGGTGATGCCGGCGCAGAATCCAGCGCATGGAGGGCAGAGCCAGCTCGCCAAGGGGCAAATCCGCATAGGTGAAGCGGCTGAGTTCCTCGAGCCCGAGCGGTTCCAGCAGTCCGTGGGGCAGGGCTTCCGCGTCGAAGCTAAAAGGGAAAACCTCAGATTGCCCAAAAAGCGCTCTGGACTGGCGCGTGCAGCCTCCGCAGGGAGGCTGATGGTGCAGGGCGTTTCGTTTCGTGCCGAAAACACAGGGCGCCAAACCTCGCTGACACACAAAATGAATCACCCGCACACCTTTCAGCTCCAGCGACCAGGCGCTCAGGGCTGCAAAAGCCGCGTTGAGGCTGGTGCCTGTCAGGCGCGTGGAAACATCGAAGAAAATGACAGGGGCATCGGTCTTCTCTGGCGCAGCCTCTTTCACCTGGTTGGCGAGGTTGGCAAAACGACGATCGTTGGCGAAATGCGCCAGCTCAAGCTTGAGCTGGCGGCTCACACATTCTATTAACTGCAGGATTCTCATCTTACTGGCTAAACCGCCTTAACTTGCTTAACGAAGATAGCTCGCTGTCATAGACGCGCTTAATGCCATCGCCCAACGAGCGTTCCGTAACGCGAATATACTTCACTAGGCTGGCGAGACCTTGCGGTTCCACGGAAGCGCTCTGGTCAGATCCCCACATGGCGCGGTCGAGCGTAATGTGGCGTTCAATCAGGCAGGCTCCCAGTGCCACGGCTACTGCCGAAGGCACCAAGCCCACTTCATGCCCGGAATAGCCAATTGGGCAGATGCTGGTCATGTCGCGCAGGGTTTGGATCATGCGCAGGTTGAGTTCTTCAGGTGGGCAGGGATAGCTGCTAGTGGTGTGGCAGAGGATCAGGTTTTCTTCGCCGATGATTTCCAGAGCAGCCTTGATCTCATTGAGGGTGGACATTCCGGTCGAGACGATCAGCGGCTTGCCTGTGGCGCGGTAAGCCCGCAAGAGTTCCAAGTCCGTTAGGAGCGCGGAAGGAATTTTGTGGGCGGGCGGATTGAACCGATTGATGATCTCCAACGAGGGGATATCCCAGGAGGATGCAAACCAATCGATACCGATTTCCCTGGCAAAACGATCGATTTCTGTGTAAGATTCCTCATCGAATTCCACTTTGTAGCGATAATCAAGGTAAGTGATATAGCCCCATGGGGTGTCGCGCATTTGGTTGCGCTGATGCTCCGGCACACATAGCTCTGGCGTGCGTTTTTGGAATTTAACCGCATCTGCGCCGACGTTTCTGGCAACTTCCATCAATTTTTTGGCTACGTTAATGTCACCATTATGGTTGATGCCAATTTCGCCAATAATATAGGCGGGATGTCCATCGCCGATCTTGCGGTTGCCAATACTCACTTCACGATTCATGTTCGCTCCTAAGGATAATCTCTACTAATTCACGGATAGCGCCGCGTCCGCCGGGTTTGCTCAGCACCAGGTCAGCCCTACGAATCACTTCAGAGTGGGCATCCTGAGGACAAACAAAGTATCCCACGAAAGGTAAAACGGGCAGGTCATTCAGGTCGTTACCGAGGTAAATAACCTCTGCCTGCGTTAAATTGTGTTCATTAATAAGCTGCTGAATAGCCTGAGCTTTATCCTGCACACCTTGATGGGCTTCAAGTTTCAGTTTGCGAGCTCTGGCGCTGGCTACCGGATTTTTTTCACGGGAGAGAATCATTGCTTGCACTTTGCCCTGCTGGCGTAATAGATCAAGTCCAAAGCCATCCGAGCGGCTGCAGATCACGCTCTCTCGCCCATCCTGGTCAGTAATGACAGTGTCGTCGGTAAAAACGCCGTCAAAATCCATCACCAGTAGTTTGGGATCAGTTGGGAAACCGCGCCGGCTTTTAAGTGGATCAACAGGATGGAGTTCAGGGTCCTGCATCAACTTGGCATAGCGCGCCATGTCGGCAGGAGTATCGATATCAACGGTATAGCGTGGGTCGATCAATACCGGCAGAATCACATCCCCAGTCAGAGAGCCTTTTTCAAGAATCGTGCTGGTGCGAATGACGTCAACATGACCTGTCTGCCAGAAAGTCTTTGGCAGTTCCTGACGCGGCGCGTTATACGGTTCTTTCAGGTCTGGCAGGCTCAAAAGGGGTTTGAGCTGATGCGAATCCGGCTCAATCTGCCACATCTTAAAAGGATTCTGCCCGCTGGGCACCACACCACGCACGCAATCTGCTTGGGGATTGGTGAGCATCAGTTCGATAGCTTCGTCGATCAGATGTACAGGTCGAACTGGTGAGGTCGGGCGCAATTGCACCAAAAAATCCGGATGATATTGTTCGTGCTCAGCCAGCCAGGCGAGGGCCTGTTGGAAAACTGGGAGATCGGTGGTGTCGTCCCGGGCGAACTCAGCGGGACGCAAAAAGGGCGTTTCAGCACCCCACTCACGTGCAACCGCAGCGATTTCCTCGTCATCAGTCGAGACGATCACGCGCGTGATGTGCTGCGACTGCAATCCAGCGGCGATGCTGTAGGCGATCAGTGGTGCACCGGCAAAATCACGGATATTCTTGCGAGGGATGCCCTTCGAGCCGCCCCTTGCCGGGATCAGCGCCAGCACTTCGGGTTTGCCTACCATGCTGTCCAACCTCCATCGACCACCAGATTGCTGCCGGTCATGTAGCTGCTGGCATCTGAGCATAAGAAGAGCATGGCGGCACTCATTTCATCGATGTTCGCCATGCGTCCCAGGATGGTACGGGCGGAATACTGCGCGGTGAAGATATCGTCATGCCCGTTATAAACCCCACCGGGGGTCAGAGCATTGACGCGGATGTTCTTTCCGGCGTAATAGGCTGCAAGGTAGCGGGTGAATCCAAGCACGCCGGCTTTGGTGACGGAGTAATACACGGGTTTGAAAGACCGAGTTCCATCGGGGCGTTCGTAGAGTCGTTGATCGGGACCAGCCAGACCGTAGGTGGAACAGATATTGATGATCACACCTTTGCCCGCGGCAAGCATGGGTTGCACGGCTGCCTGTGAGGCGAGAAACATCCCAGTCAGGTTGACATCCAGCGCCTGGCGCCAGGAGTCAAGCGAATAGCTCTCAAACGCGTTGGCGCCTTGCGAGCCAGCATTGGCAGGGTCAAACTTGGGGTCGAGCGCGGCACTGTTGACCAGAATGTCAAGGCTGCCAAAAATCTCCTGGGCGGCTTGCGCCATTGCCCGAGTGGAATTGGGGTCAGTGACATCCACGCCAATTCCTTCAGCGTGCAAGCCCTGCTCGCGCAGGGTGAAGGCGTGGGCATCTGCTGCGGTTTGAGCCAGATCTGCCACCAGGATGTTCGCGCCTGCCTGGGCAAGCGCCAGCGAGAATTGCCGCCCCAATAGACCTGCTCCGCCGGTGACGATAGCTGTTCTGCCGTGTAGGTCAAATTTTTCAAAGATATCACTCATGCTTGCCTCGTGTGTCTCTCGTCTGAATTCTACCATCAGCCAAGCCTGACCATGCATCCTTCTTGAGATGCGGATTGCTTGACCGCCTGAACGATCTCCTGAACGCGGATGCCATCAGCAAGAGTGCAGTGCGGCAGGTTCTCTCCGCCGCAGAGGCGCAGAAAAGCTGCCATCTCATCCAGGAACATCTGGTTGCGGTCAAAACCTTCGGGGGGCACAAGCAGCACAGGGCTTTCAGCAGACGCGCGGTAGACGCGGGCTTCGCCTGAGGCGTTATCCCAGCAGACGCGCCCTTCTTCGCAGGTGATTTCGAGCGTGTGGGAAGGCGGCCGCTGGTAGTAATCCAGGTGCAGACTGGCTTCCGTGCCGTTCGCGAAGCGCAGCAGGATCTCAGCGTTGTCTTCCACGTCCAGTTCAAGGCTGCTCAGGCGCCCCGTCCAGGCGTTGACGCTTTCAACCTCTCCCAGGAGCCAGCGCAGATAGTCCAGCGGGTGGGAGAGCGTGTTCACGACTCCTCCGCCAAGCTCAGCCCGGGCAGCGTAAGAGCGGCGATAATCCTCCCAGGGGTGCCAGTCGGGAAGATATTCCCCCCAGTGGGCACGCGCGGAGAGCGGCTTGCCAAGCTGACCGCTCTCGAGCAGGGTTTTTATTTGGTTGAGCACCGGATGAAAGCGAAAGTGAAAACCGACGAGAGCCGGCTTGCCGCTTGTATTAAGCGCGCTTTTCAGCTCATCCAATCCGGCAAGACCGCTGGAAACCGGCTTTTCTATCAACAGAGCCGCGCCAGCCTTAGCGGAAGCGATCGCCACCTCCAGGTGCAGCGCGGTAGGGTTAGCAACGATGACCCCATCCGGTTTTTGCGCAAGCGCCAGGCTTAGCTCGCTAAAAGCAGGGAAACCGTCAAGTTCCGCGTCCGGCAGGGTAGCTTGGTGGGTGCGGTAAAGGAGTATATCCTGCTGCCCGAGCGTGCGTAAATTACGCAAATGGCGTCTGCCAATCGATCCCAAACCAGCAATTAAGAATTTCATGGTTCTCTCCATGCTCCGGCGGGGAGCTATCCTTCCTTCCAGTATGTTTTGAAAATCCAATCGTAGAGCCGCATCAGAGGCCATTTGATGACGCGCAGGTTCTTTAGCTGGAAGCGGCTTTTCTTCTCTGTGGATTTGACGGGCGCCTGGCGAGCCTGCTGGCTGACCCAATCCGGAACCTGGTTGCTCATGTTCTGCATATAGGGGGCAGCAGTCATCAGGCGCAAGTAGCCGGCGTCGTTGACCTTCCCATCCAAAAGCTGCACCTGCCCCATCGGGCGGTCCATGTCGAGGGGCAAAAATTGCTGCAGCACGCGCTTATACGCCAGGAACTGATAATGAATGGCGCCCAAGTAAGCCGGCACACCCTTGTAGGTGAGGACCGCGTCCTCAAGCACGTTGTAGCGTTGACGGGCTTCCTCTTCCGTCACACCGAGGCTGCCGACAAAGGAGCGGAAATCTTCCCACTGCAGGAACCTGCCAAATTCAATGGTCGCTTCGGAGTCGCTTTGTGCCCAGGCAACCGTGCTGCTGTTGTAGTCGTTGTCATTGGCAATCGGGCGAGAAGTCACCATGCCCACATTCGGGTAGGTTTCGAGCAGTTTGAGCGAGTTTGAAAGCCATCCCGGGAAGAAGTAGCAGTCGTTGTCTGTGTAGGCAATCACTTCCCCCGGAGCTGCAGCCAGCATGATATTCCACGCGCCACCCTTACCAAGATTTGTATCGGAGAGCATCAGAAATTGAATCTTGCCCTCTTTCTGCTTCTGGACAAGGTACTCGCGCACCTCCGGGCAGGAGGCGTTATCGAAAACCATCAGGTCAAAAGGCAGGTCGGTGTTTTCCCAGATGCTGCCGAGGCAGAGCTTGAGCACATCGAAGGTTTCGGCGAAAAATCCGCTCATAAAAGGGATATAGTTCAGAACGGCGACAGTAATACGCTTCGGTCTTGCCACTTCTTTGACGCTTTTTGCAGGGTTTTGCCCAACTCGCATAACTTTATCCTCTATTCTCTTGCCGCGTCCCGTGCGGATTGCATGATTTTTTGCATTTCACGGCGCTTCCAAAACTCGACCCAGGCGCGTCTCGGCTGAAGCAGAGTGAAAAACAGTTGGGTCAGAGCGAAATTGTTATTTTTAAGCATTGGACGATTCTGGAATTCGCGCAGTTTGCCCTTCCAATCCCGGGGAACAACTTCTATCCTGCCGCGTACCAGACGGTGTGAGGCATCGTCCAGGTTAAATATGGTGCGTTGTCCACCTGCCAGACGAATGTTCTCGCCTGTTTCAGGCAGCCGGTAATGCGCCTGCCCATTTGGCAAGTGGCTGTAATCGTGATCTTGGTGGATAATGTCCAGGTCTGCGGTGCAGTCCACAACTGGCCAGTTTTCCTGTCGGGCTTTAAAAATCATCCAGTTGTCCCAACCGGCGCGTCCGACTGTGAAATCGGGGATGTCCTGGAAGCAGGCGCGCGGAAAAACGAAATAGTCGCTCCCTGCCCGCAGATGCAGCATGCCGTTTCGCCAGGTATGCCGGCGCAATGGCTCCACCCACTCGCCCTCAAAGCCCAGCAACTCGGTCACCTCGAGGTCCCAACGCTGCCCAACCAGCAGGAACTTCGGCAATTTCGCCGCGACCTGCTGCGCCACCTCCAAAAAATTGGGGAAGAGAATGATATCCGCGTTGACATAAGCCAATAGCTGGCTCTGGCTCGCCTTCCGGGCGAGGCTGAAAATGCCGCTGATGAGGGGGGTGCCGAGCTGATTGACCGGCACATCCGGTAAATGCCGGATGCCAAGCTCCGCGGCGGTTTCCGCGATCCCCTCGTCGGAGCCGATCAGGATGATTTCAACGTCCTCTCCCATTGCCTGCCAACTGCGCAGCGCGTTGCGCTGAATCAGGGCGATGTGCGGGTTGGTGAAGGGTTTGGGAGCAGTGAAGAGCGTCAGCGCGGCGGGCATCAGGCTTCATCCTCCATGGGCAGCCAGGTTTTGTCCGGCAATAGTTTGGTCAACAAGCCTCGTTTGAACATACCCAAAGCGCGTTTAAAAGCGACCCCGTGTTCGGGGACAATTTTTGATTCTCCGCCGGTCTTGGCGCGCGGAGCGGCAAGTACCGTCAGGTAAAGGTCGAGGGTCTCGGAACGCGGGAAGCCATGTTTGCGCCTGCTTACCGCCTCATATCCCGCCCGTTTGAGCATTTCAATCAGCGTGTGTTCAGTGAAACAGCTCAAATGCGCCAGCTCGTAAGAATTGTGCGCGTAGAAGTTGGGCACCTCTACCAGTAAGAATCCACTGTCTTCCAGCAAGTGTTCTCTGATCTCCCTGAGCGTACCCAGCGGGTTTTCGAGGTGCTCGAGCACGTGTATCATGGTTACAAGGTCAAATTTTTCTGTTTCTTCCTTGCGCAGATCCTCAAGGGAAGGGTACAGCCGGAAACCTTTGGCTTCCGCGAGTTTGCGGTAGGCATTGCCCGGCTCCACGCCGACCATTTCAGCGCCAAAAGCCTCATGGATGGTCTGGAGCAATATGCCGGAAGACGCGCCAATATCCAGCCCCCGCCTCAGACAGCAAATGCCCTGTTCGCGCAGGAAGCCCACTTCGGACTCTGCCCGCAGGTGCTGCTGGCGCAGGTCTTTGGCAGTCGGTTCTTCGGTCTCCTGGTAGAGCCGGCGGTATGTTTCTTCATAAAACGCAGGATCCGCAGCGGCGCTCTCGCCCGGATTTTGGTAAACAAAGCCGCAGGTCTGGCAGAGGTAATAGCGCACCTTGAAGCCGAAAGAGTTCATTTCTGAGAGCACCCGCGCATCGGATTTTCCGCAAAGCGGGCAGCGGAGCGCCGCGGCAGGTCTGGCAGCCTTATTTGGGGGCTCCTTTTGCGCGGTTTCATTCTTTTGCTCCCGCGCGTCGGCGCGTTGATCGACCGCGAAAAGGTTTTTGTGCTTCACCCCTGCCACCTGGGCTTGCCATTCAGGATGCTCCGCGCTGGCAGTCAGCAGGTCCTGCAGGGAGAAATCGTCGCGGTTGTCAAAAGCGGCGTAGATTTGGTTGGCGACTTCGAGGTCCTCGGGCGTGTCAACCGTGAAGCGCAGATGGCTGAGGTCATCCTCCAGGTCGGCGAGACTCACCTTAAAGCGACCAGGGCTGTCGTAGAGATAGGGCATCACATGTTCGCGTTCAAAAGGCTCAGCGGCTTCCTGCCAGGCGCGCTCAAGCGCCGCGAAAGAGCAGACCTCCGTGTCCATCCCGATGGGAGTGGTGCGTTTGAAGGGCGGCGGCAGGCGGTTCGCGCTGAAGTCGGCGCTGGCATCAAAGAAATGTCTGATTGTCCGGTCAATTTCCCGCGGGTCAATAAAAGGGCAATCGGCAGTAATCCGCACGATCACATCCGCGCCAGCCTGCTTCGCCGCCTGGTAGTAGCGGTCGAGCACGTCGTAGAGGTCGCCCCTGAAGCAGGGAATTCCCCCGCTATGGCAAAAAATGGCTATCGGCTCGTCGCTGGGGTCATTGGTGGTCGCCACCAAGACCTCGTCCACCAGATTCGCGCGGCTGGCGCGTGCCAGGACCCTCGCCAGCATGGGCTGGCTGCCCACCAGGCGCAAGACTTTGCCCGGCAGGCGCGAGGAGCTCATGCGAGCCTGAATGATCGCGACAGTTTTCAACTCAATTCCTCCATTAGGGCGCCGGCTGGACAGGGTCAATTTTGATGGTGCTCACACTGAGCCCGTAATCTTCCAGCTCTGCGGCGAGGTTAGCGGGAGTGGTGACGTAGAGCGCCATCCAGAGGTGGTCGCCTTCCTTGAACAGGTAAGCTGCCCAGGCTACGTCATCCTTGGAATAAGTAAGACGGGTCACATCCCGCCCGCCGAGGCGGATATCATCGCTGTCCACCAACGCGGACTGGCTGCCGAGCATTTTTTCAATACCCATGGTGACCATACTGATCGGTAATTTTGCCAGGGTCTTATTGCGCAGGATGACCAGGCGGGTGGGATATACCGCAGCCTTATCGCTGTCGTAACCATACCAGCCGATATTGCCTTCGAGGCTGTCTACCAGACCGGCTAAGGGGCTGGATTCTCCGCCAATGAAATTTTTGATCGCGGCGACGATCGAAGGCAGGGCGCTGTCGATATCTTCCGCAACATAGGACCGCGGCAGCATGATCTGCATTCCGTTCCCATAATAGAGCTCCAGACCGTTATCTGGCGTGGGGGTTGGCGGGATGGGATTTTCTTTTTTACCCAGGAAGGGCAAACTGCAAGCCGTGGTCAGCACGGACAGGACAAGGACGATAAGAAGAATTCGAGTTTTCATAGATACCTTCCTTTTGAAGGGTTCAGAGCTTTTTCCCAGCAGAGGAAAAGCTGTTGTTTATTCTGCTGCCAATCAGCGTGTCTTTCAGCGAATTCACGCGCGCGCCGGCCGACAGCGCCCAGGTTGAAGCTGGAGACGCGCAGGAGCAGTTCTGCCAGCGCGTCAGAGTCCCCATCGGGGAATAGCCAACCAGTCTGCCCTTCGGCGACCCATTCCAGGTTGGCAGGGATATCCGAAGCCACGCTGGGCAGCCCGCAAGCCATCGCCTCCATCAGCGAGACCGAAGAACCGTCCACATGGCTCGGGGTGACGTAAAGATCCGCAGCTCCGTAGTAAGTGATCAGGTCCTGGTTGGGCACGCGCCCTCCCAGGAAAACTTTATCGTTCAAGTCCGCATCCTGAAGGATGCGCAGCAGATGTTCACGCTGGCTGCCATCTCCGAGAAGGATGAGCCTGAGGTCATCATCTTTTTTGGCAGCTTTCGCGAAAGCCCTGAGGAGCACGTCCACGCCGTAGTTCAGCTCCCAACTGCGCAGGCAGAGCAGCACGCGTTTGCCGTCCCAAGCCTGGCGTTCGCGCCAGATCGTGCCGCGCGCCCTCGCAACACTTGGCGAGAAGTGCGCCAGGTCCACCCCCCAGGGGAAGATGCAGATTTTTTCCTGGCCAAAGCCAAGCCTGACCGCCTGGGCAGCGGAGCAGTACGCGTCGGTGATCAGGCGGGTTGAGTGCCCGAGGGCAAAGCGCGCCTTCCCGGAGGCATCACTGCTCACCTGCACGTCGTGCATCAGGTCGAAGCCCCAACTCATGCTCAAAAGCGGCGTGTAGCCCGTCCGCGCGATCAGAAAAGCCAGGTCCTGCAGTGGTCCGGCATGCACCAGGTCTGGCTGAACCTGCGCAAGCAGATCGCTGAGCTCGCGGGTGAGGTGGGGGATGTCGTTTTCAGCCAGCGGGGTTTGGATACCGCCCCACTCAAGGCTTCTGACGCCTTCAGGCGTGGGGTAAGAGCCTGGGCGCAGGCGCAGCACAAAACCTTCATGCCCGCTTTCTGCCAGAGCAGCTAAAAACCGTTGATCGTGCACCGAATCGGCACGCGTGAAATATAAAATGCGCATCAAATCCTATCCAAGCTGCGTCCAGCGCAGTTCCTGCCCGGCAGGGATATCGTGCAGGGCGGTCAGCCCCACAACCAGGTCAATATCATAAGGCATAATCGCGCCGGGTGTGGCGGGGCGTAAAACGTCAATCATCCCGCGGGTCAGCGTCTGTCCGGCGCGGATGTCCTGCGCGGCACGCAGGCAGCGGCGCTGCACCACCACCGTGTCGGCTTCGTTTTCGGCGATCGTCTTATTGGCGGAGCCCATGGCGCGTTCCAACTGGCGGGTGGCGGTGACCATCTCCGCCCAGCTTTTCGGGTTCATGGCAAAGGCATGGTCGGGACCTTCGCGGTTGTTGTCGTCCGTGAAGTGCTTTTCGATCACACGCGCGCCCAGGGCAACCGCTCCGAGAACGGTCGCGTGCCCATGAGTGTGGTCGCTCAGCCCCAAAATAAGCTGGGGCCACATCTTTCGGTAAACCTTGAGCACGTTAAGATGGATATTGTCGAAGTTGCCGTCAGCGGCAGTGTAGTTGGTGTTGCACTGCATCAGCACCAGCTCGGGATTTACCGCCAGGATGGCATCAACCGCCCGCTGAACGTCGCCGATAGTTGAGGCACCGGTGGCAAGTAAAACAGGCTTGCCCTTGCGCGCCATGCGCAGACAGGCTTCGATCCAGGTGATATCGCCGGAGCCGATTTTGTAGGCGGGCACGTAGGGGTCGAGCATGTCAGTGGCGTCGAAGTCGTAGGGCGAGGAAAAGTAAGTGATGCCGACCTTGTCGCACTCTTCTTTGAGGATGGGCGTCCATTCAAATGGCACTGAGGCTTCATCGTAGACCTGGGTGACGGTCTTTTTCCATTTCGCCTGATGCGAAACCTGCGCATTCATATGACTGAAGCCGTAATCCGAGACGATTTCCGGTCCGCGGAAGTTTTGGAACTTGGCGGCATCCGCGCCGGCTTCAGCGGCAAGATGTATGAGCAGCAGCGCCCTCTCCAGGCTGCCGTCATGGTTGGCAGCGATGTCTGCGATGAACCAGGTGGGGTGATTGTCTCCGATCAGGGTGTTTCCAATTTTAAGTTCCATGTGTCCTCCGATTAGTGATGAAAGGATAGCAATTTCCGGCGCAAGCCAGAATCAAAGTCAGCATGCAGCGCTCGCAGTCCTTCCGTCTGATTTGGCAGGGGCTTGCCGAGCGCGGCTTGCAATTTTTCGGTGTTCATGCTCAGGTTCAGTGAACGCCGGGTGGGCAGGTCGGAATCAAGGGCGGAAATCGGACGTATCAGGTTCGCGTCCAGGTCAAATTCCCGCGCCAGGCGCACGCCGAACTCGTATTTACTCAAGCTTACCGGCGCGAAGACGTGGTAGATGCCGCTCAGGCGTTTTTGGAGCATGTCCAGCAGGGTTTCTGCCAGGTGACCCACGTAGAGCGGTGAAAAAAACATGTCGGTAAAGCCATTCACAGGCTTGCCAGCAGAGAGATTGTTGTAGAAAAACTCCGCGAGGCTGCGCGAGCCGGTCAGCGACCAACCGTAAAAGACGACGCGGGCAATGGTTGCATCGGGATTCGCTTCGGCAACGGCACGCTCGCCTGCCAGTTTACTTTTAGCGTAGATATTGAGCGGGTTGGGCGTGTCGGTCTCGCGGTAGTCGCCGCGCGTGCCGTCGAAGACGGCGTCGGTGGAAACCTGTATCATGGGAACCCCAGCGCCGTGAGCCATCTTTGCCAGTTCCCCGGCGGCTTCGGCATTGACGCGGAAAGCGGCTTCAGGCTGTTTTTCAGCCGCGTCCACATTTGCCTGGGCGGCGCAGTTGATGAGCATCTCTGCCTGAGCGTCCGCGAAAGCCTCCGCCAGGATACGCGGGTCGCGGAAATCCACGCAACGCGTCTCCAAAGGCGCATTCAAAAGCGGGTGGGAATTCGTCCAACCCAAGACCTCAAAGCCCCTGGTTTGGGCGAAGAGGGCGAGGTTCGCGCCGAGCATGCCGCTGACGCCGGTGACGAGCAGACGGGTCACTACTTTCTCGCTTCCGCGGAAAGTTCCGCTTCGATCGGGCGGATGATCGCGTTGATGCCGTCCACATCCAGCCAGTCTCTGTTGTTCGCGCTGGTGTAGGTGAAGCCTTCGGGAAGAGCGCGTCCTTTTTCTGCCCAGGCGTGACCAAACCAGAGAGGTTCGCCAGCCGGCTGGACCACGAACATGTCATCCAGTTCGACGGTCGTGCGGGCTTCGTCTTCGGAGATCAGCGACTCATGCAGCTTCTCACCCGGGCGGATGCCGATGATACGGATTTCCGCCTCCGGCGCCATCGCTTTGGCGAGGTCGGTCATTTTCATGCTGGGAATTTTCGGGATAAAGAGCTCCCCGCCCTGCATCTGTTCGATACAGCGGATCACGAAGCGCGCGCCCTGCTCCAGTGAGATCCAAAAACGGGTCATGCGGGCGTCGGTGATGGTCAGCACACCGCTGGGGCGCTGCTTGATGAAAAGCGGCACCACAGATCCGCGCGAGCCGACCACGTTGCCGTAGCGCGTGCAGGAAATGCGCGTGTTGCGCCCGCCGGCGTAGGCATTGCTTTGCACCATCAGCTTCTCTGCTGCCAGTTTGGTGGCGCCGTAGAGGTTGACAGGGTTGACCGCCTTATCGGTGGAAAGCGCCATCACCTTGCTGACGCCGTTTTCGATCGCGGCTTCGATCACGTTGCTGGAGCCGAGAATGTTGGTCTTGATGGCTTCCATCGGGTTGTATTCACAGGCTGGCACCTGCTTCAGCGCGGCGGTGTGTACGACGATATCCACGCCGAAAAACGCGCGCGAAAGGCGCTCCCGGTCGCGCACATCCCCGATAAAGTAGCGGATGGATGGGTGGTCAAATCCGCCGGTGGTGCGCATTTCGTGCTGTTTCAACTCGTCCCGGCTGAAAACGATGATCTTTGCCGGATGGTACTCGTCCAGCATCAGGCGGATGAATTTTTTGCCAAACGAGCCGGTACCGCCGGTGACCAGAACAACTTTATTCTGCCAATCCATTAATCTCTCCTTCGCGCTGAGCGCGCTCTACTTTTTAATAACAATCAGCGGATACTGACCCTTCTCGCCGAAGAAGCGGGGGAACCACTCCTCAAGGCGGTAGAGAATCCGCAGCCAAAAGCGTCCGCCCCATTCAGGTTGGATGACGGAACGCAGGAATTTTACCGAGACACTGCGCCAAACGCGAATTTCGTAGGGCAGCTGGTCTTTTATGACGCTGTGGAACCATTTCGCGCTGGTTTTCAGCACGAAAGTCCCTACGGCAGGACGGTCTGCTTCGCCTTCTTTACCATTCGAGGAAAGATCCGGAGGCATTTTAGGAGCTTCTTTGCCTGTCCAGCGGCGCAGTTTGTTGGCAACGCGCATCAGGAATTCCATCACCTCGCCCAAGGGCACTTCTGCCCAGCCGTCCACAGTTACCATGCTGCGCCCGGGTTTGAGCACGCGCTGCAGATCTTTATAGACGTCGACTTTCTCCTCGACAGGCACGTGGTGGATGGTATGCAGCGAAACGATGCCGTCGAAACTGTTCTCCTTGAATGGAAGGTTGGCGATGTCAGCGTTGACATAGGCGCCCTTATCGCCCAAACGTTTGCGGGCTTCCTGCAGGGCGACCACCGAAAGGTCCATACAGACCCGGCAGCGGTAGTCCTGGGAATAGGTCAGGTATTCGTCATATTGCACCGGACCGGAGCCGGCATCCAGAAGGAAGTCTCCTGAAGGGGCAAGATGGCGCTTGACGCGCATGTGGCAGCGGTGGATGTACTCAGAGGAAACCGGGCGCAGGTCCTCATAGCGGGCGTTCTGATAGACGCCGTCGTCTTCCTTCTGCCAGCCGATCTGGTCATAAAACTGACCAATTTCTTTTTTGACGGAATCAGGACTCATTGATGAGTCTCCTCTTTTTCTGAGAGTGATGGCAGCCTCGCCAAACCGCGGGCTGCCCAGTCCAGCGGTTCACCTGCCAGGTAGCCAAAGGTTTGAGCGTACTTCTCCTGACCTTCGGGCGAAAGCACAAAGCGCATGGGGCGGGCTTCGAAGTCCTCGTGCAGCCAGAGCAAATGCCAGGGGAAGGGCAGTGAGAACTCAAAGAAGAACAGATAGGCGTAAAGCCAGGCTTGTTCCACTTGCTGTTGGCTCAGGCGCATGGAAGCGGGATCGGCGGCGAGTCTGGAAAGGATGCTTTCGAAATCCTGCCAGTCGGCTGGGTCGAGCGTGAAGCCTTTCTCAGCGTAGTGGGTCAAGCCCGTGACCGCCACCGGCAGGCCGCTCATCGCCATTTCCAAACCGACCGTGGTGGTGTAGACAATGCCGAAATCAGCCGTCTCCACCAGGTCGTAGGTGTTGGTTTTATCCTCCGGGCGCACGAGGTGAATGTGCTCGGGCAATGCGGGGAAGGCTTGTTCGATCACCTCCACCATGGAGGTGCCGTGGGTCTTCAGCTCACCGGGATGCACGCGGATGACCAGTTGGGCTTCGGGATGGTTCAGGAACCAGCGGATGGTACCGACGATCATCTCAGCCATCGTCCCGGAGATGCGCTGGCGTCCGAGCGTGAGGCTGTCGCCGAGCACGTTGGTCGCCAAGAGCGCCACGGGGCGCTCGTCCAGCCCCAAAGCCCGGCGCACTTCGGAGGCGCCGCGGGCGGGGGTCTGCTGCCACTGGCGGGCAAAGTCGCCCCAGAGTTTCGCATTTTTGCGCGCGAAGCTAAGTTCGCCGACAGCCTGTCGCGCGGCTTCGGGCAGGGGCTGCCCGCCAAGACCATTCCAGAGCTCGGCGGTATGGTGGCTCATAATTTCGTCATCCTGCGCCAACCAGATGCGTTCGCGCTGATCGGCGAACTCGAAGGTGACGGTGCGGATGCCGAGCAAGCGCGCGACCTGATACGCTACGCCCATCTCGAGAATCGTGCCGTTGGGCAGGATCAGGACTTCCGGTTGGGATGATGCCAGCCAATCGTAGATCGCCATGGCGGCAGCAGTGTTGCGTTCCAGACGCAGCCGGTAGAGCGGGCTTTCTTTGTCCGTTTCTTCGACTTGCAGGGTGTATTGCGTGTCGTAGTCAGAGACCTGCCGCGCGATTTCACTCAATTCAGGGGGGTAATCCGAGATGCTGACGTCGCTGGTGTCGTGCTGGATGAGCGGTGCGATGCTCATCACCTCTCCGGCGGGCAAAAGCACCTGCTGGCTGTGGAGATGCTGCATGTGCAGGTCGTAGCCGGTGATTGGCTTATCCCATTCCGCGTAGGGCAGGTATGCCATCTCTACATCATGCCCCTGCCCGGTCAGCGCCAAAGCGACCAAGATAGCCTGCTCGATCCAATAGTGCAGCGTGGCGAAGACGCCGACCTTTTTGGGGTTGCTGGCTTTTAGACCGAACTGCTTGACGTCCTCCACTGCCTGAGGCAGGATGGTGTTGAGTCCGCTGAGCTGGTAGTGGGCGTTCCAGGGCTTTTTTGAGCCGTGCAGAAGCCAATATGCTTCGGGAAAAAACGGGATTTCCCCAAGAATGTTCTTCAAAATCTTTTTCATCAGACGCCGCCTTTCCGCTCAATGTTCCAATCGAGCACAGGGCGCACCGGACCTGGTCGGGATTCCGGCCAGTGGGTGCCCGGACCTCCGGAGGCGTCCACGGAGAAGGAAAGCGCCTGATCGTCCTGGAAATAGCGGCGAATGCCGTAGGAGCTGGCGTTGATCCCAAGCAAAAAGCGCCCTTCGTTGAGCGTGTCGGGTGGGATGGTGCAGCGGCTGGTGTAGACACCGGCTGGGCGGGCGGTATATTCCCTGAAAAGCTGCTCCGAGTCGATGTCAAAACTGGTAAAAACAGGCTCTCCGCGCGTGGTGAAGAGGTAGAAACCTATGCGCAAACCAGTGATGTCCTCGCTAAGCTCGTAGTCGATCTCGATTTGGATCGGGTCCACACTGCGAACGGAATCCGAGACCTGACCGGTCTTGTCGAGGATGCGGATCGCCAACGGGCGGAAAGGCGCGCATGAAACCGGCACCTCGTCTTCCTCCCAGAAGCGTTCGCCCATCTTGGAAAGTCCGCGGTTGAGGTAAAAATCGACCGCTTCGTTGGACGGCGCGCGCAGTAGCACCCTGCCTTTATCAAGCACGATGGATTCCTGAGTGAGGCGCAGGATGGCGGACATGTTGTGGCTGACGAACAATACCGTGCGCCCCGAACTGGCAACATCGCCCATCTTTCCGAGGCATTTGCGCTGGAAGTCGGCGTCGCCAACCGCGAGCACCTCATCCACCACCAAAATTTCCGGTTCCAAATGAGCTGCCACGGCAAACGCCAGGCGCAGGTACATGCCCGATGAATAGCGCTTGACGGGCGTATCGATGAATTTTTCGACTTCTGAGAAAGCCACGATCTCATCAAAACGGGCGGCGATTTCCTTTTTGTGCATGCCGAGGATCGCGCCGTTCAGGAAAATATTCTCGCGTCCGGTCAGCTCCGGGTGGAAGCCCGTGCCCACCTCGAGCAGCGAGCCAACGCGCCCGCGCAGTTCACCATAGCCTTCGGTTGGATCGGTCACGCGCGAGAGCACCTTGAGCAAAGTGCTCTTGCCGGCGCCGTTGCGTCCGATGATGCCCAGCGCCTGACCGCGCTTGACCTCAAAGTTGACGTCCCGCAGCGCCCAGATATGATCCGGCTCGCTGGATCGGCGACCTTTGCCGCGCAGGCGGCTGCTGATGCGGGCAGCTTGGGCAGTGATCAGGTCGCGCAGGGTATCAGCGCGCTGCTGGGCAGAGCCGATTTTATAGCGCTTGCCGATGCCCCGGACAAGAATCGATAATTCACTGTCCATCATCACACCACGTCCGCGAAAGTTTTTTCCATGCGCCGGAAGAAGAACAAACCGCTCACCAACAAGAGCAAAACTGCCAGGCTGGAAATGAGCAAGGTCATGTCCGGCGGTGAACCGCCGAAAAGCGCCCAGCGGAACCCCTGCACAACCCCAACCATCGGGTTCAGGCTGTAAATATAACGCAGGGTGCCCTCGGGGATGGTGGTGATGGGGTAGACGATCGGCGTGGCATACATCCAGATTTGGATCAGGAAAGGCACCATTTGCTGCACATCGCGGTACTGCACGTTGAGCGCTGAGAGCCAAAGCCCGACCGCCAGAGCCGCCAGAACGGTCAGGAGGGTCAGCGGAAGGATCCAAAACACATTCCAGGACAAAGGAATGCGGTATATCGCCATGCTGATAAAGAGCATCACCAGCGATATGGCAAAATCCACCAAGGCTGCCAGCACCGAACTGAACGGGATGATCACGCGCGGGAAGTAGACCTTTGTGATCAGGTTGGAGTTGCCAACCAGGCTGACACTGCTTTTTTGCAGCGAGAGCTGGAAGAGATGCCAGGGCAGGAGCGCTGAGAGCGCGAATACCGGGTAGGGAAGCCCATCCGACTTGACCTTGAGCAGCACCCCAAACACCAGGGTCGTGATGGCGGTGGTGAGCACGGGCTGCAGCACTGACCAGGCAACGCCGAGCACCGCCTGTTTGTAGCGGACTTTGATATCGCGCCAGGTTAAAAAGTAAATCAGCTCGCGGTAGCTCCAGAGCTCTTTCAGGTCGATCCCAAGCCAGCCTTTGGTAGGCTTGAGCGTGACAATCTGGGCAGTGGGAGTCAGATCAGCTTCTGCCATTCGCCCTCTCGTTGGCATACCAGTCGATCGTACGCCGGAGCCCTTCTTCAAAGTCTGTTTTGGCTTCAAAGCCGAATGCCTCACGGGCACGGGTGGTATCGAGCTTGCGGCGGGGCTGCCCGTTGGGCTTGCTGGTGTCCCAGCGGATGGAGCCCTCGAAGCCGGTTAGGCGGGCAACGGTCTCGGTCAGATCTTTGATGGAGATTTCGAAGCTCGCGCCGATGTTGACCGGTTCGGAGCTGTTGTACTTTTCAGTCGCGAGGGTGATGCCCTCCGCCGCGTCTTCCACATAGATAAACTCACGGGTCGGGCTGCCGTCGCCCCAGGCAACGATCTCCGACGAGCCCTGTTCTTTGGCTTCGAGGCATTTGCGAATCAGAGCTGGGATCACATGCGAGCTGGCGGGGTTGAAGTTGTCGCCCGGACCGTATAGGTTGACTGGCAGAAGGAAAATCGAATTGTAGCCGTACTGCTCGCGGTAAGCCTGCGACTGCACCAGCAGCATTTTCTTCGCCAGACCGTATGGGGCGTTGGTTTCTTCGGGGTAGCCGTTCCAGAGGTCTTCCTCTTTAAAAGGAATTGGCGTGAACTTGGGATAAGCGCAGATCGTGCCGATCGCCACGAACTTTTCGACGCCCTGCCGCCAGGCGTGGTGGATGAGCTGCACGCCCATCATCAGGTTGTCGTAGAAAAATTCGCCGGGCTTTTCACGGTTGGCGCCGATACCGCCGACTTTGGCTGCCAGATGGATGATGATTTCCGGCTTGGCGGTGTCGATCATGCGGAGAATGTCGGCTTCGCGCACCAGATCATATTCGGGATACTCCGGCACGAAGATATCTTTGGCTCCATGCTCCTTTAATTTTTTGATGAGGTGCGTTCCCAAAAATCCGGCGCCGCCGGTGATACAAATGCGTTTAGCGGAAAGGTCGATTGCCTTATCCATGTTTTCCTCCAGAATGGGTCGAATATGAAGATGTGGAATCAGGCGCAGCTTCGGGTAAGATCAGTGCAAGTTTAATGCCCTCGATGCTGATTTTCGGAGCGTTCGCCGCTTGGGTCAGCGCCACGCCGTGCTCGAGGCAGGTCAGGCTGATGACCTCGGCGATTTCGCCCTCGCCGAGGATCCTGACCTCGCTGTAGCCGGCGGCTTTGAGCTGCTCAAGGCAGCGCGTGCTGCGCTCGCGCACGCGCCGGTAAAGGTCAAAAGAAGTCTTGATGTAGTCAACGGTGAGGTTTGCGCGCAGAGCGATGCCTTCGGGCGTAATAATGTAGCGCAGCTTCTTGCGCTGGGCGCGCCTGACCTTGACGTAACCTTTGGAGATCAGACGCTTGAGATACCAGTTGATCGTGCCCACGGCAACGCCGAGCTCATCCGCGAGAGTCACCTGGGTGATATCGGGATTGGCTTCGATGTAGGTCAGCATCTCCAGCGCGCGACTGTTTTCTTGTTCGGTCAATTGCGTTTCCATATAATTCAGGAATTGAATTATAAACGGATTAAAACGCTTGTCAAATGAGGAATGAGGTGGGGAAAGAAGTGGGTATGCGTTTCAAAAGTCCGTGGATAGAGAAAAAGTGGAGGGAGAGAAAATTGAAGGGTTCAAAATCTACTCTACAAAAGTTTTTCCATTATTTCTGCGCGGTTATGAGCGGTCTTTTTCTATGAACCAATGGTTTCTTAGAGCTTTAATTAATAGGTTTCACTTTTTCTGGTTTATGACATTTTGAGATACGATTACCTCCTTATATCGTTTTGGATTAGTTTTATTAAGGGAAATATCCAGGTTAGTGACGTGCTCATCGTAAAGTGAATATATACTCATCGCTGGGTGTCTTTACAGCTTGCTTTTTCATCCGGGGATAATATTCAGTGGCAAAGTCAATAATAACAACCGCGGCACCGTACATCTTGCAAGGACTGCGAAGTGTAAGGTTTCTCAGATCTTTTTTCAGGTGGACCCGGAGAGATTCGAACTGTGCACAGCCCTCTGGCGGCAGCCAAAACCGACCTTTTCAATACTCCGTTAAACGAAAACAGCCTTGCGGCTGTCTTTAGTGGACCCAGAGAGATTCGAACTCTCGACCTTCTCAATGCCATTGAGACGCGCTCCCAACTGCGCTATGGGCCCCAACAACTTCTCTTCTATTATCTCCCACCGCACTCCCAACGCTTCCGAAGCGGGAATAATCTGCGCTATGGGCATCCTCTTGATCGAATGGACCTGGAGGGATTCGAACCCTCGACCTCTTCAGTGCGATTGAAGCGCGCTCCCAACTGCGCTACAGGCCCGTACTCCATCCAGATTTCAAGACTCAATATTTTACCGGTTTGGCCCGCGAATGTCAAGCAAAATTTAGGTCAGATAGAAAAAAGCCAGCCTGACGAAGGCTGGCTTTTGGCTAATTCGGATTGGATCAAGCGCCGGTGTTGGTGACAGAAGTGGTTTTCTTCTTCTCTTCTTTCACTTTACGCTTCTCTTTGATGGACAATTTGGGTTTCTTACGTTCTTCTTTGCCTGCTTTATCTTTACTTGCCATAGTGTACCTCCGTTCAAGATTGAGATTGCTCTCTAATTATAGCCCATTACCGAGAGATTGGATGAGATCTTGTCTAGTCTGTGAGTGTCATCGCTTATTTAAGTCCTTTTTCCCCAATCGCTCTGTTTCATGGTATACCCACTATGCTCCATATCCAATGAGGTGAAAGATGGCAAAAGTAAAATTTCCGTCGGTCAACACGCAACAAAAAGATCCTCCACGCATTCAGACCGTTTCAGATACGATTGTTTTCTCGTGCTACCTCGCCAGTGCGGCAATCCTGGTAATTGCCATTATCGAAGCGGTCAAGCAGTTCCAGCAGGCAAGCGTTTGGGGCGGCGTGGTATACATCATCCTGGCGATCGCCGGCGTGTTGTTCTCAGTCTTTATCACTTTGTGGAACCGACGCAATAAGAAACTGCTCAAGGAACAGAAAAAGAAATAACCTCAAGTTAGTTCACAAAGACCAAAAAAAGTCACTCAATTCGACCTGGAGACGTTGTTGACCATGTTCCTGCTCATGTTCTGGGCGTATTTCTGGTAATCCGAATTTATCAAAGCCGTAAATAGGATATCGATCAAATTGAGGGTCGAGATTCGGCTCGACATTCCCCCCAACCGGTTCCAGGATTCTGTTGAATCCACAAAAAGGTTATAAGTGCAAAGGTCCACCAGGTCATTGGGCTTGACTGAGGTGATAGAAACAGTACTGCTGCCCACCCTCACGAGTTCCCTGGCGACCTCGAGCATCTCGGTGGTCTTGCCCGTGTATGAGATGATGAACGCCAGGGTGTCATCGTGGAAAGCTTTGGCATTCAGCATCATCGAGATGCGGTCGCCGAACGCGCTGCTGGGGATGCTGAGGCGCATACACTTGATCTGGGCATCGAGGGCGACCACGTGCGAAGGGCCCATGCCATAGAAGTCAATGCGTTTAGCCTTGGCCATCGCAGCCACAACAGCGGCAACGTTTTCAGAAGTGTTGGTGCTCAT
>JAGVUP010000141.1 GCA_019136215.1 Chloroflexota bacterium | reverse complement strand
ATCGCCTTCGCGCTCGATAAAGCCCGAAAAGCAGACCTGGTTATGACCGGTATCGGCGGCGTGAACAAAGACACGCTCAGCTACCTTTGGTCAGGGATTGACACGGACAAGGAGTTTCAGCCCCTGAGGGAACGCGGGGCAGTAGGCTTTATATGCGGCCAGGCTTTTGATATCGAGGGCAATCCCTGCTACCCAGAATTTAATCAGCGTGTTGTCAGCCTCACGCTTGAGGAATTGAAACGCTCCAAGAAAGTTGTTTCGATTTCCGGCGGCGTGCGCAAAGGCGCTGCCATTCTTGGCGCATTGCGGACCGGTATTGTCGACGTTTTGGTAACAGATCTCGCCTGCGTACGCGAGATTATCAAACTTGAAAAGCGAATGACTGCCCGAACGGGAAGTCGATAATAAGAAAAGAGGAAAGCTATGAGTAAAATTGACGAAGTTACACGTGAATCCTGGGTTATGAGCACTTTTCCCGAATGGGGAACATGGCTGAATGAAGAGATCGAGGAAGAAGTTGTGGCTCCAGGCACCGTGGCAATGTGGTGGCTGGGCTGCACCGGGCTGTGGATCAAAACCCCCGGGGACGCCAACATCAGCATCGACTTCTGGCTGGGCAACGGCAAGCGTACCAAGAAGACAAAGAACATGGTTGCCGGTCACCAGATGGCAAACTATCGATGTGAACTATGCCGCGGCAGTGATGAAGAACGTGGAAGAGCCCGTTCCCTTCATCGGTCCGATGAAATCCGTGGAAAAATGGGTTGGTTGGGGCGTGCCGGAAGATCGCTGCATCACTGTGCGCCCGGGAGATTCTATCAAAATCAAAGATCTCGAGATTATCGCGGTCGATTCCTTTGACCGCACCTGTCTTGTGACAACCGATGGCTACCAGGATATCCGCGGCATTTGTCCGACAGACATGGATGATAAAGCGGTCAATTTCATCATCAAGACCCCTGGCGGCACCATCTATCACAGCGGAGACTCGCACTATTCCATTTACTTCGCCAAACACGGCAAAGACTACGACATCGATGTGGCGCTGGGTTCCTATGGCGAAAACCCCGTCGGAATTGCCGACAAGATGACCTCGGTGGATATCCTGCGCATGGCAGAGGCGCTCCGCTGCAAAGTCGTGATCCCGATTCACCACGATGTTTGGACGAACTTCATGGCAGACCCTGCCGAAATTCTGACGCTTTATGAAATGCGCAAGTATCGACTGCAATATCAGTTTGAGCCCTTCATCTGGCAGGTGGGCGGGAAGTACATCTACCCAAACGACCTGGGCAAGCGCGAGTATCACCACCCGCGCGGATTTAGTGACTGCTTTGAACACGAGCCAAATACACCTTTCCGCTCGATTTTGTAAGCCTCACATGGTAAACCGCTTTTACGCGGCAGGCAGAAGAGTTGGCGATCTCGGAAGTTTGCCGCGCAGAAGTTCATAAAAATAAATCATCAAAAGGAGTTAATAATGGCATTTCTTACTACTATTTGGGAATTTATCGTCAAAAACATCATTACCCAACCCGCGTACTTCATTGGCTTAATCGTCCTCATTGGCTACATCCTGCTGCGCAAGCCCTGGTATGACGTCTTAGCAGGCACGATCAAAGCAATCGTCGGGTACCTTATCCTGGCTGTCGGTTCTGGCGGTCTGGTCAGCAACTTCCGTCCTGTGCTGGTAGGTCTGAAAGATCGCTTCCAGTTGGACGCAATGGTGATTGACCCATACTTCGGTCAGAACGCTGTGACTGCGGGCGTGGAAGAGGTCTTTGGTCGGACTTTTGGCCAGGTTATGTTCCTCGTTCTGATCGCCTTCATTTTCAACATCGTCCTGGTCGCCCTGAAAAAGTGGACCAAATTCCGCGCGATTTTCACCACCGGTCACGTGCAGGTACAGCAGGCTTCCACCGCTTTTTGGCTGATCCTCTTCTGCTTCCCCGCCCTGGGCGAAACCCCTGTGCTGCTCATCATGGCGCTGCTGTTGGGGCTCTACTGGGCAGCCGGCACCAACATGACGGTCGAAATCTCGCAAGACCTGACCGACGGCGCGGGCTTCAGCATCGCCCACCAGCAAATGTTTGCTCTTAAACTGTTCTCCTGGCTTTCCGAAAAAATGAGCAAATCCTCCAAGCGCGAGAGCAAACGCCTTGAAGACATGCAATTCCCTGGCTTCCTCTCGATCTTTAATGAGAATATGGTGGCGACTTCCATCCTGATGACCCTCTTCTTCGGCACCATCCTGCTGGTCCTGGGTAGGGACTATTTAATTGAAGCCAAGTTCCTCGCTGAAGATAAATCCTACTTCTTCTATATTCTGACCACCTGTTTGAATTTTGCGGTCTATCTGGCGATTCTGCAGTTGGGTGTCCGCACCTTCGTTGGCGAACTGACCCAATCCTTCCAAGGTATTTCCCACAAGCTGCTCAAAGGCGCTGTTCCGGGCGTGGACTGCGCGGTTTCCTACGGCTTTGG
>JAGVUP010000177.1 GCA_019136215.1 Chloroflexota bacterium | reverse complement strand
TGGCGCGTCAAACGCCCAAGGGATTCGGGTTGATTTCGATCTCGACAAGGGAACCATGGCTGTCTTTGCCGAAAAAGAGGTCACGGACGAAATTTTTGACGACCGCACCGAAGTCCTCCTGGAAGACGCGCGCAAAATCGATCCGAACTGTCAAATCGGCGATCTGATCATGGTGGAGTCCACTCCCGAAAACTTTGGACGCCTCGCCGCGCAGAATGCGCGTCAGGCAATTCAGCAGAAGATCCGCGACGCAGAACGCGCCGCCCAGTACGAGTTCTTTAAGAAGCAGGAAGGCGAAATCGTCAGCGGCATCGTCCAGGCGGTCAATTCCCGCCAGGCGACGATTGGCTTGGACCTGAAAGCTGAAGGTTCCATGCTGCGCAAGGATATGATCCCTTCGGAGCGCTTCCGCATCCACGACCGCATCCGTGCTTTTGTATCTGAGGTAAAGGACACGCCTAAAGGGCTGCAGATCGTGCTTTCGCGCGCCCACCGCAACTTCCTGCGCCGGCTGCTCGAAAACGAAGTGCCTGAAATTTACCATGGCATCGTTGAGATACGCTCCATCGCCCGCGAACCCGGTCAGCGAGCCAAGGTTGCCGTTTCCGCCACCCAGCAGGGAATCGACCCTGTCGGCGCGTGCGTGGGGCAACGCGGCGTCCGCATCCAGGCAATTGTGCGCGAACTGCACGACGAGAAAATTGACGTGATCGAGTGGAACCCCGACGCAGCGATTTACATCAGCAAAGCCATCAGCCCCGCGAGGGTTACCGGTGTTTATTTAAATCGCGGTAAAGGTGAAGACAAAACCGCCATGGTGGTGGTGCCGGAGGATCAGCTAAGCCTCGCTATTGGGCGCGAAGGGCAAAACGCGCGTCTTGCCGCCAAACTGACAGGCTGGCGGATTGACATCATGAGTGTTTCTGAAGCCGCCGTCAAAGCATTGGCACAGTTGCGGGAAGACCCGAACCTTGCCGCACTGGCTGAGGAAGAAACCGAAACCATGGCAAGGGTTGAGGCGCTGCTGCAGCAAAAGGATGAGGGGCGTGTGCTCAGCCTTGATGACAGCAACCTTGTTGCCCGTTTTGTGGACCGGGTTGAAAAACGCGGAGAGGCTGACCGCAAGATCGAAGAAGACGCCCGCCAGGCGGAAATCCGTAAAGTCCGCGAGTCGATCGACCCGCGCGCCTTCGAAATTTACATTTTAGATTTCGCGGAACTCAAGGAACACTTGCGTGTCCTGCTGCAGGCGGCAGGCATGGAAACTCTCGGCGATTTAATGCTCCAAGTCAAGCTGGACGCGGATGCCATCCTTGCCATAGACGGTATCGGTCCAAAGTCCCACGAGGAAATTCTCGAAACCGTCAACAATTATCAATTCCCGGTTATCGAACCCGAAGCGGTGGAAACGCCGGAAGCGGAAACTGTTGCTGAGCCCGAGCCGGCAGAAGTCGTCGAGGAGCCGGAGGCAGTGAGTGAACCTGAGCCTGCTGAGGAAGCTGAACCTGCAGCCGAAGCAAGCGCTTCGGAGCAGCCGGAAGCTGAAGAAGAACCAATTGTCAGCGATGAAGAGGAAGAACCCGCTGTCGAGGATAAATCCTTCGAGGAACTCTTCCAGATGGATACCATGCGCCGCACAAGTGATGCCCAGGATGATGAGGAAGAAACTGCGATGACCGGCGGAAAGAAGAAAAAAGGAAAGAAACGTAAAGGTTATACCGTGGAATACGACCCCGATCGCGACGCGACGTTCGTGCGTCATAAACATCGCAATGATGACGATTGGGGCGACTGGTAGAAACTGACGTGATATAAAAGAGTAAAGGTGGCAGCTAAGACCGCGCGTAAAGTTAAGCACGTTCCTCAGAGAACATGCGTTGGATGCAAGCAGGTTTTGCCCAAAAGGCAACTGACCCGCGTTGTTCGCAGCTCTGAGGGCGTGATGATTGACCCCAGCGGAAAGCTCCCTGGTCGCGGAGCATACCTCCACGACCTGAAGAGTTGTTGGGTCAAAGCGTTGAAAGGGTCACTGGCACACGCCCTGCGAACGTCCATCCAGGAGCAAGACCTGGTAGCATTGAGGACTTTTATGGAGACTCTGCCCGAAAGCGAGACTCCGGACGAGGAATCAATGACCGCCTAAAGGACCTTGTTTTGCTCGTGTATGGCGTCCGGAGGGGTTTTGAGCGAGTGACCATTAAGGAGAGACGAATAGATATGAGCAAAACTGAAGAAAAGACGATTCAACTTCCTTATAGTTTGTCTGTAAGAGAATTGGCTGGACTGCTGAGCACCAGCGCCGTTACAGTCATCAAGATACTGATGTCCAACGGCGTGATGGCGAGCATCAACCAGCAGATCGATTTCGATACTGCGGCGGTCGTCGCGACGGAACTCGGTTTTGAGCCCCAGCTTGAGCAAGACGAAGAGATTGTTGAAGAAGAGGGCGAGATTCCTCTCTGGAGGCGCGTGATTCTGGAGGAAGACCCCAAAAACCTCGAACTTCGACCTCCGGTCGTGACGATTTTGGGGCATGTAGACCATGGCAAGACCACCCTGTTGGACGCTATTCGTCATACCGACGTCGCGGGCGGTGAGGTCGGCGGAATCACGCAGCATATTGGCGCTTATCAGATTCAGCACAAAGACCGCACTGTTACCTTCCTCGATACCCCCGGTCATGCCGCGTTTTCATCCATGCGTGCCCGCGGAGCCCAGGGTGCGGATATCGTCGTGCTGGTGGTGGCAGCGGATGACGGCGTGCAGCCGCAAACGCGTGAGGCTGCCAACCATGCCAAAGCCGCCCAGGTGCCGATCGTGGTGGCGCTCAACAAAATCGATAAAACCGATGCCAACCCTGATCGGGTTAAGCGCCAGTTGGCGGAAATCGGTTTGCAGCCTGATGAGTGGGAAGGCGATACCTTTGTGATGCCAGTTTCCGCGAAAGCGAAGCAGGGATTGGACGACCTGCTGGAGACCATCCTGTTGGTCGCTGATAACCTGACCATCAAAGCCAATCCCAAGGGCGCATGCATCGGCACGGTTGTGGAAGCTCAGTTGGATAAATCCACCGGCAACATGGCGACCCTGCTCGTGCAAAACGGCACGCTGAAGGTTGGCGATGTGGTCGTGGCGGGCGAAGGCACCGGCAAGGTCAAGGCAATGTTCGACCAGCGCAACAAGCGCGTCGGCAAAGCCGGTCCCTCAACGCCTGTAGTAGTGATGGGACTCAATGCGCTGCCCGAAGCTGGCGACCTGTTCCAGGTCGTCGCGAATGAACGCGAGGGACGCGCGATTGTGGCGGAGCGCAAAGCTGAACGCGAAGCTAAAAAGAACACCAAACGAGCCACACTCGAAGAGCTTTTCAAGCAGTATAAGTCCGGTCAAGCAAAAGACCTGCGCCTTATCCTGAAGGCGGATGTTCAGGGCTCGCTCGAGCCGATCATGAACGAACTTGAAGAATTGGGCAAGAAGCAAAAGGGTCTGGCGGTAAAGATCCTGCACGCTGAAACCGGCAATGTCACCGAAAGCGATATCATGCTAGCGGCAGCTTCCAACGCGATTGTGTTGGGTTTTGATGTGGATGTGGACCAGGGCGCGCGCCGTCTGGCGGAAGTTGAAGGCGTATCCATCCGTATTTACAATATCATTTACCGCCTGCTGGAGGATGTCGAAAAGGCTCTCAACGGTATGTTGGAACCCGAAATGGTGGAGCGCGTGATCGGAAAGGCGGCTGTTCTGGCGACTTTTAAGGTCTCCAAAGGCGGAACAGCGGCTGGCTGCCGTGTGCTGACGGGGGAGATGCGCAGGAATGCTTCCGCGCGGGTCACGCGGGCTGGTGCGGAGCTTGTAAAGACAGATATTTCCAGCATCCGGCGGGAAAAAGATGATGTCCGTGAAGTCCGTGAGGGTATGGAGTGCGGTATCACGCTCAAAAACTTTGAAGGTTTCGAAGTGGGCGATCTGATTGAATGCTTTGTCTTCGAAAAGTTCGGCGGCTAAGCGGCTGAGGGTCGAAGGAGAAGAAGAATGCCTACCCCTTTGAGAATGAAACGAATCAATGACCGCATCAAGCAGGTTTTGTCGGTCGTGCTGCTGACTAGAATTGAAGACCCCCGCCTGGCTGGGGTCTCCGTGACGGACGTGAAAGTTGACCGGGAGTTGGATTACGCCAACATCTATGTCTCTTCCCTGGATGGGGAGAAATCTTCGCGTGAGGTAATCGCCGCTCTCAACCATGCCCACGGGTACCTGAAGCATGAAATTGCCCAGGAGGTGGATTTGCGGGTGATGCCGCGCTTGCGCTTCTTTTGGGATCCAACCCCTGAGCGGGCAGACCGGATCGATTCCCTCCTGGCGAAACTGCGCGAGGAATCTGAAGCCGCGCTCGATACGGAGGAGTTGGACCCCGATGGGGATGAGGATTTGTTTGACGGGATCGACGCGAAGGATTGGGAAGCGGAAGAATACCTGGCGGAGTTTGACGACATGACCGATGAGGATGTGATTGATGACCGGGATGAATAACAGCCTGGATAACATCATCCGCGAACAATTGATTGCTGCGCCAGAGGTCGTGATCGTGGGGCATATCCGCCCAGATGGCGATGCGGTCGGCTCCATGCTTGGGTTGGCGCACGCGCTGCGAGCCAAGGGTAAGCATGTTGACTGCGTCTTGCAGGACGGTATGCCTGCGAAGTACGCTTTTCTCCCCGGCGCCGAAGAGGTGCTTAAAACTGTCCCGCAGCCCTGCGGCTATTTGATTGTGGTAGACAGTTCCGACATCCAGCGGACGGGATCGGTGTTGGATGGGATTCAAGCCCCGGACCTGGTGATTGACCACCACAACACCCATGATGCCTTCGGAAAAATCGATTACGTTGAACCAGAAACAGAGGCGACTGCCTTGATCCTAGCGGAGAAACTGCCGTGCTGGGGCTTCCCCATCACTCCGGACGCAGCGACCTGCCTCCTTGCCGGGCTGCTCTCGGATACGATCGGCTTTCGCACCGGCAACACCAAGCCGGCAGCCTTGCGCGCGGCTGCCGATCTGATGGAGAAGGGCGCTGATTTTCACAAGGTCTATCTCAAAACACTGAGCGATAAGACATTGGCAGAAGCGCGCTATTGGGGGCAGGGGCTGAGTAAAATCCGCCAAAACGGTACCATCATATGGTCAACTCTGACACTTCATGATAGAATGAAGTCAAATTATCAGGGCAATGATGATGCTGACTTGATCAACATCCTCTCTGCCATCCAGGGTCCGCTGATGACCATTCTTTTTGTGGAACAAGAAGGTGGAAAAGTAAAAGTCAGTTGGCGTTCTGTGGAAGGAGTGGATGTTTCGAAACTCGCAAGAGAATTCGGCGGGGGTGGTCATAAAGCAGCCGCGGGGGCTGATATTGAAGGAAATTTACAGGAAATTCAAAATAAAGTGATCATAAGTTCAGAAAAATACCTCAAGGAAATTGGGTTGAACTAGGCTGAAAGGGAAGGACAATGAGTGATAAACAATATAACGATCGAAGCAACATTGCCAATAGTGTTTCCGGGGTTTTAGTTATTGATAAACCCCTGGGTATGACATCCCACGACGTGGTACAGAAGGTTCGCGCGGGAACGCGTTTGCGTCGGGCAGGGCATACCGGCACACTTGACCCCCGTGCGTCCGGAGTGTTGGTTGTCTTGATCGGACCTGCGGTGCGCCTGAGCGAATATGTTTCCACTTCTGACAAACGCTACCAGGCAGTCATTCGATTTGGTGTTACCACCAACACATTCGACACGGAAGGTGAGATCACCAGCCGTGCGCCAGTGGATATCAGCCACGAAGAATTGGAAAAAACGCTCCAGACCTTTGTGGGTGAATTTGAACAAACTCCGCCGATCTATTCCGCGGTCAAAGTTGGCGGTCGTAAAGCCTATGACCTCGCACGCGAGGGAGAATCGGTGGAGCTTGAGCCGCGTTTGATCACAGTACATTCCATTGAGCTGCTCGATTGGGATCCGCCGGAAGCAGTAGTGGATATCCAATGCTCATCCGGTACCTATATCCGTTCCCTTGCGGCTGATCTCGGCGAAAAGTTCGGCTGTGGCGCAACTTTGGTCGGGCTGCGAAGGACTCGCAACGGTCAATTTGGCTTGCGGGACGCGGTCTCTTTGAATAAGCTCCAGGAAGCCTTCGCGACCGGAGAATGGTATAAATATCTTATCCCTGCCGCGGAAGCCCTGAGCGATTGGTATACCGTAACGCTTAGCTATGAGCAGGTGGATGAGGTCCGTCATGGACATCGCGTATCCGCGCCAGAAGTTGTGGAAGCCGGCAAGTGGGGGCGGGCGGTCAGCGAAGAAGGCGAACTGGTCGCGCTGGTGGAGTACGACGCTGAAACGAATGAATGGCAGCCGAGAAAAGTGTTCTTCAGTTAACAATGAAAAGACAAGACAACATAGCCCCGATTGGCAAGTCCAGGAAGGGCTATTTGTTTAAATCGTGAAGGATAGAATGACGAAGTTTCTCACTGGCTGGCTTGATCACCCCCCGCAGAATGTCTGGGTGACGATCGGCAATTTTGATGGGGTGCATTTAGGTCACAGAGCACTAATTCGAGGCTTGCGGGAGCGCGCGGAAATGCACCGCGGGCAGTCGCTTGTATTAACCTTTGCACCGCATCCGCGAGTCGCGCTGGGGTTTGTTTCTGAGGCATTCCTCCTGACCGCCCAAAACGAAAAACAGCGCCAACTGCAAGACACCGGTGTCAATATGGTGCTGACGCTGCCCTTCGACCGCGATTTGGCGGAGATGCGTGCGGAAGCCTTTATGGAACGGTTGTACCAAAGCCTCAAACCTGCAGGTCTCCTGGTAGGTCCTCAGTTCCGCCTCGGGAGGAATCGCGAGGGAGATTTCAGCTTTATTCAGGACTTTTGCGCAGACCGCGGGATTATCTGTGAAACCTTTCCGCCGTTCCAGCTTGGAGGGGAGGTCGTTTCGTCCCATCGGATCCGCGCCCTCCTGAAGGAAGGGCGGGTCATTGAAGCGGCGGAACTACTCGGGCGTCCATTCAGCCTGGAAGGCGAGGTCCGGCACGGCAAGCATATCGGCAGTAAGTTGGGCTTCCCGACTGCCAATCTCATCCCCGAGCCCCTGCAACTGCTGCCGCGCTATGGGGTCTATGCCACGCGCGTGCGGCTTATGGACAGGGTTTTTATGGGGGTTACCAACGTGGGCGTCCGACCTACCTTCGAGTCGGACGCGGCGCCGAACGTGGAGACCCTCATTTTGGATTTTGGCGATAAAATCTATTCTGAAACAATGCGGGTCGAGTTTCTCAGCTTTCTGCGCCCAGAGCAGCGCTTTGAGCAGGTGGGAGAACTTGTCGCGCAAATAAAAAAAGATGAAACCGAAACCAGGAGGATTTTTCAGTATGGACCTTAATCGACGTGTGTACCGCCTGAGCCCCAGCCAATATAGCGCTGAAACGATCGCAGTTACCTTTGCCAAAACCTCCCGATCTCCGGAACCCTTCGATGTCATTGCCGCTGAGCTCAACGATGAGAGAAGCGCTCAGTTCAGCGAAAAATGGATCGTTGGTTATGGTCATTCGAGCGTGGCGGAACATGCCGTGCTCCACCTGGCGCTGGAGAACGTCTCGCGCCTGGCGATCGAGACCATCGAAGCGAACCGCCTTGCTTCGTATACCGAAAAATCTACCCGCTATCAGGAGTGGGACCCCAAAGCCTATGTCACTCCTCCGGAAATTCTGGGCAGTCCCTGTGAAGGAGAGTACAAGGAATTGATGGGCACCCTCTTTGGGATCTACGCTGAAGCTCTGCAAGCGCTGCGCCCCTGGGGCGAAGCCAACACGCCGCGCCGTGAGAACGAGTCCGAAAAAGCCTGGGCAAACCGCGCCCGGGTGAAGTCCGTGGACGTGGCGCGGTTTTTGCTGCCCTCGGCGGCAATGGCAAACGTTGGGCTGACCATCAACGCGCGCGCGCTTGAGTATGCCATCAAGAAAATGCTCTCCTCTGAGCTGGAAGAGGTGCGCCAGATCGGCGCTGAGGTGAAAGCGGTCGCCCAGCAGGAACTCCCAACCCTCGTCAAGTACGCTGACCCGATCGCCTTCCTGCCGCAACTGCGGACGAAGGCGCGCGTTTTTGCCGACCGGATCGACACAATCTACGGCGCGCCGTGGTGCGACCTCAAAGATGCGGACGAGAGCGGAGAGGATCGAATCCTCGCGGCTGTGCTCTATCGCTTTGGCGATGATTCCTACCAGGTCTGCCTCGATCAGGTGTTAAACATGCCCAATGAGGAAAAACAAGCCCTGGTGGACGTCATGTTCGCGGAAATGACGGATTTCGATATCCCCATCCGCGAACTGGAATATGCCGATCTGAGCTTCAGCCTGATCATGGACCAGGGCGCCTATTTTGAGTTCAAACGCCACCGGATGATGACCCAGACCGTCCAGGACTTGACCGCCAGACTCGGTTACGCGATCCCGAAAGCCATCACCGAAGCTGGCTTCGAGATGCGTTACCGTGAAGCGATGCGGGCTGCGGCAGTTGTTTACGAAAAACTGGCTTCCTGGAACCCGCAAGTCGCAAGCTATGTGGTCCCCAATGCCTTCAACCGGCGGGTCCTCTGCCGCGCGAATCTCAGGGAACTCTTCCATTTCATCAAACTGCGCTGCGCCCGGAACGCCCACTTCTCCATCCAACGGGTGGGCAGGGGTATGCTGGAAGCAGTCCGCCCCCACTTCCCGTTGCTTAGCCAAAAAATCCAGGTCAAGGGCGATATCAGCGCCCAGGCTTTGACCGAGGAATACTTTACCGAAACCGCGGCGAAACCAATTCTCTGATGCGGGAATCGACGGGTTTGGTATAATTCATTCAGCGTCCGTGTTCAGAGACGGACTGAAAGGAAAACATGAAAGCAAAAACCATTCTCTTGACCAGTCTGTTGGTTATCAGTCTTCTTTTGGCAGGGTGCGGTTCCAAAAAAGCCGCTGAAAACACAGTCAATCTGCCCGCGATCAGTGGGGACGCTGCGCAATCTGCTGAGGCAGAAGCCCAAACAGTGCAGGAAGCCTATCCTGTGGAACTTTCCGATCCTGCCATGCTGGAATCCGCGCTGACTTACCCCGTG
>JAGVUP010000028.1 GCA_019136215.1 Chloroflexota bacterium | reverse complement strand
GTTTCGAAGATTTCATACGAAATCGTTGCGATCCCCGCCATGCCAAACGGCTGCATTGCGTGGCTCGCATAAGCCAGCCCCTCTCTCATCACCGCATTCAGAACCGCTTTATGTGCGTTCTCCCGGGAACCTTCTACTTGCCTGACGTCCGCGCCGCAAACTTCAATTTGACGCCGTTTTGGTCCGCTGGTATCGCTGGGGATGTAAATGCGGCAGTCAATATCAAAAGCCCTGGCATAAAGCGCCAGCGAACCTCCTGCGTTGCCCGAGGAATCTTCTGCCACCTGCTTGATCCCGCGCCCGCGCAGGACGTTCGCCAAAACCGCCGTCGCCCGGTCCTTAAAAGACCCACTGGGGTTGAGATGCTCCAGTTTGCACCAATACTCCCGACCTTCAATCTTCACGGGCACCAACGGGGTTTCCCCCTCCCCAAGATAACTCACAAAATAACTATCCGGCAGACCGAATGTATTTGCGTATCTCCAGATGCCCCGCAATTCGCCGGAACTGACCGGCTCGTGGTAAGAAAGGTCTTCCAGCGTGAAGATGCCGCCGCAATTGGGACAGCAAAAAGGCAATCCCGTCTCCGGATACGCCTGAAAGCAAGTTCGGCATCTGAATCGCGTCATAGCAACTCTTCCCTGTTTCTTTCTGATAATAAGTTTACAACACTTCTGCGTTTCTCCGACTATAATTACATTATGCCAGGATCATGGATGCGCGAAACTGACGATTACGAGATTGAAACCGAGCTCTACTCGGGACCGCTCGACCTTCTCTTGGATTTGATTCAGAAATCCGAGTTGGATATCACCCGGCTTGCCCTTGCGCAAGTGACAGACCAATTCCTTCAATACGTTAGCGATAATGAGCATGCCGATCCGGATTACATTTCCGAGTTTATGGTAATCGCCGCCAAACTCGTCCAGATAAAATCCGAGGCGATGCTTCCGCGCTCTCCGGTAATTGAACCCGAGGAGGAAGATCTTGGCGAAGCTCTTGCCAGGCAATTGAGGATTTACCGCGAGATCAAAAACACTACTCTTTGGCTCAACAATCGCCTCGAGAAGAACCTGCGCTGCCACTTACATGTCCCGAAATCCTATCCGGTCAACGTCCAGCTTGACCTCACCGGCATAGAACTCACCGACCTGATCGTCGCTCTCGAGAACATTGCCAGCCAGGAAAGCCCTCTAACCGAAGGCTCCTCGATCCGCATCCCGAAGATGACCTTAAAAAAGAAAGTCCAGGAAATCGTCTCGATCCTGAAAACCAAAGGCAGCGCCAGTTTTTCGACCTTGATCGGTGAGGCGCCCGACCGCATCCAGGTCATCGTCGTCTTTCTCCCCGACCGCATCCAGGTCATCGTCGTCTTTCTCGCTATCCTTGAACTGGTCAAGCAGAAACTGATCGAAACCGATCAGCCTGACCTCTTTGGTGATATCAGTTTAAGTCCAAACGAATCGCTCTTTGCTGCTTCGGAGGATGAGTTGATCCTTGCGGACGAACTTTAATCAGGTTTGACAATCCCGTGCGTATCTGCACCCAATGCGTTATAATTAGGTTGAGGTAAATATGACTGATAACCCCACAGAAAACCCGGAAACGAAAGACCTTCAGACTGCTGAAATGACCGTATCTCAGCCAGAAAGCGCCAGCGAGAAAAAGCACACCCTCGCGATCGTCATCGGAGTGCTGCTTCTGATCGCGTTGATTGTTGGTCTGGTCTTTCTTGCGCGGGCTGAAGGTCAAGTGGTCACCCAGGTGCGGGATATTTTTATCATCCTGATGGCTTTGATGCTGATCGTTATCGGCGTGGCATTGGTTGTGCTGATTATCCAAGTCGCAACTTTGACCAACCTGCTCCAGCACGAGGTCAAACCTATCCTCCACTCGACCAATGATACAGTCAACACTCTCAAAGGAACGGTCCGTTTCCTGAGTGATAATCTAAGTGAACCGGTGATCAAACTTAATGAATCACTGGCAAGTATCAAAAAACTTGTTGATATTTTTCGCTTAAAAAGATAAATAGAGGAGAATACTATGTCTGACGAAAATAATTTTGGATCATTTCTAATGGGTTTCACGGTAGGCGCGCTGGCTGGCGCCATCGTTTCCCTGTTAATGGCGCCCCAGTCTGGGGAAGAAACCCGCCAGGTTCTCAAAGAAAAAGCCATCGAATTGAAGGAAAAAGGCGTTGAAACCTACGAAGAGACAAAACAGCGCGCTGAGACTGCTTATAAAGATGCCATCGCCAAGGCGGATGAGCTTGCCAAGGTCGCCAAGGAGAAAGCCGCTGAAATTAGCCGCAGCGCCAAAGTAAAAGTTGAAAAAGTCGCAGACGATGCTGCCGAAGCCGTGGAATAAGCAACGAACCGGTTAAGGCATAGCAACAAGCTGGAAATTTTCAATACAATCTGAAAGCAGCCGGGGGAGTATTTCCGGCTGCTTTCTTGTTTATCATCTATCCTACGCGTTTTTAAAAAAAACATACATATATTGATATTTAAACGATCAGTAAAGTTAACCTTCAAAAGGCATACACAGTCTAATTTTTGTAGCATTCTTTGAGTACTTGTTATCTTACTTATCCACAATCAATTCTGACTTGGATTCCAGAATAAAATTGCCCTCGATAATGGCGACCTTTTCAATCAACCGTTGGACAAGCTGCCCCCGTCATATTCAGCAATTCTGTTTTGGGGTTTTCGGTTTAGAATAAAATAATAGCACAGAGGTAGCTTTGAACATCGTCATTAAGTTAATGGAGACAGACGCGGAAATCCGCGGCAAAGCATACGTCCACTGGAAATCCTGGCAGGAATCATATTCCTGTCTCTTGGACAGCGCTTTCCTGGAAAGCCGCACGCTGGAAAACTGCGTGAGCATGGCTCATCGTTGGGCGGAAAACACTCTGATAGCGAAGGATGGTGAGAAGGTTATTGGTTTTGCCGCCTATGGGAGTTGCCAGGATGGTGACTTGCGTGACGCGGGTGAGATCACCGCGCTCTATCTTCTGGCGGAAATGTCAGCGTATTGTGGTCTGGGTACTGGAAGGAAATGAGAGAGCCATAAGGTTTTATGAACGATGCGGGTTCCAGGGTGACGGAAAAGAAAAAGAAATTATGCTAGGAAGCCCGCGAAAAGAAATCAGAATGATTCTGGAAAACTCTATTCCAATTTCTTAGTCCGGACATCGTTCCCAAGGAAGGACATTGCCACATCCGCTCAGAGATTTTATAAGGAGAATGATGGAAAAATTGCCAAGTGAGATTTTGATTACCGTTTGTACTCGCTGTCTGCTTTGCGTTATTGTGGTTGATTTTTGAACTGCAAGCGAAAGCATGGTCTGGGAACGCATTGATGAGAGGCTGGAAACGGGTTTTTATACCAAATTGCTTGTTAATCCAGATAATAATGCGATCCTCTACCTTGCGACCAAAGGCGGTGGGGTCTTTAAGAGTATCAATGCTGGGCAAGATTGGTTTCCGGTCAATAATGGCATCGAGGGTCAGTATATAGACTGGATTGTCATGGATCCGCAGAATTCCGAGGTTCTCTACGCAAATAGCGGACGGGGGATTTACAAAAGCATTAATGGCGGTCGGTCCTGGGAAGGAGCAGGTGCCAAGGGATGGGATTATACCTATGATGGTGCAGGATATATCGGGATCGACCCCAATGATCCCCAAATTCTTTATAAATACACTCATTTTTCCCGGTTTTTTTATCGCAGCCTTGATGGTGGCAGGAGCTGGCGTGACCTTGGCAATAATCTGCCTGACGGAGAGAACAACAATTTTGCCATTGATCTAAATCAGAGCAACAACATTTACATGACGCTTTTCCACAGCCCAGATCATGGGGACAGCTGGACTGCCATTTCAGACAACAGCCCGTGTGATGCCTGGGCAGTAGCGATCGATCCTCATAACTCGGATATCTATATTGCTGATCTAACTGGCAAAATGAGCCGAAAACCAGCCGGGTCTGAGCAATGGGAGGAGATATCTGGCTTTACGGGCTTTGGAACTGTTTTACAGATCGCTTGTGATCCGATCAATCCCGATATTATTTACGCGGTAAATGGCATAGAAGTCTACAAGAGCACGGATAAGGGCCTGACCTGGAACGTGAAGAGCGAGGGTTTGACTGGCTTTGGCCCGTTCAGTTTTACGGTGGACCCTGTCAATCCTCAGATCCTGTATCTGGTCAATACTGGAAAGGTGCTGAAGAGCGTTGACGGTGGCGATCACTGGAGCGTGATCAATACGAACCTGAAAGCGAGTTATATCAATACCATTGATGTTGATCCGTTGAATTCTTCTGTGATCTATGCGGGCACGGCAAGCAACGGTGTTTACAAAAGTGTGGATGCAGGGCAA
>JAGVUP010000183.1 GCA_019136215.1 Chloroflexota bacterium | reverse complement strand
TGCATTATAATGTTAAATTATAGTCTGAAATGATAAGAGTGAGAAATGGAAGATCCGGTTCTGATCGCGAATGAAGGTCCTCTCAACGGGCAGCAGTGGGTCCTGAAAGGTCAAATCCTGATCGGGAGGGATGCGGCTTGCGATATTGTCATTCCTGACCGGCAGGTCTCCAGGCAGCACGCTCGGATCAGCAATACCGGAAAAGGGATCATCCTTGAGGATCTGGGCAGCAAGAATGGCACCTTTGTCAACAACAAGCCAATTCTTGAAGAAGTGAAGCTGGCGGAAGCGGATGAGATCCAGATCGCGCTGACACAGACATTCCTGTTCCTCAGCTCCGACGCGACTCTGCCGCTCAGCGATCTGCCCCCCGAACTCAGCCAGGTGCTGACCCTGCGCCTTGAGCCCGCCTCAAAACGAGTTTGGGTGCGTGGGGTGGAGAGCGGTTTGGGAGGAAGACACCCGCTGGGTTACAGAGCAAGCTTTCGACGCGCTGCTGCGAAGGCTTCGCGACCGCCTGAATCAAATTGACCCCGATTATGACTACATCGTCACGGTTCGGGGTCACGGGCTGCGCTTGCAGAATGAAGCGCACTGAGAAGGCTTGACCAGCCTTCAAAATCCTCCTCATTGGATAACGCAGGACATTATACAACTGCCGGTGTGTCAGCATCCCGACCAAGATGAGCCGGGCGGAACCGGTCAGGATGCTCGGGACGAGCATTTTGATCTTCAAGTCTACACTTGTGAATGTTTTGGTATAAGAACATCAAATCATTATGACTACGAAGTCACTGGAATGAGAGGTGCAAATTTTACTTCGCTTTTCAGAACACTGTTTGTTAAAACGAACAGAGCTTGCCTGCCATGGACAGGCTCTGTTCGAAACGATAGCGCGCTTACCTCAGGATAAGCGGAAGGTGGCTGTAAAACCCTTCTCCCACAAAGGCAAACTCGGTCAGATGGCAAACCGGCAGGCTCAGCATGTTTGCCTCCGGGTTGCGGCTGTAGCCGCCATCGGCGCAGGTTGTGACGGCATCTAACCATCGCTGTTGCCCCACGTCAAAGTAATGGACCGCCAGACTGTCTTCCGGTATCATGCCGATATCGCCGTCTTCATAATGCAAAGTGAATGTCAATGGCTGATCGAACTCGGTAACCGCCGCGCCATTGGCGTCAAACGCGAGGACCTCAAAATCATTGCGCGCGGAGACAAAAGGTGACATAAAACCGCTTGCTTTTGTTGTGGGCTTCAAAATGATCGTGACCTCACCCTCAACCGCACCGGCAGGAATAACAAGCGTCGTTCGTCCGTCGTTTGAGATCAGCGTTCCGCCTTCCGCGCCCTGAAAAACGCCTTTCACACCTTGGGTTTGGTCCCAGTCGGGATCCTTTTCATACAGGAAGTCAGCAGGCGGATTAGGCTGCGGGACGTTGAGCAGATTATAGCCAAGGTCGGTTTCTTTTATTCCATAACAAGGTGCATCCATATCTCCTTGCACACAGAGATTAACCAGATTGCTAAAGCTGGAAGGGACGTCGCCTTCGAGGAAGTTGTGGCTCAAATCCAAATGCGTCAAATGGTCCAGATTGCCTAACTCAGATGGTATTGTTCCGGTCAATTGGTTCCAACTGAGGGAAAGAGACTGCAAGCTCGTCAGATTACCCAATGATGAAGGTATTGTGCCGCTCAATTGGTTTCCACCAAGGCAAAGACCATACAAAAAGCTAAGATCGCCCAGTTCCGCAGGTATGGTGCCGGTCAATTGGTTCCAATAGAGGGAAAGATACTGCAAATTTGTCAGATTACCCAGTTCCGCAGGTATTGTGCCGGTCAATTGGTTCCAACCGAGGTCAAGATACTGCAAATTCGTCAGATTACCCAATGATGAAGGTATTGTGCCGCTCAATTGGTTCCAATGGAAGGAAAGATACTGCAAATTCGTCAGATTACCCAGCTCCGCAGGTATTGTGCCGGTCAATTGGTTCCAATTGAGGGAAAGAGACTGCAAGCTCGTCAGATTGCCCAGCTCCGCAGGTATTGTGCCGGTCAATTGGTTGCCATTGAGGTCAAGATACTGCAAATTCGTCAGATTACCCAACTCCGCAGGTATTGTGCCGCTCAATTGGTTTCCACCAAGGTAAAGACCATACAAAAAGCTAAGATCGCCCAGTTCCGCAGGGATTGTGCCGGTCAACTGGTTCCCACCGAGGCTAAGACGAGTTAGGTTTGTCAGATTACCCAATGATGAAGGTATTGTGCCGCTCAATTGGTTGTTACCGAGGTCAAGCCAATCTAAACTCGCCAGATTGCCCAGTTCTGCGGGGAT
>JAGVUP010000075.1 GCA_019136215.1 Chloroflexota bacterium | reverse complement strand
GAGGTCAATAGCTGATGGGTGGTCAAAAGCTCTTGGTCTTCTGTTGTTGGCTAAGCTGGAGCTGCTATTACCAACTTTGCCACTTCTGTTGGTGACCACATCTTTGCTGAAGCACTTATAATTGGGCGAAGGAAAAGGGAGATGGAGAACCTCAAAGGCGTTGAATTAACCCCATCTGAGGCTAAAAGCATCCCAAATTACCTGCCGGTCTACGCCGTCAAGCCGGTCAATCCGCGTTCGCATGCCATCAAACCGTTCTTCCCGGGGTACCTCTTCGTTAATGAGGAGCCGGAAAGGCTCTATGACCACAGAGTCTTTTTGATGCGGGGCGTGACCGGGCTGGTGAGCTTCGACGGCATGCCGGCATCTGTCCACCCCAGCCTGGTTGAAGCCGTCCGCCGTCACACTCGCCAGCTCAACCTCGAACAGAGCCAGGCGCATTCGGGCTTCATGGCGGGAGATGAGGTAGTGGTGGAAGACAGCCTTATCGGGCAGATTGAGGGCATTTTTGAAAAGTGTATCAACGGCAAGGAGCGCGTTTCCGTGTTGTTGCGAATGATACAAGGTGGTATGATGCGTCTGGAGGTTCCGGTTGAAAAAGTGCGCCGGAAGCCGCAGCGAAAAGGCTGAAAAATCAAAAAAACGGGGGAACTTCAATTGAAGACTGCCCTTATCCGAGATGGAAAACATGTCGGAAGGGCGGAGGCGTGCATTAATCAGGGAAAACTAAAGTGATGATCGATGAAATCTAAACTTTCCGGGCAAAAACGTTTTCTTCTCCTCAGACTGTGGATGGCTCTGCTTCTGGGCGCATGCGGTCTTCAAACAGCGCTGCCGCCGGAAAACTCCACGCCAATGACGTTGCCCTCCCGCACATGGAAGTTCCGGACTCTATCAAGAAGCCACTTAACGAGTAGCGGCTCACAATAAATTTACGAAAAAATAACCTGAACAGGTAAACATGAAAGACACACAACCGATCCCAACTACTGATAATACTTCCCAGCCCGCGCGGAAGAAGCGCGCCAGCGGCGGGAAGGTGTTTCTCTATGCCGTCCTGGCATTGGTGCTCCTTTTGGCATTGCTGTACGTTGCATGGCTCAGACCGGCAATGAAAAAGCCCATCTCCGCGCCTTTAGCCCTGCCGACGATGGTCGTTGGTCCGGCGGGCGAAGAAGGCTCCGCCGAGCTTCAGCCGCCTTCCAACCTCGAAAAACTGCCGGTCTTTGTTGAACCGGCGCTGGAAGCGGGCAAAAAGCCTGTTTGCGGGGAGGAGACAGCCTGGAACGTGCTGCTGGTGGGCATCGACTACAGCGATCCGCAGTATACCTACGGGCTGGCGGACGTGATCCGGGTCGTGCGGGTGGATTTTGTCGAGATGAAGGCAAACATGGTGGCGCTGCCGCGCGATCTGCTGGTGGAAGCGCCTGAAGGACGCTTCACCGAACAAAACCCGATGAAAATCAACCAATCCTACCTCTTCGGCACTCCAGGCTGGGGCGGCTACCTGGGCGAGGGCATCGGCGCGAACTCGCTGGCGGAGGTGATCCGCTACAATTTCGGCGTTACGCCGCAGCACTATGCTGTGGTCAACTTTGATACCGTCATAAACTTCATCGATGCGATTGGCGGGGTCGAAGTGGACCTGCCACAGGCTGTTGAGGATCCTTCGCCGAGCTTAGGATACTTCCCGGCGGGACCGCAAGTGCTCAGCGGTGAGCGCGCTCTGGCATTGATGCGCATTCGCACCTACTATTCAGACAGTTTCCGGGTCAGCAATCAGACCCTTGTGATGAAAGCGATTCTAAAAAAGCTGACGCAGCCAGCGATGCTTGTCAGGATCCCATCCCTGTTGGAAGAATTTAAGGGCGCATTTTTGACCGATCTCTCGATGGACCAGATCACCAATCTCGGGATGTGCTTCCTGAAAAATTTTGAACTCGATAACCTCCGCGCGGCGCAGATACCTAACGAGCTGCTTACCGCCGACTTTGCTTACATCCCCTCCCTCGGCAGCACGTCCTACACCTACCGCTGGGATCAGCGCACCGTGGACTGAGCTGCTTACCGCCGACTTTGCTTACATCCCCTCCCTCGGCAGCACGTCCTACACCTACCGCTGGGATCAGCGCACCGTGGACTGGATTCATCAGAATCTGCTTATCGAATAAACGAATATGACCGAAAAAGAAATCACAACAGACGAAGACTGGGACCTGATTATTACCCCCCGCAAAAAGTGGTGGGATTTGCAGTTGCGCGATGTCTGGCATTATCGCGACCTCATCGTGCTTTTCGTGCGGCGCGATTTCGTCTCGCGCTTCAAGCAGACCATCCTGGGACCGGTTTGGTTTCTCCTCCAACCGCTGCTTACCTCTCTCGTCTTCACTGTCATTTTCGGCAACATCGCTCAACTGCCCACTGATGGGCTTCCGCAAATGCTCTTTTACATGTCGGGTACCATCCTCTGGAACTATTTCTCCACCTGTCTCACCAGCACCTCAACCACCTTCACGGCGAACGCGCATCTCTTCGGGAAGGTCTATTTCCCGCGTCTGGTGATGCCGATTTCGATCGTCATCTCCAACCTGGTGACTTTCTTCATCCAGTTCGTTTTTTTCCTTGCCTATCTTGCCTTCTTCGCGCTGCGCGGTTCAGCGGTGAGGATTACCTCCTGGGCTTTTGCGCTGCCTTTGCTGCTCGTGCTGATGGCGGGGTTGGGGCTCGGTTTTGGGATCATCATCTCAGCCCTGACCACCAAATACCGCGACTTACAGTACCTGGTAGGTTTTGGGGTCGGATTATGGATGTACGCTACCCCTGTTATCTACCCGGTCTCGAGTATTCCGGAAAAATGGCAGTGGGTGGCGAACGTAAACCCGGTGACCCCCATCATCGAGACCTTCCGCGTTGGTTTTCTGGGAGCCGGCGACGCCTCCTGGGCGCGCCTGGCATATTCCTTCGGTTTTATGCTGGTCGTGATGTTCATCGGGGTGGTGATCTTCAACCGCGTGGAAAAGACGTTTATTGATACGGTGTGAGACGGA
>JAGVUP010000069.1 GCA_019136215.1 Chloroflexota bacterium | reverse complement strand
TAGTTTATGCCCTGGGAGTCCCGAAATTTTGCGGCGGGCATAATTGATCAGGTTGAGCAAGTGACAGACGATTACCTACGTAATATTACCCCAGGCGTTGCGCCTGGCGCTGCCGAGTTGGTCAAACGAGCCGATTTCGCTGCTTAAGACAACCGCGATCGTGTTCCTAATCGCCGTGCAGGACCTGATGGCGGAAGCCAAACGCGCCGCCACCGCCACCTTCGATTTCGTGGGCACCTACATGGTGATGGTCTTCGCGCTCGACGCGCTATCCAAATTCCTTGAACGCAAAACCAAAATCCCCGGCATGGACATCGAAACCAGGCGATAACCTCCTCCTTTAGAACCTTTTAACCGTTCCCCTCAGCAAAGGTCTCCTGAACAGGCTAAAACCCCCTCCAAAGGATGGGGTCGGTGAACGGGGGGTGATATAACAGAATGAGTTTCTGCACAGATATCGTACCTTATGGGTATTGAACTGCAAATACAACAAATCTTGTCGGGGTCGATTCTGCTTTATTGTGACATAAGATTGCCACATATCTGTAGCGTTCAAAATGACTCAATCCATGTAGTTGCCTGGCGTAGATGTAAGTCACAATGCTAACAGAAATGCCCTGAACAGAGGTATTGTTTCCGTTGTCAGGTTGAACTGCGCAACCTGACTTTGCCCTGGAGTTCGTAGGGTTGACGCCCGCGTCAACCACATTGTGAAGAGGAAAAGACATACCCTGCTACGCGGGCACAGGTGCCTTTTCCCTACAGGGCGTCAACGCAAGCGGGTAACCATGACCTAAGTCTCGAATGTTGGCAATGTATCCCTCAAAAAAATAAGGTTTCCGATGTCAGGTTGAACTGCGCAACCTGACTGGCACCAGCGGGCGGGATTGGGGACGAAGATCCGACGAATGGATAGCCGTTAATACGTCCCCAATCCGCCAAAAGGATGATTCGATTTCGGCGAATTGGAAGCGGGGAGGGTGACCAAAGTACAGGGTTTTCAACGCTTCCAACCCCGCCCTTGTCAAATCAGCAATGATGATGTGTAGGCTATCGTTAGAATAATTTGGTTATTTGGATCTGGAATGTTTCAGGTTCTATCCAGATTAGGTGAGTACCTGAATGAGTCTTTTCCAATCCCCGGTGAGGTGCCGGGGATTGTTCTTCTTAGTGATTGGTTTTGGGCTTGATTGGAACGTAGATATACATTACCGAATCCGGGGCAAAGAATGTGAACTCATCGGTGTAAACCTCCACGTCGAAACCGGGTTCCAACGGCTGGTAGGCTGAGGCTGGCAGCCAGGAGCCATAGATGTTGTTGTAGGTTTGGTGAAGCGTGTTGGCAGCGCCAACATGCTTGAAGACCGCCACAGTGCATTCAGGAACTTCTCGGATGACCGTACCTTTGGGCAATGGTTGACCCTCTTTATACTGAACGCCCGCCACATATTCAAAATCAACCGGGGTATCACCCGCGTTCTGTTCTTCCGGTCCCGAAAAGGAAAGTTTTCCCTTTGCTAACGATTCCTGACCGGGGACTCTGCATATCCCATAACATACTTTCGTGCCGCGCGGGCAGAGCTCTTCACCGCGCTCTTTGAACTGACCCCATAGGGCTGAGATCTCCTGATTTTCGTTTTTACCAGTATAGAGTAACCCGACAACCTTGAAGCCGGGCAGTTTCTTGATTTCCAATTCCATGCTAATCTCCTTTGTTGATTGATCCAGGAAATCAAGCGGAAACGAGTGCAAAAGATGCTGATCAAGCATAGAGAGGCGCCTCTGATCCTGCTCGAGCTGCGCTTTCACATCCTTCCGCTTGTTCTCAAAGATACGGAGCTGCTCCTCTTCACTCAGGTTGGACGATAGTAAACGCTGAACTTCGCGAAGGGAAAACCCAAGGGTTTTGAGGTAGGCAATGCGCCTGACCAAAAGAACCTGGCTCTCCTCATAATATCGATAGCCGGTGTATTTATCGATCCAATACGGACGGATCAGACCAAGGCTTTCGTAGTGACGAAGCGCTTTGATGGTCATTCCTGTTGATTTGGAGAACTCGCCTATCTTGAGCATTATTAATCCTTTTTCTTCTTTTTGCTGCAGCAACGATAGTGTAACACCTGCCCTAAGGGGAGAGTCAAGGACAATTTGGCAGATTTTCGGAATATGCGCAGAAGCGACTGTATCAATACCGATTGTTTATTAGAAGAATCCGCACTCCTGGAAAATGATGGATCTGCAAGATTGTACTTAAGTGGAAATAGTCTTCGCGCTCGACGCGCCGCCCAAATTACTTGAACATAAAACCAAAATCCCCGGCATGGACCTCGAGGTCCATCGGTAATCTCCTCCGTTCACTACCTTTTGTATCCTACATCTCTATTGTTTCTTTAGTTGCAGGGGCAACAAGGTTTTTTTACCATCTCACAATTAACCAATTTCAGTTTGCAAAATATGAAAGGTGAGCCCTATGAATTACAAAAACGAATTAAACACAAGGCTGCAAGGCACTTATTATGGTTTTTGAATTTTAATAGACACCGTCTTGTTTCCCATGTATTGCAACTCAACATAGTTGCCTTCCATGTCGTAACCGGTAAAACTTTTATCGCTTCTTGTGTGATTCTTTTTAAATCCGGCTTCGTAACAGGCATCGGCATAGTCTCCGAAGTCGTCCTTTGTCATCTCACCTATGTATATTACAAAGCCATCAAGGGATTCGCTTTCAATATAGCCATAAGACGATTTAGGGATGGGTAAGAGCTTTGCTATATCGCTTTCAGGCCACATTATATTGTCCATGGGTAAAGGGGCTTTAATGTGGAGCGAGAGCGTATCCTTAATTATATAAGCATGATGGAATAAACTGAGAAAGTAGCCTTTTTCATTATAAGCCTCATAAGAGTAGCCGGTTTTTTTACTCTCGATAGTAAAGCCATTATTTTTGCATCTCTGCACGTATCTTTCAAACTGCGATTGCCTGATGTCGTTCATCTCCAACCACAATTCCCTATCATCGTTCAAGCGGATCTTTCCGACATTTGTGGGCGGTTCAGGGAGTTCAAGAGCTAAACCCGATGTAGGCCACGCGAATGTATTGGGAGTATTTGTTACATCTGCCTTTTTAGGTCCAAACATATGACTTGTGGAAGCATAAAAGATAAAGGAAACCAGTAATACTGAAGGTATTAAAATTTTAATGAGCAGAACATTTTTAAGCTTTTTTTCGCTTTTCAAGACAGCGGCATAGGCATCGTGGGCTATCTTATCGCCCCTGAACATGATTTCGGCTTTTTCAAAGAGGTAGGTCGCCTTGTTTTTCCATAGTTTTACCCATTGCAAAGTGTTGCGATCCGTCTTTTTTGCGCAAAGCGCTGCTATAGTAGATCTAATATACAAGAGACCCTCAAGTATACTCTCTCTGTCGTTGGGGAAGGTGAAGTTGTTGATATACTGAGCCTTTTTACTTTCCGCCGCGTTGAATGGGGCAGGCTTTATCAAACGGTAAAACAAATATAAAACATGAGGAATACCAATCAGGATTACATTTATACCAACCCAGAATTCACGCATGAGCGGTGCCCAACTTTCCCAATATTGCTTATGCGAGTTGCTGGCAATAGTATTATCTAACTTGTTTATACTGTTAGAGAACTCTTTAATAGCTGACGGTACGTCGGCAGAGGAGATTTCAGAACCGCAGCTGGGACATATCACAGTAAAACTCGGAATATTATCCCCGCAATTTGGGCATTTATCAGATCTCTCTACAGTTATTGCAACGGCAGATACGCCCGAAGAATACCCACATTCTGTGCAATTATTTGATCTTCCATTCAATCTACTTCCGCAGTTTATGCAAAAAACTTCTTTTTCAACATTTTTATCTGCCGATTTCATGTTACCTTTGTTAGCTCCCTTTCCATCTTACTGTCCTTGGAATATACCTGTTATGCAATTACTACACGCAGGAATAGAGTTATCCAAGTGCCGCTGTTTAATTTCGATATCCGGCACCTATCATAATCAATATTTGCCGAATACACAAATAATAAAAACCACAGATAGGACTGGAGAACGCTTCTTTTCTATAAAGCACTTCGCGTAATGCAGGTGAGGATTAAAGTCATCAGCAAGGCAAGTCGATGAGTGAACACAATCGGAAAGCACAAGTTTTGTCAAAACTGCGAACTTTGGACTGGAAAGATGTCACAAGAGATATCTTGCCGTTCATACTGGAAACTTTTGACTTGGATTTATTGCAATTCGATACTTTTGAAAGCTTATTAGCGCAATGAGCTATGCGATTGAAAGCAAGGAACTTTATCCATCTTGTATAAAAAATTAAGTCGTTAGGTGTGTTAGGAATAGCATCCGTATTAACGTGAGCCACCGTTCCTTGATTAACGGTTCAGAACCTGTGAATTTACATACGGGTGAGCTTGGATTTATCGAACCCTCATCCACCGCAAGCGGTCCCCCTTCCCTGTATTGAAAACAGCGGCAGTAAGAAATCCGCTATTTTGTGTTTTTTGAACGGAATAGCATTAGCCAAAGGCTGACAGAAATACAAGACCGTGGCACGTCAACCTTTAGTCTAAGCGTCCGGCTGAATAAGTTACTTGTTTATTTTCATCGGCATGTCACCCAAGAACAAGGTTGGGGTGATGCCCTTATCCGTCAGGATGACCTTGGCATTGTCCTTGAGGGAATTCTCAACCATTTCAATTTGCTTCAGCAGTTGAGCGTTGCCCACAAAGTACTTTTCCGCGGCTTCGTTGACCAGTCGAATGGCTTCAGCCTGACCTTCAGCCACATGGATGGCAGCCTCCCGCTCACCCTCAGCCCGCTGAATGGCAGCCAGCTTTTGCTGCTCAGAAGCTTCAAACTCACCGGTTGCCAAAAGACGCATACTACGCCGTTCTTGCTCAGCAGTTTTTTGCTTGTGCATGGCACGTTTGATATCTTCGGGTGGGTCAATTTGGCGGATTTCGACCTTGCTCACCACCAAACCCCATTCAATCGCGAATTCGCTGAGAACGTTTAACAGATTGGCGGCGATGGTCTCGCGGGCTACCAGACTTTCGTCCAATGTCAGATCACCAAATTCCTGGCGCAGGTTGGTCATGGCAAGCTGCACAACGGCATGTTTCCAGTCATCAATGTTATAGAAGGTACGCTTGATGGATTCTTCAGAGGCTTCCGGACGTACCCACATGATGCCATCTACTTCAATTTCCACGTTGTCTTTGGTGATGACGGGCTGCGCCATGATGTCCATGGTGTGTTCGCGTATATCGCGTACGCGCACCAGTTGGGCAAACGGCCACTGAAACCCTAACCCTGGCAAAACGAAGCGGCGATACTTGCCTAAGCTTTCCTGAATTCCCCGTTCATAAGGCTTGAGAGTAAATATTGGACTGCGAATAATTCTCATTTCATCTCCTTTTATTTGTGGCTTGTTAATAGAATATCACTCAAAAAATCGCCTCACAATAGATATTATATGGTAGTTTTAGTTTATCGGTTTTTCGGGATCAAGCGACAGTGTTTTACAAAAGATTAACCGGATACCTTCAGCGTCATAGTCCAATAATCAGATAAGATCGCTTTCACCGCACCGGACCAGGATAAAGAACCACTGCTTTGGACGGAAGAAATATCGCCAGGGAGTACCTTCAAGCGCGCATCCTTGGCGTATTGCAAAAATGTGGGGCAATGATTCCTCTCGCTTGCCATGGCGGCACAGCATTGCGCTTCCTGTATGGACATGAACGTTATTCAGAAGACCTTGATTTTGCCCTTGAAGGGCAGGAAAAGGATTATGCGTTCCTGGATTACCTCAAGGCTGTTCACAATGAACTAAAGGCGGAAGGTTACCAAATTGAAGTGAAAGCAAACGAAAAGAACATTGTCAACAACGCACTTTTCCGCTTTCCAGGTCTATTGCATGAGCTTGGTTTATCACCGATGCCTTCTGAAACCCTGTCGATTAAAATCGAAGTGGATACCAACCCACCAAAAGGCGCGGTATGTCAAACCACGGTATTGCGCCGTTTTGTAGTCCTGCAATTGCAGCATCATGATAAATCCAGCTTAATGGCAGGTAAACTGCATGCCGTCTTGCAGCGCCCCTACACAAAAGGTCGGGATCTTTTCGACTTGCTTTGGTATCTCAGCGACCCTGCCTTGCCCAACCCTAACTTTGTTTTGTTGAATAACGAGCTTGATCAAAGTCATTGGCAAGGCGAGCCGATGAGTGAACACAACTGGAAAGCGCAAATCTTATCAAAACTACAAACATTGGACTGGAAAGATGTCACAAGAGATGTCTTACCGTTCATACCGGGGTCTTTCAACTTGGATTTATTGCAATATGATACTTTTGAAAGCTTATTAACCAAGCAAGCTCACATTCTCTGCTACATTGGTTAAGCTGGCGCGATTGACAATAAAAATCATGGGGGTTGAGTGATGTTTGATAGACAAGCAGGGTAGAAGGGTTTTCGTGATAAGCAACGCCCATGCTTCAATGTATATTGTCACTTCAGAAGTGAGTGGGGACTTTTCAAGTCATGGTGCAACCATTGAGATTTAAGGAGCTCTGTATCTGGATGCCATAATTATAGTCAGTGGCTGATAATGTTGTTCGCACCTCCACGAAGGCGCTACTCCCGGGCTCGGCTGGCAGATGCCCAATGATAAAGGTCGTAAAATTATCTGTCTAACCTGTAAACCTTTCAAGTTTCTGTAAGAAAGCTTGGGCAAATGTTATCAAGTGAGTGAGTTTTATCAGCTTTGCTAACGATAAACGAGTGGGAGTAATACTCGATTAGGCATCTGCATATCAATGGTATAGACACCTTGGCCCATAGTGCCGGCAAAAACGCGGTTTGTGTTACTCGGATCAATCGTCAGGGTTCGGACAATATGGGGGTCAATTCCATCCGTTACATTAATCCAGTGACCACCGCCGCTGAAATCAACAATGATATAATCCGGAAAAACAATCATGACCATTGAGTTGGTAGGGCTTGATGCAAAACAGTTTGAGTGATAATCCTGATATGGTTTTAAGAATTTAACCCAGGTAGTTCCTCCATCGATACTCCTCCAAATATCAAAAAATTCTCGGACGTAAATATGGCGCGGCGCTTGCGGCGTTACTATAATTTCCCCTTCATTAGTTCCAATTAGGTTCGACCAGGTTACGCCACCATCTGTTGTTTTATACAGACCATCCGTAGCCGTGGCATATAGCGTATCGGGGTCGATGGGGTCGTAAACTACATAAGAGATAAAATCAAGCGCCGAAGCCTCAATCGTGATCAATTCCCAAGTATTACCACCATCCGTGCTCTTGAAAAGTCCTAAATTTGTAGAAATGCATAACTCCAAAGCCCTGACCGGATTTAAAGTCAGATTTGCGATCCCGACATTAACGAACACATCGGAGGCAATCTCGTTCCAGGTGACGCCTCGATCGATACTTTTATAAAGATTCGATGAGTCAATGGCAAAGAGTACATTTGGGGAAGATCGGACAATTTTTATTTCTTTAAGGTATGTATTCCTCAGCAACTCCCCCGATGAAGTCCAGTTAAGCCCACCATCCTCGCTCTTAAACAAGCCTGCCATCTGGGTTGTGCTATACACAATTTGAGGATTGAGAGGATCAACGGCAATGCTGGTGACCAGAGTTGCTGTTATTCCAGAATTGATCATTTGCCAGCTTTCTGCCTGGTCCGACGTCACATATAATCCGGCTCCTCTTGTTCCTGCGTAGAGAGATGCCGTGATTGGATGTCGTTTTAGTGTTCTCACACTAACCGGGCCCGAACCGTTATTTGTCGTAGTCCAACTTTGGCCATCATAGCTTTTAAGGACGTCACCATATGCAGTCACATAAAAAACGCGCGTGGGTTCAGCAACAATCAGAAGCTCTCGAGCAAATTGAGTGGAAAAGAGCGTCCAGGTTTCTCCTCGGTCCAGACTTCGGTAAATAGCGTTGTATGTCGTTGCATAGGCGATATCCGGATCAATGGGGTCGAATAGGAAGTCATAAACACCATCATTATTCGGCAAGCCATTTCCAAATTCAACCCAACTGAGCCCGTAATCATCAGCCTTATAGAGTCCTAAAGGCGTACATGCATATACGATCTGAGGATCAGCAGGATCTCGTGTTATGCAAGAAATCGCGTCTTGTGGCCATCCAGGCAAACCCTCTTTACTCCTTGTCCAACTCAATGATGGTCCTCTAACATAAAGCGTGTCATAGCTGTATGCATAATCGTAGGCGTCCTCACCACTTCCTAAATCGATATTACTGATTGCGTAACCACCGAAGCTAAATGAAGTTTCCCAATTTTCCCCTTGGTCATGTGAAACATAAAGGGTCGCCGGCCCGGAACCGATATAGAGCGTTTCTGACTGATCAGGATCAACCGCAATTGAAACCGGGTTTAAATGGATTAGTCCGTCCTGCAAAAGCTGCCAGTTCGAACCGCCATCTGTAGTTTTAAAAACGCCGCTTCCTTGAGTGACAATATACATGATCAAAGGGTCAGATGGGTCAAAAGCAATATCCAAAACAAGTCCGCCTTCCATGCCGTTATCGGATCTAACCCATACCCAGGAACCAGCGCTAACCGTGCTGACGTCAACCATCAGAAATATACAAACGAAGAAAGCAAAAAATACTCGCCAGAAGGTCCTCAAAACTAATCTCCCTGTCATGCGTCTATGTTTATGTGATTATAACATCCAACCTTGACACTGGAAACTCAGGCTGATTTGTGGGTTTCTAGCTCTGCACAAGGCTCATGATACCTTATGCCACCTTGGATGGGTTTATGACCCGGTTGTATATCCACCACATGGGGTTCGGGTGGGGGAATTAAATGAAAAAGTCTCTTGGCAATGACCTACTCTCCTCGCAGGTTTCGCCGGAGATACCTGAGGCGCTGACGACCGATGAAAGAGATGTGGGTGGAATCCAGCCCATGTCAACGCTATTGGCGGATTGAGGGCACGAAAAGGTTACTACATCACGCTGTCCACAATGCCTTCAAGCTCGCCCTACGCGCATTGGTGCCACGTGTCGGGGAGGACTAATTTGTGAAATAATAGGTAGGGAAATAAATGAAAAAGTCTCTTGGCAATGACCTACTCTCCTCGCAGGCTTTGCCGGAGATACCTGAGGCGCTGACAACCAGTTAAAACAAAAAACCACCAAGTTAGTGGCTTTTGATCTAAATGAAAAAGTCTCTTGGCAATGACCTACTCTCCTCGCAGGCTTCGCCGGAGATACTTGAGGCGCTAACGACCAGTTAAAACAAAAAACCACCAAGTTAGTGGCTTTTGATCTAAATGAAAAAGTCTCTTGGCAATGACCTACTCTCCCAGGGGGCTGCCCCCCAAGTACCATCGGCGCTGACGACCTTAACTTCCGGGTTCGGGATGTTACCGGTTGTACCCTCGTCGCAAATATCACCAAGAGACATATTTCTATGTTTTTCGCT
>JAGVUP010000005.1 GCA_019136215.1 Chloroflexota bacterium | reverse complement strand
TCGAAGTTTGGTCCGACGATGTGGTCAAAGAACTGCAAGAGGAAGGGATTGCTCTTGGGGACGAGATCGCGTGCTTCGCTGCGGCTGAAATTTTCTGATGTAGAGTCGTTGTAGCGTGCAACGAACAGCCCATAAACCAGCGTTTGAGCATACATGTCCGCGAATTTGTCAGGTTTCAGATCATGAACAAGGAGCTCTTTCATCATCGCGTAGATACGCAGGAGCTCTTTACTTTTATCGTCCTCGTGATCCAGGAATTCAATGATATTATCGCGGATCCGGCGGGCTCTGCCACCCATGATCTGCGCCAAACGTAAGCCATTGGTGATTCTTTCTGGAGCCTGTGAAAGGAAAGCCTCCAGCTCGTCGATCAGGCTCCCGGCGTTTTCAGGCATTTTTTGCAGCTTGCCGTTTACTATCTCACCGATTTTGATGGTCTTGTACTTCTCGCCATTTCGGAAGAAGCGAAACTCCAGGTAATCAGTCAGGAAGAGGCTCCCATATGATTGATAACGCTTCATCTGGTCGGTCTTTTCAGTTTTGTCCAGATCGCTGCCGATATCTTTGGCTTCCGCGTAACCCTTGATGATCTTGCGGTTGGATTTCTTTAAGAAGACAAAATCCGGAGCGCCGTGTTCGGATCGCTTCGGATCGTTGACAACAATGATGTCGTCGAAGCTGGACATTAAACGCTGAAGGGCTGGGCGGTAGGCGTGCTCTTTCGCCTGCCCGCTGTTGAATTGTTCGACAACTTCGGCCAGATAGCGCTTGATTAACCCCGATCTTTCAATTTCGTTCATGCTTTAAATATTATCACATTGATCAGCGAATTCGACACGAAGGTGCGGTTGAACTTCACTGGAGTGAGAGAAGCGATCTCATTCTAATTCGCGACCTCTTGAATAAACAGAACCGGGGCATATGCCTATAGGGTATAGCTCTCTCCGCTTGCTTTATTCCCGCGTCAAGGCGGGCTTGCCTCCCGGCAGCAAAAATCGCTTAGAGGCTGGTGACCTTCTCGGCGGACTGCAGCGCGGCAAGGATGCCCGGCATGCCGCCGACCTTGCCGACTTTGACCTTATCCATCAAGCCGAAGTATTCCAGGCAAGTTGAGCAGACGGTCAGTTCGACGCCCGCGGATTCGAGCATGGTCAGCCACTGCAGCACGAGGGAGCCCTCACAAACCAGCTTTACCCCCTCAGCATAAAAAAGGATTTGCGCTGGTTTTTCTTCCGACTGGGCAAGCAGGCTCAGATACTTCACCGCAAGCGTCTGCTGCAAGTTCTCGGGGGCGTCCCCCATGCCATTTCGGGCAAAAACCAATACTGTCTTCATTGATCCTCCTACAGGCTGCGCAGTTGCGCGCCAAAAACATTTTTCGTCTGTTTCACGATCCGGTTGCGGATGTTGAGTGCGTCTTTATCTGTCAGGGTGCGGTCAAAAGCCTGGTAAGTCAGTTGGTATGCCAGACTCTTCCTGCCTGAGCCCAGCTTCTCATCCCGATAGACGTCAAAGAGCCTTACATCCACCAGCAATTTACCGCCAGATTGGCGGATCAATGCCTCCAGCGCGTCTGCCGGCACGCTTTCGTCCACGATCAGGGCGATATCCTCGACCATTGCCGGATAACTGGAGATGGCTTTGTTGGCGAAGTCAGCGCTGCTCAGGCGCGTCAGTTTTTCGCCGTCAAACTCCGCCGCCAAGACCGGGTCCTGACCGAACGCGTAGTTTTTGCGAACCTGCGGATGGAGCTCGCCCATGACGTGGAAGGAAGGATGATTCGCCGCCTGGAACCTGACCTCTGTCAGGTGGAGTCCATCCAGTAGCGCCTCAACAACGCCCTTCAGGTCAAAAAAGTCCATCGGCTGGCTCTGCGCCTTGTCCCAACTGGCTGTATCCCAGGCGCCTGTCATGCCGATGCTCAGCCGCAGGGCTTCATGCGGCAAGGTTTCGCCTTCCACCGGCAAAAAGACCGGTCCGAGCTCAAAAAGCGCCAGACCCGGGCGGAACTTCGCGTTGTGCTCCAACAACTCGAGCATGGTCGCCATCCCGCTGCGGCGCATAACGGTGCGCTCAGGGGTGATAGGGTTCCTCAGGCGCACGTATTCCAATCCTTCGGGCGCCTTCCTGCCAACATAAATCCGCGCTTCGCGCTCGGGCGAAGTCTGGCGGTAAGCCAGGGTATCCTGCAAACCAATCGAGACCAAGATATCCCGAACGCGTTCCTCAGCTTCCAGAGCGGGGTTGCCGACCTGATTCATAGCCGTGGATCCGGGCGATTTCCTCTATCAGGTTGCGCTGCCCGATAATGCCGAATTCGATATCCGTGCGGGTCGCGGGACTTGTGGCTTCCAATACCTCGCCGTCGATCCGGCAGGTGAAGCCCAGCCTTTCAAGGATTTGGGCGGATTCTTCCAGCGATATTTCCTGACCCAGGACGTCGGCGATAGTTTTCGCCGTGATGCGGTTGACGGTATCGGTATATGGCTTTCCGTATTCATCCAGCACACCCCGCACCACCTCGCCGCCGCCCCATTCCCGCACGCGCTTCAGGCAGAGGCTCAGCGCGGTTTCTGCCAGCGCCGGATGCACCTCGCGGCTGAAGCGGTACGCCGCTTCGCTGCTGAGGCGGGTTTTGGTGAGGGTTTTGCGCAGGTTGATGAAGTTCCAGTTCGCCGATTCAATCAGCAGATTGCGCGTCCCGGCATGCACTCCGGTTTCGCCGCCGCCCATCACGCCTGCGATGGAAAGCGGTCCGGCGGTATCGGTCACGAGTTCGATCTGGGCGTCAAGTTTAGGCTCAGAGCCGTCCAGCAGGATGATTTTCTCGCCTTCGGTGGCAGTGCGGGTGATGATGGTCGGTTTGCCGCCCGCCCGCTCGCGCAGAAGGTCATAATCAAAAGCGTGCAGCGGCTGACCGGTCTCGAGCATGGTGTAGTTCGTCGCGTCCACCAGGGCATCGATCGGGCGCATGCCAGCCATCGAGAGCCGCCGCCGCACCCAGTATGGGCTCCTGCGGGCTTGGGTTCCTTCCACCATTCCCAGCATGAAGCGCGGGTTCAGCTCCGCGTCGCGGACTTCCAGCCCGACCTTTTCCGCGATGGCTCCGCCTTTTTCCAAGGCGATGCCCTCCGGCAGGCGCAGAGGTCTGCCCGTCACCGCTGAAAGCTCTCGGGCAATCCCCAGGATCGAAGCATCCCGCGCCATATTCGGCAGGATGGCGACCTCGTAGACGACGTCGCCCATGTAATCCACCAGCGGCATGCCCACCGGCGCGTCCGCGTCCAGTTCGATGACGCCGTCGCTCTCTTCCGAGATGCCCAGTTCCTTTTCAGAACAAATCATCGAACGCGACTCAACCCCCCGGATGACCGCTCTTTTGAGCCTGGTCAGCACCTGCCCGGGCTGATGCCCGTCATAGAGCACCGCGCCTTC
>JAGVUP010000205.1 GCA_019136215.1 Chloroflexota bacterium | reverse complement strand
GCCGGGAGTCTTATTTTTTTATACCTGACCTCAAAATTGCTTATTAAAAATAAGTGGTTACAGTTGATGCCGGTTTTCTTGTTGATCAATACACTTATGTTTGTTTTTCTTTCAGGCGCAGTTAGCTACGATAATCTTGCGAACTTTTTTTCATTTGCGGCAATCTACTTTTTTACATGTATTTTTCTGGGAAAGAACTTTACAACATATAGTATCCTGATGATTATCTGTCTTGGTCTTGCTTGCCTGGTGAAGTTTTCCGCGCTTCCTCTTGCCTTTGGCCTGGTTTCCTGGTGGATATACTTGGCATTAAGTCGTAAAAATGAACTTCGTAAACTAAAATTTGAAAAAAGACAAGCTTTTTTGATTCTCATTGCCGTGGTGGTCATTGTGATCAACATAGCGCTATATGGCTATAACGTGATTACCTATGGATCAGTAACACCAACATGTGAACAAGTGGTAGATGAGAATTTGTGTCAGACAAGTGTTTTTGCTAAACGCTACCAAGAATTGGCGCTCCCAGAAAAACTCTCAATTAAGGAAAGCATTGAAGAAGGATATCCCGATCCAGTGGAATACGTATTCTACTCTTGGATTCCCAATATTCTTTACCGGATATACGGCATATTAGCTCAATTGAGTTATTTTCCACGACACACAATTGTTCTGTTTTATATTCTCTATCTATCTTATCTCGTATTGGGAGTGAGAGTGTTACCAAAAAAGCCCGGCACAATTTTTGTTGCCTTTGCAACACTCTTTGTATTATATGGCGTTGTGTTGCTACGTATGAACTATAATGCAGAATTAATTTATGGATTCAAGCAGATTGGTATGCATGGAAGGTATTTATTTCCCGTTCTCGGAGTTTTCTATATAATCCTTAGCAAGATTCTTGAGAAGGGAAGGAAAATCAAATTTGCTTGGCTCCTTGGCTTTGGAACCTTAGTACTTTTCCTCTACTCAGGACCGTTGAGTCTAATAATCCATTTTTCGACAATCTTTAAGGATTGGTTCTAAAAGTGAGCGTAATTTTTACACAAGAAGAATTGTAGATAAGATTCTTATTGAGTAGATAAGCAAGGAAATGCGATGAATTTCATTAATAAATGGCTGCATAATAGGAATGAAGTGTACATTACTTTGATGGTGATCGTGATAATCATCGTACTGAGCCTTACAGTGTTTGTGAACAATTCTTTCTTTGTCCAAGTGATAAGTTGTGGAAGCCTGCGGTCAAGTAAGCGTGCTTGGTCAGGAGACCAGTACGATCAAAGGGGATACCTATCCAGAAAGTAATCATCATACGCCGGACAGTGGTGCCCCTTTAGGTATTGCTCTTTCTATCCGGATCTTTTTGACCTGACTATAAAGAAGCCTACTACACCAGCAGCTCCCGCAGCCAGCAGCCATAGCCAGGCACCACTACCATTACCGTTCTCGGCATCCTCTACAATTGTTGTAAACGTGGTAAAAGTGGGTTGGTTAGTGGCGGTGGGACTCAGGGTTGGGCTGGGGGTGGGGGGTGGCAGTGGGGTCTCCGTCGGCGGCAGAGGTGTGAAGGTGGCGGTCGCCGGCGGGGTGACCTGCAGCAGCAGTCTCTCCCCCGGGTAGATCACGCTCGAAGCGTTCAGGTAATTCCACGTCATCAGGTCAGTCGCGGAGATCCCATACAAACTGGCGATCCAGGCCAGGTTCTGCCCTTCGGTCACTATGTGGTAATACCTGCCATCTGACGCCGGGGTGAGCTTCTGCAGCGGTCTTTGCCCGATCTGAAGTGGTGTTTCCATGGTGATGCCATTGAGCTCCACCAACCTGTTGACCGAGACCCCGTAAGCCTCGCCGATTTTTGACAGGTTCTGGTACGCCTCCACCACGTGCACAATCCGCCCATCGCTGTTAGGGGTAGCGATAATCACATTCCCCATGGGCGTGGGGGTTGCCAGCGCGCGAGAATTTGGACCGGCAATCTGCAGCTCATCTCCGGTCTGCAGCACATAGTTTTCGGGCAAATTATTCCAGCGTAAAATGTCCTTGATCGTCACCCCATAAGCCACCGCGATCGACCAAAAGCTCTGCCCGGGTTTGACGATATGCAGGTAATTGCCATTTTCATCCGGCTCCACCAACTCGACTGGGGTCACGATGCCGGGGACGACGGGCGTTTGCCCGGGGAGAGGCGTGCTACCGCCAGGAGGGGCAGCTTCGCAAGGCACGCCGGAAATGTAGGCGGCTTGCAGGATGAAGTAGGTCATCCCGTTGCTGGCTCTGGCTGTGCCCGCGCCAACGTGGCAGTAGTAGGGCTGGGTAGCAGGGCGCATGTGGTCGTAGTCCGCCCACATCAGCATGATCTGGTCGATCGTGGCGCCATCGCCGGCAATAGCGAAGTTTTCTGTGGCAAAGACCGTCGCGCCTCCGCCGTATCCCGCTGCTGCCAGCCGACCTTTCACGTCGCCAATATGCCAGGAGAGCAACCCGTCTGCCATGATTTGGGCGGTGCCCTGCGCCACGGCATTGACGATCGGGTCTTCGATCAGGGCAGGCAGCCCATTTGCC
>JAGVUP010000203.1 GCA_019136215.1 Chloroflexota bacterium | reverse complement strand
CCGGCATCTTTTGTAGCCTGACGCTGGCTGTCGTTGAAGTAAGCCGGCACGGTAATGACAGCCTGTGTGACTTTCTCACCCAAATAAGCCTCAGCATCGGTCTTCAGCTTGGCTAACACCATTGCCGAAATCTCCTGCGGGGTGTAGGTTTGCCCTGTCACGGGGATCTGAATGCGGGCATCGCCAGTGGGACCGGCAACCACCTTAAACGATACCATCGATCGTTCCTGCGAAATTTCATCGTAGCGGCGTCCCATAAAACGCTTCACCGAAGAAATAGTGTTCTCAGGGTTCACGATCGCCTGACGCTTGGCAGGGATGCCCACGAGCCGTTCACCGTTCTTGTTAAATGCCACCACAGAAGGCAGTAAACGCGATCCTTCTGAAGTTGAAATCACAGTGGGGGATCCGCCTTCAATGACGGAAACGACACTGTTAGTTGTTCCCAGGTCAATTCCAATGATTTTTCCCATAGTTACTCCTTGTTATCTAAATCATCAAATTCTCAGTAGCATAAGGATAATGGTTGAGTGATAGAGGGATATTAACATTTTGTTGGACGGATATAAACACCTCTGCCGCAACGCCTGATTTGTTCTCCAAGATGATTTTTGGATGAATGGGCATATAAGTACCGCCCGGTAATCCTTTATAATAGAGATACTAAAGTTCAAAGGAAAATGATATGAGCAAAGGTTCCAGTTGGTTATTCGGCGCGCTGATTGGCGGCGCGGTTGGCAGCACCCTGGCGCGCCTCTACGCGCCTTGTTCAGGAGAAGAGCTGAAAGCAAAAGTCAGGGATTATATCCAGAACGTGCGTTACGAAGTGGAGCAAGCCGGTACTGAGAAGCGAGCCGAGCTGGAAAAGCAACTCGAAGCGCTTCGTTCAGGACGCGCCTGAGCGATCCCTCCTGCCTGGATCAGTGACCGGGATAAGGGATGGGAGTCGCGGTTGGTCCAGGAGTGGGGGTAAGGATGATCGGACGCGGTGTCGGCTGGATCGTGGGCGTCGGCAGGTAGGTGTTCGGTTCGGGCGTGCTCAAGATATCGCTGATGCTGCCGGTTTCTGCCTGCGGCATGGCTGAGACATCATCCACATAGGCGATACCCGCGCGGCAGATTTCCTGCAGGTTCTGAGCGACGTTGATCCATGTCAGCGGATTACCGTTATTGATGGTGCGCTGCATCGCGTTGCCGATGCAGCCCGGACCCGCGTTGTAATTCAACAGCGTAAATTTCCACAAATCTTCATAATTGGCGACCTGCCCGGGCTGGCGACCGGTTGAGTTATAGATGATCTGCCTCACCTGCTCGCAGTTCGCCAGCAGGCTGCGGGCAAAGATGCTGATGCTGAAATTCGCCTGGTTCAGATCGATCCCTATCGGGCAATCCGGACAGGCAGCATTGACCTTCTGGACGAGAGCTCCGCGCAGCATTTCCTGCTGGGCGGGATCAAGGTTGCCAAAACCGCGCTGGCAGGTCTCATTTGCCAAAATCAAAGGGCAAAATTGGCTGTAAAAAGCCGGATTCCAGAGCAAAACGCCATCCGCGCCAATATCGCTGAGATGCCCAAGCCCCGCTTCGCGTACTTTTTGATAAATGCCTGGCCAAAATTGACTCTCACGGCTGAAAATATTCTTCATCAATTGGGCGGGAACGCCGGTGTCTTCCGCGACACGCATGATTTCCGCGTCAAACTGGTTCTGCCAGTCATCCACCACCGCCTGGGCGGCTTCCATCCCGCAGGCATTCGCTGCGCCAGTGGTCGCGAGCCCGCCTGAGGGGCAACCGGCGGCGTCCACCAAGCCCTGCTTGATGAGCAAACCTGCCAGAAGGTAATATTGTTTTGTTGACACCAACTCCTGCGCGAGCGAGGGTGTCCTCAGCCAGGACGGCGGTCCGTCCACCGGCATGAAGGATTGCCAGATTTCAGAGCAGGTGGAATGCCCTTCTCCCATCCACTGCGAGCTAAGCACATCCACGTAATAACTGGGTTTATCCGTGGTGGTTTGGTCGGGATTGGCAAAATCGCCCCAGGGGATGACGCGGACCTGCGCTTTATAGCGCTCGCTCGCGTCGCCATAGCTCGACTCCGCCCAGAATTCCACCAGAACACCTTCCATTCCGGTTGGGCTCAGCGGCAGATCGCAGGCGCCGCCCGGGCAGCTAAACCCGGCGCCGTTGACAGTACCGTTTATTTGGATGATCTGCTCATTCGGCAACGGCTCCACCGCCTGCAAGCGCAGGTAGGGCAGCGTGGTGCAGTTCATCTGTCCGGGTTCCCTCGCGCAGCCCGCGACCGAAACGAACACTTCCGGTGAAGGCAGGCTGATCTCCACTTTGCGTTTGGATGGCGTAACGCTTGCCTTGTGGAGGTACAGCCCTTTACACTCCTGCGGGTTGGTGATGTTTTCGTCAAACACGCAGGCGCTGGTCCCCAGCCATTGTTTTTGAATATTCTGCCCGCAGTAATAAAGCACCTCAGAGGCATCAGGCCAGGCTTCGTGCTCAGTATAGACCTGGCAGACAATTTCAGAATCTTTCCACGAGAGCAGCCACCATTCATGGATGGTGTAGTCGACTTCGATGGTAACAAAGCGGTTTACGCCGGCTGATGGTAAGGAGATGGATTCGGCGGGAATGGTCCCGATCAGACCCAGCAAAAGACCACACACCATCAATACTTTGAGGAGTGGTTTTTTTTGCGGTTTGTTGGTCTGAATAAACATCTTCTCCTTATTATAAATCTTCTACGGATACGGACCCGGCGTTGGGGTATGAAAAGCTGCCGTGGGTATCGGGTAGGGTTCGGAATGGGTGGCAGTCGGTCTTGGGGTTCCCGAAGTGACTGGCGTGCGCGTTGGGGTTGCTTGTCCGGGCGTTGGAGTATACTGCCCGGTTGGCGTCTTGGTGGGATACATTGGCACGTACACGGTCGCCTGAGCGGTTTGTGTCAGCGCGACGGCGATCGTCACTTGGGATTCGTATGTGAGCACGATCTCCCCAAGCGGTGAAGGTTCGCTGATCGCCGCAAGCGCCTGTCTGAAAACCTCCGACACCTCTTCTTCACGCGGAAGCAGCACACTGGTTTGGGTGTTATCGGGGAGTTCCCACTCGCGCAACTGCTCCCATCCCAGAACGAAGTACGTTACCCGCTCCGGATCCCCCAAGCGCAGTGCCAGAGGAACGCGGGTGAGGAGATCGAGCAGGGAGATATCGGTTTCGAGATGCTCCTGGTACGAAGCATACAAAACCGGCAGCCTGACTAATCTGCCATTATTCACTAATTTGGTAAAGAGCAACTGCAAAACCTGCTGCTGACGGCGCACGCGGTTGACCTCATCGCCGCCAAAATACGAGACGTAACAGTACACCTTATCGCCGTTCATCCGGTGCGAGCCGGCGGGCAGACCGCCGCAGCCATCCCGAATCGGGAAGAGCACGCTTACGTCCAGATTGCCCAAGTCATTCACCAGCCACTTGAACTCGGTTGGATGGGCAATGACGAATTTATCGGGGCGGATACCGAAATTGTACGCGAGCGTATCGCGCACCAGCTCCATCCCGCCCAGAGCAAAAGCCGTATTGAGCCGCTGCATTGTGTGCCCGGGCAGATAGACAAACAGGCTTCCCGGGATGGAAATGACGCTCGCTTTTGAGAGCCGCTCATTCACCAGGAGCAGATGGATGGCATCCGTGCGTCCGACATAAGGCTTTTCCGCTTCGGTGCCCAGAAGCAGCCAGATTTTTACGTCCTCATCCAGCCCGAGCCGGGGCGCGGCAGGCGGGATGGCGGTGGCAGCCGGCTGGCTCGGAGGGGCGAAGGTGGGCCAGATATCCGGGGTGGAAGTCGGACTGGGCAACGGGGTCGGCGTGGCAGTAGCCGGCTCCCATGGGCTGAGAGTCCGGTCATTCGCGGCTTGCGGCGGTCTGCCTCCGGCATGTCCGCAAGCACTCAGAGTCAGGACCAGCGCCACCAGGACTGCCGCTGTGCACAGCGCCCAGACACGGCGGTAAGTTGGTAAGGTTCCGGTCTTGTCCATAGCTCAATTGCGGGGTAATTAATACCCCACCAGAATAAAATTATAGCATAGCCGATAAAAAATAAAACGAGGAATTATTTTAGAACTGTTGCCCTTGCTTCATCCGGTTTTGCCTCCTTGTTTACCGTAATCAGCCATATTGAGAATTGCTGCTGCTCTGCAGGTGCAACATCCTTGTAGGAGTGGGGCATATGTCCGCAGTGCGTTTTTTCAACCGTAAGGATACGTTTCTGTGGCTCGCATATTCCGAATCAGATCAATATGGAAGTTATTCATATTTCATCCTTACAAATTCCTCACCCCGATTGGGTTAAAGATCGTTTGATTATGGATTTCAAAGGAAAGTAATGCCGCTTTTACGGGTTCTTGCATTGATAAGGTATCCAGACTTAATTTGATGCCCGCCTTGCAGCTAATTGAGCTTAGTAACTAAATCTATCAAAACGAGAAGAAGGATCTGATCTAAACAACCGTTTTCCTGAATTAAAGAGCAAGTGGACTGGTGAATGACCAGTCCACAAGGATGCCCTTAGCAGGAAAAGCTTAGTTCAACTTTTTGTTTACTTTATTCAGCTTTATACGCAGCAACAGGTACATAATGAGCCATACTACAATGAACACTCCCATAAAGAAAGCAAAGTATACTAAAAACCCTTTCAGCGAGTGTTCAATCCAATGCGCGAACCATGCCACAGGCATCATGGTCAATGAGACGATAAGAAAATATACGCCGCTTTGTTTTGCAAGACTCCACTGGTGCATCTCCCAAATCACGGAAGCTCCACCAAAAACCAGACCAATCAAAGCGCTCATCCCGGCTTGAAATACCACCGCGTTCAGCTCTCCGCCTAAACTTTTAACCAGTTCTGGCGGTGCGCTATAATAGGCGCCATCTCCTTGAATGACCGAAATAATGATGCTGATCACATATCCAATGCTTATCCCCAAGGGCATACCTATGAGCATTCTTCCTAAAAGATTCTTTTTGTTTTCCATGTCTTTATCCTTATATTCCTAATACTTGTTTAATTTTATTAACATATCGGCGCGAGACGTAGCTAATTGTTCCATCTGACAACCGAACACAGATGCTGCCTGCCAGGCTGAGGTCAAAGTTTTTGGCTTTTTTGAGGTTGATGATCTCAGAATTCGAAATGCGGATAAAACCATCTTTCTCAAGCCATTCCTCAAGCTCATACAAACGTTGGCGTAAGGCATACTCGCCGTTTTCGGTCACAGCAAAAACCTTGCCTTGGTTGGCGTAAAGGCGCGAAACCCTATCGGGTTCCAAAATCTCAAACTGGTCATTGCGAAAGCCTGTCAGGATTTGTGGAGTATCGTCCGAAAGCAAGTCTACAATCCGCTTTACGTCTTCTGTCATACTTTGTGCCATGATAATAATTCTTGGTTCTACGCAAGTGTTGTCTAATTTGATTTCAATTTGCATCAGGCATCTCCTTTCCACGCCAACAGTATAGGGAAATATAGGATCTCTATCCATAAGTTTCTCATAGATGGTCGTTTTCAGACAGTAAGTGGTAAGCTGGGGCAGATGTAATTTTTTCTGTCCAAGGTGCAAATCGTAGATAGTCGCGCCTTTTCATCTCCGTCTGTCTGTTATAATCATCCGGCGCGGGAGGTTTAGCCCGCTTTGAGAATGGAGAAATATGGAAGAAAATAAACTTGATACCGTTCAAGACGGTCATGTCGTCCAGATCGCTTACAACCTCAGCGTGGACGACAAAGACGTTGAGTCGAACCTGCTTGAATATCTGCATGGGCATGGGAATATTATCCCGGGGCTCGAACGCCCGCTGACCGGCGCCAAGCTCGGCGACACGCTGGACATCATCGCCGAAGCAGAAGACGCTTATGGGGAGTTTGACCCCGATTCAGTGATTACTGTCAGCCGGAAATCCTTCCCGCCCGATTTTGAAATTCGCCTGGGTGAGACCATGCGCCTGCGGGACGCTTCAGGGCATGTTTTCCAGGGCGTGGCAACCGCGCTTTCGGAAGATTCCGTTGAGCTTGACCTCAACCACCCGATGGCAGGCAAGGACCTGCACTTCAAAGTTACCGTTCTGGCGATTCGTCCGGCGACTGAGGAAGAACTCGCTGCTGGTCACCTGCACTACGGCAGTTGTGAGGGCTGCTCGTCCGATTGCGGCGAAGGCTGCTGTTAGGGATATGAATAATAAAAAAAGACCGGAGTCCGAAGCGGATTTCCGGCCTTTTTTTGCATATGGGCAGATTACTTTTTGCCAGCAAACGCGGAGTACAATGCCGAGATCAAGCCAAAGAGCACTCCCGCGATGGGCCAAACGATCCAAGTAAAACCCCAATTATTGCTGATGAAGCTCCAGGCGAGATAAATTACCACTATCAGCATCCAATAAGGTCCGCTGATTCTCTCAGCGAAGCTTTTCCCCTCCCGTTGACGCCAGGTGTAATCCCCTTCGTTCAAAAGCTTGTCATACGCTTCCATTCTTGCTCCGCTGGAAATGAAGAGCCCGACAGCTATCCCGACCGCCACCAAAAGACCAACAACCATTAACATCACAGCAAATTCTTCGCCGATCTCCAGGATCGCGACGGTCACCAAACCAGCCACACCCAACAAAATGAGCACGATACCGCCTGCGACACTCCGGGCAAAAGCGGGTCGATAGTCTTCCTTCATCTGGGCAATACGGTCGTGAAGGTAAGGATCGATCTTAACAAGCATCGTCTCAAGCTTTTCATACTTTTCGCCTTTCACTCCAGACATGATGAATATGTAGATTGCCAGCGCGATCATCAGCAGCAACCCGCCAACGCCTGCAGCATTGGCGACTTTCTCCGCCAAAAAACCTCCCGAAGCGAGAGCGTGCATGAAGATGAGAATGGCAACGCCCAGCAGGATGATCCCCACACCTGAAGCAATCCGCTTGCCATTTTCTATTGAAACCTGCAAGTAGCGCTCGACTTCACTGTCGGTCATCGTGATTTTCTTGGCATCGCTCTCAAGGTCCTTGACTTCCTGAGGGATGCCAAGGGTCGCGGCGAGCTCCTCAAGATTGCCAAATTCGGAGATAACCTGCCCAACTGCCTCGTTGTCGGTGCGTCCCTCACTCCGCAGTTGGTTGTATTTGTCTTCCATCATTTGAGCCAACTCTTCCTTTGCGCTAAGGACCTCAGCGGTTTTCGGCAAATGTAAAAACATGTTTTCAAGATAAGATTTAATTGCGTCCATTTTTTCCTCTCTTAATGAATGATTTTCTCGATTATTTCTTTCGTCAATTCCCATTCAGTCAGCTTTTCCTCAAGATAAGCTCTTCCTGCAGGGGTGATTTCATAGTAAGTTCTGCGTTTTCCGTTGCTTTCGGCACCATAGAACGAACGCAAGTGACCGTTTTTCTCGAGGCGGTTGAAAGCAGAGTAAAGCGTGGTCTCGCGCATTGTATACTTCTGTTCGGTGATCTCACTGATTTGGCGAGAAATCTCATAACCATAACCCGGTTCATTGCGCAGCAGAGACAAGATGATTGTGTCTGTGTATCCTCTGATGACATCGCTGCTGATCATTTCTTTTCCTTTCAAATAGTATTACGTCTGACGTTGTAATTACTTTATCAGACGTAGTACGTCACGTCAAGTACTTTTTGGATTTTTTAGGAAGCGTTAACAATTTATTAACATTCATTCAAGAATCCGCGCAGAGGAGTTTATGCCCTTCATCGCTGAGATACGAGCGCATCTGGAATGCCTGTTTACTCAAACAAGGTATCGTACGGCAGGGGCTTGCTCCCGCTGCGCGCTGCGCCATGAAGAAATGCTGTTTTTCAATTCCCGGAAAGGAAAGCTGACTTCCTCCACTCCAAAAAGTGAATGGTCCATGATAAATGGCAAAAAAGGCGCGGGTGAAAGTGTTTCTTACCCCTAAAATCTTCTCCAGATGATCGTGAAAGGCGGGTCGAAGGCGGTTACATCTTTAATAACGGTTATTTCACCCGCAACCTCACCTAAACACGATCGATCGCTGGCATGGAAAGGACAATGAGGCATCAGTTACCGCATTCATCCTTCCCTTCCAGGCGCGTTTACTTCAGCTCGGCTACCAACTTGCTGATAGTCACCACAACTTCAGTCGCTTTTTCGAGACCTTCTACCGAAAGATATTCAAACCGACCGTGCCCGTTATACCCACCAGTGAAAATATTCGGTGTGGGCAATCCCATGTACGAAAGCCGGCTGCCGTCGGTTCCGCCCCGGACCGCTTCCTCCATCGGCTCCAAGCCCACCGCCCGGTATGCTTTCCGCGCGATTTCAATGATTTCCGGACGGACTTCAATCATTTTGCGCATGTTGAAGTATTGGTCGCGAATCTCAAGTTCGAGAGTGCCCTCCCCGTAACGCTGATTGATAAAATCCGCTGCCTGCCGGACTTCCTCTTTGCGCCGCGCGAAGGCGGCTTCGTCGTGGTCGCGGATAATATAATTGATATGGGCGTTCTCAGCCTCCCCCGCCATATCCGTCAGGTGGATGAAGCCTTCGCGCTTTTCAGTGTGTTCCGCGCGGTCAAAGACCGGCAGCAGATTGTGAAAATCAATTGCCACCTGAATAGCACTTTTCAGATGCCCCTTGGCCGTGCCGGGATGAACGCTGCGCCCGTTGATTTTGATCTTCGCAGAAGCCGCGTTGAAAGTCTCGTATGAGAATTCTCCCACCCGCCCCCCATCGATGGTATAGGCGAAATCCGCTCCAAAAGCCGGCACATCGAAGAACTTGACGCCTTCTCCAACTTCTTCATCAGGCGTGAATCCGATCCGCAGTTTGCCGTGAGGCACTTCGGGATGGGCAATAAGGTGCGCCATCGCGCCCATGATCGCCGCGATGCCAGCTTTGTCATCCGCGCCAAGCAGGGTTGTGCCATCGGTGACCACCAGGCGTCCGCCTTTGTGGTCCAGAAGGCTCGGAAAATCCCGAGGAGAGAGCAGAATGTTTTTTTCGGGATTCAGGACGATATCCTGACCGTCATAGTTTTCGACCACGCGCGGTTTCACGCCCGCGCCTGAGGCTGCCGGGCTGGTATCCATATGCGCTAAAAAGCCAACCACTGGCACGGAAGCCTCAATGTTTGCCGGCAGGGTTGCTGTCACATAACCGTATTCGTCCAATTGGACCTCAGCCATACCAAGGGCTCTGAGCTCCTCTGCCAGCAGTCTGGCAAGGTCCAGTTGTTTGGCAGTGCTGGGATAAGTCTCGCTTTCATCCGCGGATTGGGTGTCAATCCTGACATATCGTAAAAAACGCTCCAATGAATCAAACATAACGGCTCCTTTAATCGTTTGCCTGATTTTATCATCGCTGCAGCACTTGCCGCAGCAAATTGGACGAATAGAAATGGCAATCTCATCCAAATTTTCCTGGAAACTTGTTCCAAGAAGCAATCGAAATTTGGCAGCATTCTCCTTTGATCTCCATGCTCACAGGATCATCGATCCGATCGGACGTCCTTTTCGGTGCGCCGAAATCCCAGTGCTTCCCACTATCATGTCGCGGCAACCTTTGCAGGAGGCCTTAATACCTGAGGATTCATCTTTTTAGAACATGGAGCGGTCAGATGCAATTGTCCTGCAATTAGGTATCTGTTTCATATTCCCGTGTTTAGGAAGAAGGAGGAAGGTTCGCATTGTTCAGGTTCTTGAATAGTTTAGCATAAGGTGTCGTGATTTTGCCAGTTTTCAGGATGGCAA
>JAGVUP010000031.1 GCA_019136215.1 Chloroflexota bacterium | reverse complement strand
TGGATCATAGATCGTGAACCCGCACACATCGCAAATCCAGGCGGGGACGTCCGGAACCATCACCGGTTTGCCGCTTGTGTGGGCGGCAAAACTGCGTTTACCGGGTTTGATCCTACCAAAGTAGCAGTGCGGGCAGACTTCGGGGATTTCGGGGAAGGGTTTGGTCGGTCGGTTCATACGGTTTAGCTGCTCTTAGGGCGCGGCATGAACAAGATTCGGATGGGTCAGGACCCGAATGCGGTCGATGGGCCAATAGATGATCACGGCTTTGCCAACCACCCACTCCTGCCGCACGAAACCCCAGTCGTGCGAATCCGAAGAGTGGTTGCGGTTATCACCCAACACGAACAGCTCCCCTTCGGGCACTTCCCACATGCCGGTGTAGCCAGGCAGTTCCGCTATATAGGGCTCTGTCAGCGCTTGTCCATTTACCCTCACAACACCGCTGCCAATCTCAACTCTATCTCCCGGCACGCCGATCACGCGCTTGATGTAATCTTCATTAGCGGTGCCCCGGTAGTGAAAGACGATGATGTCGCCGCGTTTGGGCTCACCGAATTTGTAGGCAAGCTTATTCACGACAAGCAAGTTGCCCTCATAAAGCGTCGGCTGCATGCTGACGTTATAAACGCGCACACGTGAGGTTATTGTGTTGAGCAGCAAAAACAGGGCTAGCGCCATCAGGACCGTTTCGATCAGGTCGCGCCAAAAGCCGCGCGCAATTTTCTCGGACTCGTCTTTCTCAGTTGTTTCGATTTTCTTGGTATCAGTTTCGTTTTGTTCCACAAGCATCCATTCTATCACGCCGCAGAGCGTGAACTCCGGTATTATAAACCAATCCCACCAACTAATCTTCCGAGCTTTTACGTTCACGTTTTTTCAGCACGAGCTGAATGGGCGATCCGGTGAAAGGAATTTCTTTACGGATCTGGTTTTCCAGAAAACGGAGATAGGTGAAGTGCCCCAGGGCAGGGTCGTTGCAGTAAAGCAGGAAGGTCGGCGGCTCGGTTTTGACCTGGGTGCCGTAATAGACCCTCAGAGGTTTGCCCGTTCCGGACGAGGACTGGTGGATATCCTGGGCATTGATCAGAATGCGGTTTAACTGTGAGGTCGGCACTTTGGTCTGGCGTTCCTGCTGAACCTGCTTTACCAGCGGTAAAACCTGGTGCACGCGCTGCCCGCTCTTTGCGGAGAGGAAAAGAATCGGGATATAAGGCAAAAAGTTCAACTGCCGGCGGATCTGACGCTCGAATTCGATGCTGGTGTTGGTATCTTTCTCGATCAGGTCCCATTTATTGACGACTAAAATCACGCTCTTCCAGGCTTCGTTGATGTAGCCGGCGATGTGGGTATCCTGGGCGGTGATACCGGTAGTGGCGTCCACGACCAAAACGGCGACGTCGCAGCGTTCGATGGCTTGCATGGCGCGCAGAACAGAGTATTTTTCCACTCCCGGAATGATGGAGCCGCGCCTGCGGATGCCGGCAGTGTCGATCAGGACGTACGGCTGACCGTCCACAGTGATCGGCGTGTCAATAGCGTCGCGCGTGGTGCCGGGAATCTCGCTGACGATGGCTCGGTCTTTACCGGTTATCTTATTGAGCAGGCTGCTTTTGCCCGCGTTTGGCTTGCCGACAATAGCGACCTTGATGGCATTATCATCCGCCTCTTCCTCCACTTGAACGGGGAAGTGCGCGACTATCTCATCCAACAAATCTCCGGTTCCCGTGCCGTGAATGGCGGAAATGGGGAAGGGTTCGCCAATGCCGAGCGAATAAAAGTCCAGGGCGTTCAGCCGCGCGGTTTCGCTGTCGGCTTTGTTGGCTGCCAGAACGATCGGGGGCACGCGTTTGCCGTCCCGCAGTTGTTGGCGCCTGCGCAGCATGTTCACCACCTCGTGATCCGCCTGGGTGATGCCGCTGAGGGCGTCCACGACCAACACGATCACATCCGCGTCTTCGATGGCGACTTCCACCTGGGCGCGAATATCGTCGATAAATGCTGCCGAGCCAATAGAAAGAGGCGCCTGATCGCGCTGTTTGCTGGGGTCAAGCCCGCCGGTATCGACGACAAAAAAGTTATGCCCCGCCCAGTGACCTTCCGAAACGAGGCGGTCGCGCGTGGTGCCGGGGACGTCATCAATGATGGCAAGGCGCTGTTCCACCAAGCGGTTGAAAAGGGTGCTTTTACCCACGTTGGGTCTTCCGACGAGTACAATGACGGGTTTTTCCATAAAAAATCCTGTAATGCTGTGTCTATTCTATCTCGTGATGACCACTTCGATAAGCCCCGGCAGGGTAGAGTCGAGCCGCAATTCAGGGCGATCGAGCTCAACCTTAGGCGCAAGCTGATAGGTGCCTTCCTTTAACCCGGAAAGGTCGAGGGTGACATGCACCGAAGCAATGCCAATGTTCTCAAGCAGGTTCATAGGACCGGAGATGTACACATCCACCGTTTGCGGTGAGAGTTTTGCCTGCAATCCGCCTGGAAGGTTGATCGCGATAACAGGCACGCCAATGATTTGGGTCGAGTTGTAAATGGCTTCCACCCCTACCGTGACCATCACGCTCTGGTCCCCAATCACCACGATCCCTTCGGGTAGCCGCAGCCCCACCCGCGATTCAAAATCTTGCTGCGCCCCGTTCAGATTGACGGGCTCGGTCTCAATGAAGGCAGGCATCCCCTTGATCAGGTCGGGGTTTGAGGCATAAACTGTGAGAGTCGGCGGGTTTACGACAATGTTGGTCAGGTGATAGCCTTGCGCTACCGATCCGCTGGTAATGATCTTAACAAACACGTTGCGGTAACCTACCAACTGCTCTACGTCGATGCTGACCTCCACCCGGTTTGGGCTGAGCACAATGCCTGTAACGACGACACCGTCCTCGTCCAAAGGTTTCAGTTCCACCATGCGTTTGATGCTGGATGTGAGTTGCGAAACATCGACAAAAGCCGCGACCTCCGCCACGGACTGAACCTGAGATTCCGATCCAACCAGTTTCACTTCCGGTTGGCTCAGCTTTGAACTGCGGCTCTGATAGCCCACCGGCAATGTGCCAGTCTGCACCAGTTGAATGGGCAGGCTCTTTGAGGCAACCCTCTCAAGCATGAAATCCACCGTGGCTGGAATGATCTCCAACACCTGCACCGGTCGGACACCAATCTCCACATCCGGTCTGAGGGTATGATTTCCGGCTTCCAAGCCCGAAAGGTTGATATGGGCGTTGATCAGGCTTGGGTCGCTTGACAATCGGGTATGCACCGAGCGGGGAGCTTTCAGGGTTACTTTGATGCTTTCCACGCTTTGATGCGTGACCACAAGGTCCGGGTTTTGCCCCAGAACTTCCAGACGAATCGGATTTTCGTAGGTGACAATCTGGTTCGGATCACTGGCAGTGACCGATGAAACCCAGACGATGATTGCCAACACTAAGGCGGTCAACAAAGTGGGCAACAAGTTGAGGAATTTACGAAAGAATTTCATCACCTTCCTCCTTTTGCTCAGGTTTGCGACGCTTAAAAATGGACAAAAAACGAGACAACCAGGTTTTTTGCTGGAGCAGCACTTTGGTGGAGGTCATGAAGGCGCGCATATTGTTCAAGAGACGGTCGCCATCCAGTCGGCGGATCAGCCGCCCGCGGTGGGCGATGGAAATCGTGCCGGTTTCTTCGGAAACGACCACCGCAATGGCATCGCTCACCTCGCTGATGCCGAGGGCCGCACGGTGCCGCAAGCCGAGAGAATTGTCCACGGTAGCGTTGAGCACACCGCTGCTCGAAAGCGGCATCACACAAGCAGCAGCTTTAATTCTGTTTTCGTCGATGATGACAGCGCCGTCATGCAGCGGTGTGTTGGGATAAAAAATCTGCATCAAAATCTGGGGCGTGACGATAGAATCGAGCAAAACCCCATTTTTGTAGTAACTGTCCAAGAATTGCTTGCGCCGCAGGATAATCAGAGCTCCGTGCCTTCGCTGGGATAGCTGCAGCACTGCCGCGGTGACCGCCTGGAGCGTGAGCTCAAGGTTTTCGCTGGCTTTCTCGCTACGGCGTTTGAAAAGACTCAGGCTGCTGACGTTGCCCATGCGTTCCAACCCACGTCGGATCTCAGGAGCCAAAACGACCGGGATGGCAAAAATAAGCGCGGGTGAGATGGTGTCTACCAGCCAGGTGAAACCTGGCAGGTCGAGCAGGGAAATCAATAACGTCACCAGAATGACGATGAGGAAGATGCCGCGCAGCAGGGTTTGGGCTTCGGTATCGCGCAGGAGGTAAAGGATGAACGCGAAAACAATCGTAACAAGCACAATATCCAAAAAACTGGCCCACGTGAAACGTTCCAGGATAAAAACTAAGTTACTCAACAATTCCTGCATACTCTCAATAACTTCCCTGCGTAAAAGTATACTCCCTAACGCAAAGAATCATGCCAGTTTTTCCTCTAATTTGGCGAAATAAACCTCACCGGGCATCAAACCATGCTTGCGTAAAAAGTTTCTATAAAGCGTCAGGTGCACCGGCGGCTCATCATCGCCGTAAGTGAAATCCAAAACTTTTGCTTCTTCCGGCTGGAGGAAATCTCTCGCCGCAATCAGGACATCGGCGAGCCCGCAGAAGTAGCGCTTCAGCAGTGAAAAACTGACTTTCGCCGGCAGAAGTTCCGAGCGGGGGGGCGTCTGCGTCAGGAGGATTGCCATCCTTTGTTCGACGCGCAGAATCATCATTTGGATCAGCTTCCCGTCCGCGTAAAATGCTGCTACCGTGCGCTGACCGAGCAGATGGTAAAGCTCCTCGGCTTCCCAGGCGCGTTCGGTTTTTGGTGCCATAAAACATGCCGCCTCCGCGAAGTGGTCCGGGGTAAGGCGGCTGATCCGGATTTCGCCATCCTCCGAAACCGCCTCACAGGGAGAAAGCCCAAGGGCGGAGAAGAGCGACCAGGTTTGTTCGTAGGTCTGCTGGAAACTGCCGTCGGTATAGATGGTGTCATCGGCTATTTGGATTTTTTCGGACTGCGGAGCCTGAGCGCTGAGCCTCTGGCGCGCGGCGGCTTCTTCCATCCCGCGGGCTTCCATCAGACGCTGCAGGCGCGTTTCCTCATCGGCGGCAACCGTCCAAAGTCGGTCGCACTGCTTGTTCAGTCCAACTTCGATGAGCTTGATGCCCTCCACAGCCACAACCCTCCGGGAGGTCGCGGCGATGCTCGCGAGAACATTTTGGATGACCTGGGGATGAATCATCGCTTCAAGCTCCGCCAGAGCAGATGGGTCGCCAAATACCGCCCGCCCAAGCTTGGTGCGGTTGATTTGTCCATCGTTCAGGGTCAACCCGGGACCGAAACGTTCCAGGATGGGCACGTAGGCAGGATTGCCGGGCAGGTACGTTTCCTGTGCCGCCAGGTCAGCGTCGATAGTCAAAGCGCCGAAATTTGACAGGTATTGCAAAACGATGCTTTTACCGGAGGCGATATTGCCCGTGAGACCGATGACGAAAGGTTTTACGCTCATAAGCTAAGTATACAATACCCAGGCTTGGTCGAGGGCAAACCCCATCCCTTAGGTTGAGGCGCTTCACCTTTAAGCCGGTGAGGGAGATGAGATTCAGGTCAATGCTATAATTTGGGCATGTTAGCGGAGCGCGTTGCAAGGGCGTTGATCAAAGATTGCGGGGCGGACCCGCGGCGCCCGCTCGTGGTGGGAGTTTCAGGCGGGGCGGACAGCCTCTGCCTGCTGAGTTGCCTGATAGAGGGCGGATTCACTCTGCTCGTTGGGCATCTCGACCACGCCCTGCGTCAGAGTTCCGCTGCCCAGGCGCGAAGCCTCAGCCAGTATATCGACGGGCTTGGTCTGCCTTTTTTCAGCCAGCGCGAAGACGTTGGGCAGTACGCGCGGCAAAATAAACTCGGCATTGAAGAAGCCGCCCGTGTCTGCCGCTACCGTTTCTTGTTGGGCATCGCCCGCGCGCAAGGCGCTCAGGGAGTGGCGGTCGGGCATCACGCTGACGACCAGGTGGAGACGGTACTAATGCATTTTCTGCGCGGAAGCGGTCTGAGCGGACTTTCCGGCATGCAGCCCAAAAGCTATTTAAACGCGATCGACCCTGAACTACCGCTTTTTCGCCCCATGCTCACCATTCCCAGACAGGAAATCCTTGCCTACTGCCGGGAAAAGGACCTGGAGATTCTCGAGGACGAGAGCAACACCGATCCCAGCTTTTTCCGCAACCATCTGCGGCATGAATTGATCCCGCTGCTCGAAAAAGACAACCCCGGCTTCAGGCAGGCGCTTGGGCGGACGGCGCTCACCCTTTCCGCTGACCGGCAGTTGCTCGAGGAGCTCGCGGATGAAGCCTCCAAACACGTTTTGGCGAGTGCCGCGGAAGGCAGCCTGACTTTCAAGCGCGAGGCTTTCCTCGCCGCCCCTCTCAGCCTGCAGAGGCTGATGCTGAGGCAGGCGTTTGGCAGACTCAAACCCGATTCGCGTGATCTTGGCTTCGAGGCGGTGGAAAGAGCCCTGGACGCCGTTGGCAGCGGCTCCGCGCGGACGCCGCTGGCAGGCAATTTGTGGCTCTTCTGCTACGAAAACGACTTTATCATTGCCCCGCGCGATTACCAACACCAGCACGCGGAGTATCCGCAGCTTCAGGATGCTGTTTCGCTCAAACTAAAACGAGGCGGCAAAGTGAAGCTGAACTTTGGCTGGGAACTAAGCGCGGAATTGATGGACGCCCGCAGGTTCCAGACTCTCCCCGACGCGCTCAAGAACCATCCTTACCACGCCTGGATCAATCCGCTCGACCTCGAGCTGCCTCTGGAGGTACGCCCGGCTCGCAGAGGCGAACGTTGGTCTCCATTGGGCATGGCGCTCAAACATCAGAAGCTGAGCGACTTCTTCATCAACCAAAAGATCCCTCAAACAGCCCGGGCGAAGTGGCCCTTGGTGCTGAGCGGAGGATCAATTCTTTGGGTGGTTGGGCTGCGCATTGCCCAGGCTTGGCGTTTACTCGGAGATGAATCCGAAATTCTGCATCTCCAGGTCCATCCGCCGGAACATCATGGAATCCAGTAGAACTGCTTTAACTTCTCGCGGATAGCCGGGTAATTGGGGTAAAGCACCGAAGCCCCACCCAAAGTCGCGCCTGGAACTGCGTCATCAGGGGTCAATCGAAAAGTCGTGAACTTTATGTCCATAAATTTCTTTACTGGCAAAGCGTAAAGGATAAAATCCGCTGCTTTCATATCAGTCTGAACAGTTCTAAAGATAGCCCGGATGACATTATCCAGGTTCAGAATCTCAGACGGCTGGAGAGCTTTTTTAGCCATGGCTTGGATCATTTCCTGAGCCCTGCGTGTTCGGTCAAAATCTGATGAGTTCAAACGGGCGCGCACATACCAAAGCGCTTCATCCGAGTTCATCGGCACTTCGCCAGGCTCCACGACACACCAACCAGAAGCATTCATGTGACACTCGTCTTCCATGTGTTCGCCGACCGTGACCACGACCCCATCCAAAACGTCAACCAGATGTTTAAAACCTTGAAAATCCACCATGGCATAGTGGTCGGGTCTGAAACCAAAATTGGCAGCAAATGTGTCGCTCAATCCCTGCCAGTCCCCAAAAGGAAAAGCGGTATTGAGGCGTTGTTCACCCAGGTTCGGGATGTTGACCCACAAATCGCGCGGGAAAGAGATCAGGTGCACCTCGTTGGTGCGCGTGTTGAGCCCCACCAACAGCATCACATCCGTGCGGTAGCCGAGTTCGGGGCGATAATCCGAACCCAGCAGCAGAATGGTCTTCACTTCGTTGGGGATCGGGAGAGCGTCCGGATCATCGGCTAGCAAGGGGTCGTCCGCATAGCGTTCCGGCGTTTGCCAGAGGTTGACCAAAAAGCCCGGATTGCCATCGCGCATTTCATTCACGCTGATGACAGCCAGTAAAACAAAAATCAGAGCAGCCAAACCAAACAGGATGCCCCATGGGAAACGGTGTTTCCGTTGGTTTTTAACGGTGTACGTCATATTCTTTTCTTTTCAATATTAGATTTTCAGGCAGTTTCGCTTTCAGCGGCTTCGTCAGGAACAGGATAGCCGTTCTCTTCCGCCAGGCTGAGCAGTTTGTTGCTGACTTCGCGCCACTGCACCTTGCTGATGCCGAGTTTCTGGCGGATGCGGTCTCTCTCTACGCCATTCGTCAGGTCGATAAGCGCGCTCGTCCAGCGCAACATGTCGAAGGAAATGTGTTTCTCCATTCCAGCAGCCTTGGTAACATCTTCCAGCAAGTATTCGAGCCGACGCTGTGACCAGGGAAAAACTTGATCTTGGATTTGGTACTTTTCCGCGTAATCGCGGTAAGCTGCCACCCAAATGGGCGAGACTTTAACCTTGCGTTCCTTGTAGCGGTAGCGCGACTGACCATAGCGCACGTGGATATACGCCTGGTTGGGGTCTTCAATTTCGAGATGATTGCTCATCAGGCTCAGACATTCGCCCTTCTTCATGGCGGTTTCGAGCACGAGCAGCATCAGCGTGTATGGGCGCGGATCAGGGTTGGCGGCAGTTCGCAGGGCGTCAGCCGCTTCCAGCGCGCGGGTATATTCGGCAGGTGTGAGAACGGTTGGCAGAGGGCTGATCACGGTCTTTTGGATCACTTTTTCAGCGGGATCAACGTTTAGCACGCCGCCCTTCACCAGCCAACGGAAAAATGATTTGATGGAAGTGATGCGGCGGGCAAGTGTTTTTGGGCTGCAAGGCACATCGCGGTCCTTCTCGAGCCAGGTCAAAAAATCTTCGAGGTCTTTAGTGGTGATCTTGCCGATGGCTTGATCCGTAGGTAAAAAATTCTCAAGCAGCGCCAGATCGGCAGTGAACGCCTTCAGCGTGTGATGCGACCTGCCCTGGTCGCGCAGGTAAATTTTCCATGCTTGAATCGCAGGCTGCAGGAGAGTGTTCTCCTGGATGCGCACGTTTATACCTTCAGATTGATCGTTCATCATAACTCCGCCGTTTCGTATAGACAATAGATTGAACTTAGAGTCTAATCTGCAACCAGTAGTTTGTCAACCGGAATCCCAGCGGTTTGATCTCACACTTTGATTCAGTAGCCCTGAGAAGTCTATCCCTTTTCTAGGTTTTTCAATTGCACCTAACGCCGCGGTACCAATAATTGGAATCTTCAAAATAAAAAGCCTGAAATTTCACATCCTACATCCAGGGTATCAAATTGTGCTTGTGGAAAGTAGCGACCAATTAGAAAGACAGGAATACTAATACACCTGTTAACAACTTTTCAACAAAGCTCGATTATTAAAGTAGGTATAATTCCTAACAAGGAGTCTTTTGTATGCCTAATGTTTTAGTGTTGCTTCAATTCATATTCGTGTTCGGGTTGATCGTGTTCGTGCATGAACTTGGACATTTTTTGGTCGCAAAACTGGTTGGCGTGGAGGTTGAGGAGTTCGGGTTCGGTTATCCGCCCCGTCTTGTGCGGCTCTTCACCAAAAAGGGCACGGAGTTCACGCTCAACTGGATCCCCTTCGGCGGATTTGTGCGCCTGAAAGGCGAAATGGACGACGGTGAACCCGGAGGCGTTTTGGCAGCCCCAAAATGGAAGCGCTTTTTGATCCTGATTGCCGGGGCTACTATGAATTTTGTGCTCGGGATCCTGCTGATCATCACCAGGCTGAGCGATACCCCAATCGATTCTTCCGAAGTGCTGATCAACATCATCGGAGAACACCTGGAAAAAGAACTGACCCTTACCTACCTCCGTGATGGCGCGGAGCACAGCGCGGTGGTGATCCCCCGCCAAAATCCGCCCGAAGGGCAGGGAGCGATCGGTTTCACGATCGGATACCCCGAAATTGAAGTGAACTTTTTCCAGAGCATTGGATTATCGCTCAGAACCTTTTGGGATCAGGTGAAGGTGACCGTCTCGCTGCCCTACAACTACATCAAGGGGAAAATCGCCCCGGAGGAAGCTAGATTTATCGGTCTGAAGGGCATTTATGACCTTTTTTCCAACGCCGCAAAGGTTGACCAGAGCAACGCGGAAGTCGCGAAGGAATTCTTTCCAATCAGCCGCCTCTCCCTGGTTTCGATGCTGACCATTGCGATCGGCATCACCAACCTGCTGCCCATCCCGGCTTTGGACGGCGGACAGATCTTGTTCCTGCTATTTGAGGGCATGACCCGCAAACGAATCCCGATCAAAGTCGCTAATGCCATCAATTCGATTTTCTTTATCCTATTGATTCTCTTGTTTGTCCTTATCAATATCAACGATTTCATCAACCCGATCCCCATCCCTTAAGGAGCTGTCATGGACACCCCAAGCTCAATTCACGAACTGATCAAATCGCTGATGGACACATCGACGCCTTTTCCAGCGCGTTTGCTGTACCATTTTTCGGATTTAGCTCCCGATGAGAGGCTGGTGCTCGCCAGCGCCTGGCAAAGCATCCCCGTCATGCGCAGACGGTCGCTCCTGCAGGACCTGCTGGAGCTCTCGGAGCATGATTTTTTGCTGATGTTCGAGGAGATTGGGCGTATGGCGCTGAAGGACATTGATTCCGAATGCGTAGTGAGCGGAATCAGTCTGCTCCTGGAAGAGGAAGATCCCAAACTGATTCCGGAATTCCTGAGGCTGCAGGCAGACCAAACCCAGGCGGATTTCGTAAGAGCTGCTGCTGCCAACGCGCTTGGTCATTTTATCTATCTTGGAGAGCTTGAGAAACTGGACCCCGCCATCCTGCACAGGATCGAAGACGCGCTGCTGCAAGCATACGCCGATGACAAATCGGATCTGGTACGGCGCAGGGCAATGGAGTCGCTGGGATATTCCAGCCGGGAGGAGGTGCCGCCGCTGCTGCGGTCTGCTTCCGCAAACGCCAGCGAGGATTGGCTCGAAAGCGCGCTCTTCGCGATGGGAAAATCCGCGGATACCCAGTGGGAACCTCTGGTTTTGGAGCAGCTCGATCACGAAAACCCCATCGTAAAAGGGCAAGCCATTCACGCGGCTGGTGAGCTCGAGCTCCGCAGCGCGAAATCGCGCCTGCTCAAGCAGCTCAACCGCGAAAAGGACGAGTATCTCCGCAGCGAGTTGATCTGGGCTCTTTCGCAAATCGGCGGGGAGGGCGTTGAAGAAAAATTTGAGCAACTGCTAGCCAAAACGGACAACGAGGAAGAAGCCAGCCTGCTTGAAGAAGCGCTGGATATGCTGAATTTCACCAACGATTCCACGGACTTCGAGTTGATGGAAGTTGATTACCATCATCAACATCTTGACTCGGATGACGAGGAGGACGCGTACTGGGACGAGGAAGACGACGACTTCGCGGACTTGGACGAATTGGACGATGACGAATGGCAGCGCTATGTCCGATGAGGATGAGGACGAGCTGGAAGGCAGCCTGGACGACAGCTACATGCTCGAGGACCCTGATGACGAGGAGGAGCTATGAGCGAGGAACGTGAAGATTCTCTACACAAGCAGCGCCTGAACGCGATTGTGAGCGGAAGGGTGCAGGGGGTGGGCTTCAGGTATTTCGTTCTACAGCAGGCGGTTAGGCTCGGCTTGACCGGATGGGTGCGCAATCTGGATGATGGAATCTCGGTGGAAGTCTTGGCGGAAGGCGGCACGGCTGACCTGCAGGAGCTATTAGTTGCCCTGCATGAGGGTCCTAATGCGTCCTACGTGCGGGACGTAAAGAGCCATTTCTGGCCTGCTTCGGGGGAATTCCACGAGTTTGACATCCGATTTTAAGGAACCAATCAGGGGGGCGCTCGCGGGAAATCACATGCCTACCCATGGCAGAGGTCAGGATTCTTATGTGTTGTCCGCAGGTAATAAAACCGTATCTGATATCAAACACGGAGCTTGAGAACGTGTTTAAAGTTCCATCGTAATTAATTCATCCTTATTAAAAAATAACAAGTAATGATATTTCACAGGATAAATCACAGGCTTTCACCTGAAAATTTCATCACGCCAACACAGGTTTGTATGAACTTCATCAGAAAGAGGAAAAACCTTTGACTCTTGCCTTGTAGAGTGCTATCATCATCATATTGAACTTATCTTTTTATTCTGAATTTATTCTGCACATTAAAATGGAGGCATTATATGAGCGCAATCTTAATTTCTCGCATCATCGGCGCAGTTGTTCTTGGTATCATTGGAGTATTCACCAGTCTCCCCATTTATAATTTCGTTCAGCAGTACGTCGATGTGCTTTCCCTTTCCCAAGGAGTGGTAACCGGGCTTACCGCGGTCATTTTCGCCACGCTCGGTTTTTTAATCACG
>JAGVUP010000080.1 GCA_019136215.1 Chloroflexota bacterium | reverse complement strand
GACCTGCACCGGCGGGATTTCACCATCAACACGCTCGCTCTGCGTCTGGACGGCAGTCATTTCGGGAAGATATTCGATTTTTGGGGCGGTTACAGCGACCTGGAACAAAAGCAAATCCGCGTCCTGCACGCGCTTTCTTTCGTGGATGACGCCACGCGCATGCTCCGGGCGGTACGCTTCGCGACGCGCTTTAATTTTGAAATCGAACCGCAAACGCTCAGTTTGATTGAGGGCAGCTTGCCGCTCCTCGCCGAAATCAGCGGCGCGCGCCTGACGAATGAATTTGAGCTGATATTCCATGAAAGCAAAGCCCCCGCCATGCTCCAGCAACTAGGCGCTCTGGGCATCCTGAACGCCGTCCACCCTGCCCTGCCCTGGGATGAAGCCTGTCTCAAGCGCTTCTCGCGCGGGCTTAACGCCCTTTCCCAAAGCGAGGAACCGCTGAGTCCCGTTGAAAAGCAGCAGGCGCTCTGGTGTCTATGGCTGCAGGACTTGAACCCCGAAAACCTCAAGGCGGTCGGGTTGCGCTTGCGGCTGACCGCAAAACTGCTCGGCTGGATTGCGCAGACCCGCAAACTCCAAGCACTGCTGCCCGCCCTGCGAGGGCAAAAGCCCAGCCAGATCACACACGCGCTGGAGGACTTCCACAAAGTCCCTATCCGCGCGGTGCTCTCCGCCTGCGAAGAGCCTGCCTTGCGTCAGATCCTGCAAGCCTACTGGGACTCATACCAGCATCTGCGCCCATTCACCACAGGGAAGGATCTGCGCGCCTTCGGGCTGCCCCCTTCCCCGCGCTATGAGACCATCCTTGAGGCGCTGAAAAATGCCTGGCTGGATCAGGAGATACAGTCGGAAGCCGAAGAAAAAATTCTTCTCAAAAAGTTGCTGGAAGAAGTATGAACCACAGCGCCATCCGCGAGGCTGACTACATCTTGCCCTCCGGTGAGCAGATTCATATCCGCCCGCTCGAGGAACACGATCTGCCAGGTTTGGAATGGGACGGAGAATTCGCTCACTTCCGCAGGCTCTATCAGCAACATTACGAAAACAGCCTTGGCGGAAACACCCTGATTTGGGTCGCTGAAAACGACAGCGCGGAAATTATCGGGCAGGTTTTTTTACTGCTGCGTTCCCGCTCGCGCGAAATCGCGGACGGGACCATTCAAGCATACCTTTTTTCCTTCCGCATCAAACCAGCCTACCGCGACCAGGGACTCGGCGGATTTATGCTCGAAATGGTGGAGGATTACCTGCGGGTAAGAGGCTATCGTTTTTTGCGTCTGAACGTCGCGCGTGCCAACCCGCTGGCGCGCCGGATGTACGAAAAACACGGTTACCGCATGATCGGGCCCGAACCCGGCGTCTGGCAATACCAGGATCAGTATGGACAGTGGCAGACCTGCAGAGAACCCGCCTGGAAGATGATCAAGCGCTTATAAAAGCCTGGCATCTGTTTCAGTTTTTATACATTACATTGAGGACTATTATCTCAAAACATGGGATTCTGGATGCGGTGCTATAATTGAGACAACAATCAAAGGAGTATATTATGGAATTCAAGGATTCAAAAACGTATCAAAACCTTGTGAACTCGTTTGCCGGAGAGTCACAAGCCCGCAACCGCTATTCGTTCTACACCGAAGTCGCCGAAAAAGAAGGCTTGTTGCATGTGGCAGCGGTCTTCACTGAGACTGCCGATAATGAACGTGAACACGCGAAAGTTTTCTATGATCACATCGTTCGTCATCTTGGCGCTGTGACCATTCACGTTGATGCTGATTATCCCGCATCAGTTGGTTCCACTTGGGAGAACCTTGAAGCCGCTGCGGCTGGAGAGCATGAGGAATTCACTTTGCTTTATAAGGAAGCTGCTGAAGTTGCCAAAGAGGAAGGCTTCGACGAGATCGCGGAATCCTTCACCGAGATCGCCGAGGTGGAAGAACAGCATTACCTGCGCTACAAAGCGCTGGCAGATGTGGTCAAGGACGGCAAGTACTTCAAACGCGAGCACAAGGTT
>JAGVUP010000188.1 GCA_019136215.1 Chloroflexota bacterium | reverse complement strand
TGTATCGTGGGTTTCCCATCTGTGCCTATCGCCTTTCGTTTGCAGGATGGATTAATTAAACCATGAATGTTGGGTCAGTGGAAGGGTTTGGGGCTTGTTTTTCAACGGTCTCATGTATTTACTTGTCGAATGCCTGCACCTGTGCTAAAATCTTTCTACCATATGTAGGGGTAAAAAATGTTGACCCCCCACATTTAGGGGTTTTATTGTATTCAGAAAGAGAATTGTATGAAGTGCCCGTATTGCCAACACACTGAATCGCGCGTAGTAGATACCACCAAGGATGGCAGCCATGGTGTTATCCGCCGCCGGCGCGAGTGTGACAACTGCCACCAGCGCTTCAGCACCTACGAGCGCGTTATCATGAGCACCCCTCTTCTTGTCAAACGGGACGGCACCCGCGAAGAATTCGACCGCGAAAAACTCCTGGCGGGTTTGCGAACCGCCTGCGCCAAGCGGCCGGTTTCTGCAGCCGCCCTGAACAATTTGGTCAATAAAATTGAAGCTGAACTGCAAAAGCGCGGTCGTTCCGAGATCAATTCGCGCGTGATTGGAGATCTGGCAATCAAAGGGCTCCTGAAACTGGATCACATTGCCTACATCCGCTACGCATCGGTATATCTGCGCATGGATGATCTCCATGCCATCCGGGACGAAATTGATCACCTCCTATCAGAAGAAGAAAAGTAAAAACCAGAGGACCATCATGCCAGAACCCACCATCAATCAAACGGGACTTATCCAGACGCCTCCAATCCCGGAAGGCTTACCCCACATTGAGTTATCGGAAAACTCACGCCAGGTGCTCATCAAGCGCTACTTGCGGCGCGGGGATGACGGTCAACCGGTCGAAAGTATTGACGAAATGTTCTGGCGCGTCGCCTGGCATGTTGCTGACGTCCCGGAACGGACGCAGGATTGCCAGGCACTCGCCAAAGATTTTTACCGCATGATGGTCTCTAAGTCTTTCTTCCCCAATTCGCCGACTTTCACCGGCGCAGGGACACCGCTCGGGCAGCTCGCGGCTTGCTTTGTGCTGCCGATTTCCGATGATATGGGGCGTGCCCAGGACGGCATTTTCAGCACCCTTCGCAATGCCGCCCTGATCCAACAAACCGGCGGCGGCAACGGCTTTAACTTTTCCCGCCTGCGTCCGCAGGGCTCCATTGTCAACACCTCTGCCGGTCAGGCAACCGGACCGGTTGGGTTCCTGAAAGTCTACGACGACGCCTTCGGCGAGATTGCCCAGGGCGGCACGCGCCGCGGAGCCAATATGGGCGTGCTGCGGGTCGACCATCCCGACGTGGAAGCTTTCATCCAGTGCAAAACCAGCGAAATGGCAATCACCAACTTCAACATTTCCCTGGGCATTACCGACAAGTTTATGCAGGCCGTGGAAGATGACGCAGATTGGGAACTGCGTTTCCCCGATGTGCATCATCCGGCTTACAAAAAGTTCCACGGAACGATCGATGCTGCCGAAAAAGCGGGTTTGCCAATCAGGGTCCATAAGACCATCAAGGCGCGCAAGCTCTTTGACCTCTTTGTGCAGCAGGCGCATCACAACGGCGAGCCCGGCGCGCTATTCTTAGATGCTGCCAACCGCTACAACCCCGTCCCGCACCTTTATGAACTCGAATCCACCAACCCCTGCGGCGAGCAATGGCTGGGACCCTATGAGAACTGCTGCCTCGGTTCCATCAACCTCGCTCAAATGCTTGGTGAAAACGGCACCGTGGACTGGGAAAAACTCCGCCAGGTGACCAAAACAGCAACGCGCTTCCTCGACCACGTTGTCGATAAGAACGCCTACGTTCCAGCTGTCCCTGAGCTCAAAGTTGCTGCGCATAACGCCCGCCGCATCGGCTTGGGCATCATGGGGCTGGCGGATTTGATGTACCACTGCGGTGTGCGTTATGGCTCGGAGGAATCGCTGGAATTCTGCGGTCAGGTGATGGAGTTTATCCGCTACTTCGCGATGGAAACCAGCGTGGAAATGGCGGAAGAACTTGGCGCCTTCCCCGTGATCAAGGGCAGCATCTACGACCCGAATAACCTCACCTGGCAGGTTCCTACCCCGCTCAGCCCCTATAAACGCGACTGGCAGCGACCGGAATTGGACTGGCAGCGGATCGTTGATGGCATCAAAACCCACGGCATCCGCAATGCCGCCCAGACCACCATCGCCCCGACCGGTACAATCGGAACGGTGGCAGGCTGCGAAGGCTACGGCTGCGAGCCCGTCTTCGCCCTCGCTTATATCCGCCATGTCAACGATAAGGGCAACGACCTGCTCCTCAACTATGTCAGCCCCTTCTTCCAGGAAGCTCTCAACGCGGCATGCCTGCCCGAAGAAACGAAGGAACTGATCATCAATAAGGTCATTGAACATGGCAGTTGCCAGCATATCGAACAGCTTCCGCAGCATATTCGCAAGGTCTTCGTCGTCTCTTCCGACATCACCGCGAATGAACACATCCACATCCAGGCTGCCCTGCAGCGCTTCGTGGATAACAGTCTGAGCAAGACCATCAACTTCCCGGAAGGCACCACGGAAGAAGACGTCAGTAAAGCCTTCATGAGCGCCTGGAAGCTGGGCTGCAAAGGCATCACCGTCTACATCACCGGCTCGCGCGATAAGGTAGTGCTCGAGACGAAAGCGACCATGGAAAAGAAAGAAGCTGGCTCCTACCCGATCCCGACACTCTACGAAAGCGGGCAGGAAGTGCAACTCTCGTTCTGGAAGGACAGCAAAAAACCGCGTCCCCGCACACTCTACGGTTACACGTATTCCATAGAAACTCCCCTCGGAAAAGCCTTTGTGACCATCAATGAAAATGGCGGCTCGCAGCCTTTTGAGGTCTTCATCAACACCGCCAAGGCAGGCTCAGAGACTGCCGCGCATTCCGAGGCAATAGGTCGTCTGATTTCCTACATTCTGCGACTGGCATCACCGGTGGAGCCGCGCGAACGGCTTAAATCTGTGATGGAGCAGCTCGCCGGCATCGGCGGCGGTAGGTCACTCGGTTTTGGACCAAACCGCGTGCGTTCGCTTCCGGACGGAATCGCCAAAGCGCTGGATGAATACCTCTTTCAACTGCAGAGGGAAAAAGAAGAAACACCGCCCGAAAAACCGATCGAACAAATCCCCATGCCGGGAATCGATTCAGCCATCCACAAGATCGGTGAGCTCTGCCCGGAATGCGGTCAGGCAACGATGATCAACGAGGAAGGCTGCCGCAAGTGTTATACCTGCGGGCATAGCGAATGTTAATAACGCAATCCAGAAGATTATTGATGAAACAGTCTATGATTTCAAACAGATGTACACTTGTGGCAGGAAAAAAACGCTATCGGGCTTGACAATCAAGCGAAAAGATGAGACAATATTGATACGAACGGATTGGGTGCCCCCCTCACCCAACCCGTTCGTATTTTAAGGCAAATCAATCCCGCCACTCCAATTCCCAATCACCAATAATAACGCTGTCCCCCTCCTGAATCCCAGCCTCGCGCAGAGCTTTCTCGACCCCAAGCCCCGCCATCAACCGCTGGAATCGCCGGACGGATCCGGGTTGATCAAAGTATGTCATTGCGGCTGCTTTCTCGATCCGCGCGCCGGAAACCATATAACCGTCCTCCGTCTTTTCGATCTCGAAGGAATTCGGATCAATTTCCGCGCGGTAGACTGGCATTTCTTCCGCTTTTTCTTCCGCTGGCAGCTCTCCCAGCTTGCGGTACACCTTCCACATGAGGTCTTTCAAATTGAGTTGGCTGACCGCCGATACTGGCAGCAGCTCCACGCCAATGCTTTTGAATTGTTCTTGCAGGGTTTCAAATTCCGCTGCCACGTCAGGCAGGTCCATCTTGTTCAACACAACGAATTGCGGTCGTTTTCCGAGCAAGTCGTCAAAGAGCTCCAGTTCAGCGTTGATGGTGCGGTAATCCTCCATCACATTCTCTGAAAGCCCATCCAGCACATGGATGAGCAGGCGCGTGCGCTGAATGTGACGCAAAAAATCGAATCCCAAACCCACCCCCAGCGAGGCTCCTTCAATAAGTCCGGGAATATCCGCCATTACAAAGCTGTCATCCAACCCAAGCTGCACCACGCCCAGATTAGGCTCCAAAGTGGTAAAAGGATAGTCCGCCACCTTGGGTCTGGAGTTCGTTGTTGCGGCTAAAATCGATGATTTTCCGGCATTCGGCAGCCCAACCAGCCCCACATCCGCGATTAATTTTAATTCAAGCCTGAGGTTGAATTCTTCGCCGGGCTCACCCTTCTCAGCGGTCAGCGGCATCTGGTTGCGGCTGGTGGCAAAGTGCTGATTGCCCCTGCCGCCGCGCCCGCCTTTGGCAACGACCAGGCGCTGGCCAGGCGATACAAGGTCGCCGATCAATTCCGCTTTGTCATCGTCATAGATCGCGGTGCCAGGTGGAACCCGTACGATCAGATCCTCCGCCGATCGACCGCTGCGGTTGGAAGGTCCGCCATTCCTGCCGGATTCGGCGAAGAAATGCTCATTCTGGTGGAAATGGCTGAGGGTGTTGAGCGTCGGGACGACCTCAAAGATCACATCCCCGCCCCTGCCGCCGTCCCCTCCATCCGGACCCCCGCGCGGGCGGTACTTCTCGCGGTGCATATGCACCATTCCGTCGCCGCCCTTCCCGGAAGCAACTTTGATTTGTACTGAATCGATAAACATAATGGCTCTTTCGTTGTCGGTTAAATTGAGTTTATCATAAACCGTAACACGTTTTAAGAATCATCAAGCCCCAAAATAAACAACCGGTCAGGCTAATCTGACCGGTTGTCTTTTCTTTCGTAAGGCTACTTGCCGAACTTTTTCTTCAGAATATCCTCGAGATCAGGCTTGCCAATTTCCTCAAGCTCGTAGCGTACGCGCTGGCTTGGGCGGTTGATCTTCATCACGCGGGTCAAATCGATCGGGGTGCCGATCACGACCATATCCACATCGGCTGCTTCAATGGTTTTTTCGAGATCGCGCACCTGCTGCTCGCCGTATCCCATGGCTGGCAGGATGTTGCCGGTGTCGGGGTACTTTTTGTAGGTGGCAAGGATCTCACCAACAGCAAACGGGCGGGGGTCAACGATCTCAGCAGCGCCGAAACGCCGGGCTGCAACCCAACCTGCGCCGATCTTCATGCCGCCGTGGGTCAGGGTCGGACCATCCTCCACAACCAAAACGCGCTTGCCGCGAATGGCTTCAGGGTCGTCCACATAGATCGGAGATGCGCCTTCAATGATGATGGCGTTGGGATTGAGCTCGTGGACGCTTTCGCGGACTTTGATGATGTCTTCGGGATTGGCGGTATCAACCTTGTTGATAACAACCACATCCGAGACACGGATATTGACCTCGCCGGGGTAATAGGCTTTTTCGTGCCCGGGGCGAAGAGGATCCGCGACGGTGATCATCAGATCAGGCTTATAGAACGCGAAGTCGTTATTTCCGCCATCCCAGAGGACCACATCCACTTCCTTTTCTGCTTCGCGCAGAATTGCTTCGTAATCAACGCCAGCGTAGACGATCACACCGTTATCGATGTGAGGTTCGTACTCCTCGCGCTCCTCGATCGTGCACTCGTGCTTGTCGAGGTCTGCGTAGGTGGCGAAGCGCTGCACACGCTGTTTCACCAGGTCACCATAAGGCATGGGATGGCGAATGGCAGCCACTTTCAGACCCATTTCCTGGAGGATCGCGGCGACACGGCGGGTGGTCTGGCTCTTGCCGCAACCGGTGCGGACCGCGCAGATCGCGATCACCGGTTTGGTGGATTTGACCTGGGTCTCTTTGGTTCCCATCAGGCGGAAGTCCGCGCCCAACGCGTTGACCATTGCGGATTTGTGCATCACATAATCATAGGGAACATCACTGTAAGCAAAAACGACTTCGTCTACATCGAACTTCTTGATCAGTTCAGGAAGTTCAGATTCGGGGTAGATTTTGATGCCGTCCGGATACAGTTTTCCAGCAAGTTCGGTGGGATATTTCCTCCCCTCGATGTTGGGGATCTGGGTCGCGGTAAACGCAACCACTTCATACTTCTCGTTGTCACGATAGAAGGTGTTGAAGTTGTGGAAATCCCGACCTGCTGCCCCCATGATTATTGTACGAATACGACTCATATATTTCTCCTTTTATTTTTGTTTGTCTTTATTCTACATCACATTACCTGTGGTGATTGGATTCCGAGAGTGGATAATCCGTTTTCCAGCGCGATCTTGGCAGCTTTTACGAGCAAAACGCGCGAAAGTCTCGCGGAGCCTTCCGCCGAGAGCACTGGACATTGGGTGTAAAAATCATTAAAGACCTGCGCGAGTTCAAACGCATAAGTGGCAATAAGAGACGGCTTAAACTCCGCAGCCGCCTTCAGGATCACGTCAGGAAGCTGGGATATCTTTTCGATCAGATTGACTTCCACCGGCAGCATCTCATGCCCAAAAGCCGCTTCGCTTGGGACGGGTTGATTGAATCGGCGCAGGATACTGTTGGCACGCACGACCGCATATTGGATATAGGGCGCGGACTGCCCGTTGAAGTCTAGCGCGCTGTCCCAGTCGAACGTGACGATCTTAGTGTTTTCCCGCGCGACCATCGGGTATTTGATCGCTCCGAGTGCGACTTTTTCCGCTACATCCTGCATCACTTCGGGATCAAGGGAGGGATTCTTCTCCCGCACCACCTCGAGAGCGCGCTGCGTCGCTTCGCGGATCAGGTCGTCCAGCAGGACCACCGTGCCGTCCCTGGAGGACATGGTCACGTTCCCCGGCAGGTTCACAATCTCATACGCGAGGTGGCGTATTTTTCCAGCCCAGGGGTAGCCCATCAGTTCCAACACCTTGCTCATCTGCTTCATGTGCAGTGACTGGCGCACGTCGATCACGTAAATCGACTGGTCAAGGTCATATTCCTCGAACTTCATGATTGCCAGAGGAATTTCCTTGGTCGCGTAGAGCGAGGTGCCGTCCGAACGCAGGATGACCGCCACCCGGTATTCCTCTTTGGTGCCGAGTTTCTTATCCAGGTCAATGATGACCGGATTTTCAGGACGTCCATCCTCCGCCAACCCGCTTTGGATCAACCCCTCCACCAGGACCTTACCGGATTCTTCAACGTCGCTCTCAAAGTAAATGCGGTCGAAGTGTTCGCCCAGAAGCTCATAGACCTGCTGGAAGCCCTGCATAGACCACCCGCGCGTTTTCTCCCAGAGGGCATGGATTTGCGCGTCGCCGGCATCCCACCTGCCGAAATAGGCGCGCACCTGAGCCTGAAAGTCCGGATCATCCGCGAAACGCCGGTCGGATTCCGCGTAGAGGTCCGCCATCCAGCGCATGATGTCCTTGCCGGGTTGTTCACCTTGATGAAAAGTCTCGTAATTGCACATCCACTTGATTACGTGCAGGCCGATGTCGCCGATGTAGTTGGCGCGAATGACCTTTTTGCCGCTTGCCTCGAGGATGTTGCAGACTGAACCGCCTAAAATCACGTTGCGCAAGTGACCGACATGCAGCGGCTTGTGCGTGTTGGGGTTGGAATATTCCACCATCACCTGCTTCCCCTGTTTTTCCCGGGTACCAAAAGCCTCTCCCGCTTTCAGAACAGCGCTGACGACCCGTTCCGCGTACTGGCGCGGTTCAAAGTAGAGATTCAAATAACCTCTCACCGCCTCAACCCGCGAGAAGCCTGGCAAATCTGCCACCTGGTCCTTCAGAACTTCCGCGAGCGCCTGGGCTTTCTTTGGAACCGGGAGGGTCTTGTCCGGGTCCGCTGCCGCCAGCGGGAAGAGCGGCGCCGCGATGCCCCATTCCCCACTGAAGGGAATGCTGCGGAATTCCACCTTGCCAACGGGCAGCCCGCGCGAATTACAAAAACGGTCAATCAATTGCGTCAGTTGGTCTTTTACATCGTAAAACATAGGTCTCCCGGTTTTCCAGAAGGGATTATAACATCGAGATTCACAGGCAAGCGCATTGTTTGGAAATTGATGCACTGCTTTGGGGACAACGCCGCGTTAAACAAAAAAGAGGTTCCCCGCAAGAAGACCGGGGAGCCTCGGATGGGAATATCAGCAAACCTATTTGTTTAAGCTATTGAAACGAGCCATCAAGCGAGACTTGCGGCGCGCGGCGTTGTTCTTGTGGATGACACCCTTGGCAGCAGCCTTGTCCAAAGCGCGAATGGCATTGAGCACTTCCGCCTGGGACTTTTCGGTATCTTCAGCGCGAATGGCAGACTGAGCCTTGCGCAGGAAAGTGCGGGCGGATCCGCGGTAGACGCGATTGCGCAGGCGGGCAGCCTGATTTTGCTTGTTTCGTTTGATTTGAGACTTAATATTAGCCAACTTCTTCCTCCAAAAATAATTCCTATCGACTTGCAAAAGACTATTTTACAATAAATCCCTGATTTGTCCAGAGTTAGGAGGAGGATATTATCAACAAAACCCAAAAATCATTAATCTCAAAAGGATTTCTACGCAAAAAAACACTTAGTACGGATCCATAGAAAAAATTGATTGTTCTCGCATGGAGGGGGCTTGCTCCCTCCGAAATCATCCACTGTTGTAAATCAGGCGGCTGCACCGAGGTCCAGCTTCACTTTAGAAGATACCCCAAATCTGTTAATGTAAAACGTCGAGAACCATCATATGATATGTAATTCCTTATTCTCTCCGGTCACCATGTCACCCTCCACTTCGTTGCTGACCGGGTTGAGCGAGTCTTTTGACCCTCAGATCTCCGCACTTGACGGCGGGCGAGGCATTCCGTCCCCTACCCTGATGCCCTTATTCTTGTTTATTCGATCTCGAAGCCAGAGCTGCGTGTTTCGCCGTTTTGTAGTATAACCCGATGTGTCACTAATTGGAGAATTTACGTGGAACAAGAAGAAAAGCGTCAGACATTTCGATACCTCGACTTCGTTACGGTCAGTTTTACAGTCGTTCTGATCCTATCCAACTTCGCGTCTTCTGCCAAGATCATCGACTGGGGCTTTTCTTTGGGCAAAGTGCGCATGACTTTTGATGCCGGTACCGTGTTTTTCCCCTTCGCCTACATCTTTGGGGACGTCCTGACGGAAGTCTACGGTTATGCCCGCTCGCGCCGGGTCATCTGGCTCGGCTTTGGAGCCCTCGTTTTCAGTTTTTTGATGTTCTTCCTCATCCGCCTGCTCCCCGGTGAAGCCGCCTGGCAGGAAACAGTCGGTCAGAACGCCTTTAACTCCATTTTGGGCGGTGTCAGCTTCGGCGGGATTGTCCTTTCCAGCATTCTCGGTTACCTGTTTGGCAGTTTTTCCAATGCCGTTGTCATGGCAATCATGAAATCGCTCACCAAGGGAAAACACCTCTGGGCGCGCACGATCACCAGCACCATCATTGGCGAATTTGCCGACAGCATTATCTTTGTCGCCGTCGCCACTCTGACCGGAGTCTTCCCGCGTGAGCTGTTCTGGTCGCTGACGCTGACGAATTACATCTTTAAAGTCTTTGTGGAAGCGCTCTTCACCCCGGCAACGTACCGCGTTGTCAACTGGCTCAAAAAGGCGGAAGGCGTTGATACCTACTCGGACCTTTCCGACCTTACTCCGCTGGGTTTTTAACCATCGCCACTACATTCCTATCATAGAATGGAGCGGGAACTTTTTTCTTTACATCTTATTCCCTGACGTATTACTTTCATCCGATTCAATACCGATAAATTTAGAATTGCTAACATCAAACAATCCCATATCTGTTATTTTAATTTCCGGTATTACTGTCAAGGTCATAAATGTAAGCACCATTACTGGTTCAAGACTCTCATTCACTTCTAATTCACGGTGTGCTAAATCGTGTATCCTGCTCAAGGTCGCACTTACCCATTCTCCGGACTGCGAACTCATAATCCCGCCTATCTCCATTGGCATAGTATCAACAACCTGAGAATCCTTTACGAGAATTATTCCCCCTTCCTGTTCTATCAATTTCTCCACAGCAAAAGCCATATCATCATCATTGACACCAACAACGATTATGTTGTGGGAATCGTGAGCAATAGATACCGCTATCGCACCTTTTTTAATTCCATATCCTCTAAGCAACGCTACTGCGACATTGCCTGTGTTTTGATGCCTTTCGACTACAGCGACTTTTACGATATCTTCATT
>JAGVUP010000112.1 GCA_019136215.1 Chloroflexota bacterium | reverse complement strand
GTTGCGCGCGAAAATCTCCGCGTCCTCATAGACGCTGCGGTCCTGCACCACTGAGCCCTCAGCCAGCAGCAACTGCTTGTGGATTTTGAGCCTTTGGGTCAGGAAATACACCTGGGAATGGTAGGACCAGCGCTCCATGTCTTCGTAAAAGTCCGCCAGGTATGGGTTCTCCTGGTGCGGTTCATAGAATGGCGTAAAACCCAAGCGTTCGCTAAGAATTTTCACCAGTGTGGTCTTGCCCGAACCGATATTTCCCGCGACAACGATAAATTTTTCCACGATACGCTCTGCTCCTGCTGATTTTTGCTCAGGCATCACGCTGAGACAGAGCTAATTATAAGCAGTTCAGTGCGATGTTGGAAAGCATTTGAATGCCCTAGTGTTTTTTATGGCTGCAGCGAGAATCAAACAGGGCTGATGAATGATCAGCCCTGTTTGGTGTGTTTCTCAGGTCTTAGTCTCTCTGTACCAGTGGAAGGTAAATGTAGTGATCAATTGGCGGCACGCTGGTTGCCGTGGCTGTTGGAGTTGCCGTGTGGGTAGGCGTGGCTGTTGGGGTTGCCGTGTGGGTAGGTGTGGCTGTTGGGGTTGCTGTGTGAGTAGGCGTGGCTGTTGGGGTTGCTGTGTGAGTAGGTGTAGCTGTTGGGGTTGCTGTGTGAGTAGGTGTAGCTGTTGGGGTTGATCCTGAGATTATGAAGAAAATCGCTGTAGGAGGTCCCCAGTTTCCGGCATCATCCAGAGACTCAACGAAGAGTGTGTGCCGACCAGCAGTTAATCCGTCGGTGGAGAGTTGGAATGTACCGCTGTACACCGGCACCTGAGTGAGCAGGTCAATATCCGTTTCGGTCGATCCAGGAATCCAGGAATGCTGTAGCGGGTGTCGTCAGCGGTGTAGTGGACAACAATAGTTTGTCCTGGATCCACACTGGCAGGATCTACAGAAAGATTCGTCACCTCAGGTCCATGGGTCAGACGATAGGGACGGCGAGCGATCTTGATCGCCCGCAGCAAAGCTTGCTGGTTATCCGGATTAATTTCGCTTTCGAATGTGTTGCAATTCTGATGGAAGCTATCCCCAACCTCAATGCAGAAACCTGGTACACCCAACTCACCATAAGCCCAGTCGTCTGTCGAACCGCGAGTCAGGTACAGACCACTCGACTTCTCCGGACTGTATCCGTTATAGTAGGCGAATTTATAGCTCATCGCGCGCAGACTGGCATGATTCGGTGCATTATTATAGGTGTATCCCCAGGGCCAGAGCACAAGTTCTGAATAACTGTGCAAATCTATAAACATTCCGGTAGCGGTTATTTCATCGACGGGATCACTGGGATTGGACCCTTTCTGATCCGGGAAAATGCTTCTAGCATAATCTGTGATTGCATCAGTCTCTGGCTCTGAACCGGCGCTCGGTCCAGGATAAGTAGAGTAGCATTGGCTACTGCCGCCTGCCCACATAAATGGATAATTGCGGTTCAGGTCTGCTCCCCGCCCATTTTGTCCAGTTCCTCCAGGGCAGTAATTATTATTCGTGTTCTTACGCCATAACCAGCTTTGGTTTGCTTCATCCTGCAGCCTGCTATCCGGATTTGTAGACAAGACCAGGTGGACACGGTTGTAGTCCAGGAGCCACTTTATGTCAGCGTCTGTTTCATAATTCGCGAGCAGGTATTCTGCCAGGCGAAGGTTCAGTTCCGGCGGCGCCCACTCGCGGGCATGAATACCGCTGATAAACATCGCGTCTGACTTCAGTGTGGCCGCAATACTCTTATTGGTTAATAACAGGACTTCCATATCCCAGCCGGCATTTGAATTTTGGGTCTTTTCCCAGGAATCGCCAATATCAATCAATTCCACCAGGTTGGGATAGTTTTGCGCGAGCGTTTCCGCAGAAGTATAAATCTCGGCAATAGTTCTGTAACAGGGAAAACCTGGTATTCCTGAGGTCTGCCCCGCCAAAGGCTTGACCTCGGTATTGATCAATGCAGTATAAGGGACATCAACCATCCAGGTGAATCCTTCTGCTGCAAGAGCATCGCGGGTGATTTGATTGCTGAATATCCTGACTGTTTGGGTTTCAGCATCGACTTCCACTACATCATATCGATTTGCCAGATCAGCTAGTTGATTCCGGTCTACGTAGCGCACGATCAGAACCTGCTGCTCCGGCAGATGTTCGCGGGCAAACACAGCTTCAGAATGAATTAATTTGGTGAGTAGTAGAACAGCAACAATCCCCAACAGACACGAACGCAATACTCTTTTGGACATTTTTCTTCTTAAAAGCAAAGGCAGGACTCAAAAGTACACAGAACTGCTCTTTCTAAAAACAAACCCGATTTTAGCACAGGATCAGTTAAAACTTGCCTCTTTAATCAAAGTTATTCGTTTAATTCGGTTTGACGCGAAATCATTCGCAGACTGTCGAGAAAATCTCCGCCTTCCTCTTTTCTTTCATCAACCAAATCCTGTAGTGTGGTGCCTTTAAGCTGCTGAGCGAGCACATCTTTAGTCCGCATCCAAAATTTGTAGAGTTGACAGGTTTCCGAGAACGAACAAAATTTCTGATCGTCAAGGCATCCCATCAATTGAATGGGACCGTCCACCGCCGTCAACACGTCGTAGACCGTTATTTCAGACGCCGGTTTCGTCAGCGCCACCCCACCCCGAGCCCCCCGCCACGTGGTGAGCAGCCCCGCATTAACCAACTGGGTATTGATGCGTGAGAGAAAAATGCGCGACATATTCATCTCTTCAGCAATGACACTCGATGGCACTCGTTTTCCGACCCCCAAACCAAACGGGCAAGATAAAGCATTGCTCTGAGAGCGTAATCCGCTTGATTTGTAATTTGCAGTGACATGGGATGCTTGCCTCCAATAATACCAGTGGATTCTATCACAAAGGTAATGCTTCCATGCTTGTATTTGCAAATTATGGCGTTTTACTGAAAAGCCAGATTTGTTTGCCGTCGGTCTGCACCTGCAGCCAGAGGTAATCCCGCGCCCAGAGCGCGAAAGGAGCTTTTTCCCGATCTCCATCGCCTGTCAGCACTCTCACCTGAGCATCGAATTCCGCCTGATTCTGTTCTTCGGGCTGAATAACGAGAGAAGCCGACGACAACATGTCTTCCTCTGCACCAGCAAAAGTTACCCGGGCGGTGAAATCTTCCTGACGGATCAGCAAGGACCCTAAATTCCCATCGACAATACCGAATTCCATGCTGCCCTGCTGAAAAGTGAGCATTTCTTCGCCCGTCAGACGCGTTTGCGGGATGCTTTCAGCCGCGAAGGCGTTCCACAAGCGTTTTGAGATCTGTCGCTCCGCGGGATCGCAGCCCCACAATACCTGTCCAGGATGGAATGATGACAACCTCAAGCCTGCGCCCAAATGGCGGCAAAAGCGGTTCAATCTGTTCGCTCAATATCGCCGGCTCCGATTCGCCGTTGACTAACAAATACTGCCCACTGGAATCCCGCGCAAGCAGCATGGGGGTATCGGATTGCCCAAAAACCGTCAGGCTCAGTCTGCCATTCGGAAGCGCCGACACACTCGCCCAAAGCGCAACGCTCAAACTGCCAAGCCCAAGCAGAACAAAGGCTGGTTTTGTCAGAAGTCCCAGCCATTTCCGCCAGAGCATCCCAAACGCCAGAAAGCCAAAAAGCAAATAGACCAGCAGTACCCAGGCAAAATCCATTTTTGGAATTTGCAGGGTTTGAGGAAACCGGCTGGCAAGCCAGAAGACCATCCGATTAGTATAGGCGGCAAAGGGCCAGGCTGCCCATCCGAACGCTTTTCCCATGGGCAGGCTGATGAGCCCGAAGGTCACCGCTATCAATCCCAAAATCATGACCAGCGGCTGGACGGGCAGAATCAGCGGGTTGGCAATCAGGAATACCCAGGAAAACTGTCTGAAGTGATAGAGCAGCAGGGGCATCACG
>JAGVUP010000010.1 GCA_019136215.1 Chloroflexota bacterium | reverse complement strand
TACCTTCAGCACGCGCGAACACAGCCGCGCTGATTAAATAGAGGTTTATCGCCGCAGCCCAGTGCCAACCCCACGCCTTCTCAAAGAAAAGGACGTCCAAGAGCAGCGCCAGAGTAAAGACCGCCAGCAGGATCGGGAAGGGATGTTTGAGTTTTCCATCCGTCCCAACGGGCTTTTCCGGTGTAGGCGCGGATGTTTCGTTTGTTTGTTTAGTCGTTGAATGGATAGTCTCCATAGTTTCCTTTCTTGCCTGCGCCGCTCCTCCCAAGAGCCGCGTTCCAGGCAGCATGGAGGCTATGATAGCATTACAGCTCTCGCGGAAGCTCTCAAAAACTCTCCGACAGCGCCAAAACCTCGCTTGTTGCGGTCAAGGACGCAGAATTCTGCAGGATCCTTTTGGAATTGCTGGAAAATGAATCAGGAAGGCGCATCCTGATTCGACGATACAGCCTCACAGGCAGGCGGAATTTATCACAGGAGGAATTTATTAGTGATACATCCTGTCAAATTTGGTAAAATTGGTGTGCTATACTTTTATAAAATACAGGTATTGAGGAAACTATGAAAAAAGTTGTTATCGCTACTGATTCTTCCGCTTACCTTCCCAAACAATATGTGGATCAATATCAGATTCCTGTTCTGCCTTTGACGCTCCACTGGGAAGGCAAGTCTTACTTCGACGGAGTCGATATCCAGGCTGAGGAGTTTTATCAGCAATTAGCTAAATCCAAAAATATGGCAACCACCAGCCAGGTCACGGTTGGGCAGTTCCTCGAGGTCTTCAAAAAGCTGCTCGACGAGGGCAAGCAGGTGCTGTATCTGGGCATTTCCACCGGCATTTCCGCCACGGTCAATTCCGCTATTCAGGCTAAAGCCGAGCTCGGCAACCCCGAGGATTTGATCGTGATGGACTCAAAGATAGTCTCGATGGCATTGAGCCTGATGGTGCTGACCGTCGCGCGGGCTGCCGACCAGGGCGCGAGCCTGAAGGAATGCTACCAACTGGCGCAGGATTCTTACAGCCATATTGGCGTCTACTTCACCGTCGATAATCTTGAATACCTGCACCGCGGCGGACGCATCAACTCCGCCAAACGCCTGCTCGGCTCCGCGCTGAACCTGAAGCCTATCATGGAAACGTCAGAGACGTAGCCGGCCGCACGCCGGTGCGTCTTGCGCCTTTCCACGCCCTGGCTTTTGATGACATGGTTACGTTGGAAAACCTCGGGAAAGAACAGCTCAACCCGATTGAGATCATTCGTTCCGAGGTCAGCCCGATGATCGGCAGCCATGTCGGTCCGGGCACGGTCTCGATGGCATACATGGCTGGCTGATCTTACTTAGCCGAACAAAAAACTCCTGCCGACATAAGCAGGAGTTTTTTTATTGTCCGAATCTTATTACGGATTCACCACCCGCCCCATGAAGACGATGGCGTTGGTGGTGGTTTCGTAGATCACATAGATGAATGGCTTGTCCGCCGCGGCTTCAGTGCCTTGTTCATTGACGTCGATGGTTGCCTGGTGCAGCACCGAGCTGATCATCAGATCCTTATTGCCGGTCATACCGGAGAAATCTGCCTTTTGGGCATCAAACGCGTCCGGCATGCCGAGAGCTTCGAGCTTTTCTGAAAGCCCAAACATGCTTTCTATCTTGAACTTCGGCATGCTCAGGTCAACGAAAGCGCTGGAATCCTGAAGCTCTGCGAGGATCTGCCGGAGCTTCTCAGCGGACAACTGCGCCTCGAAGCCAGCAAAATCCGCCTGGGGCATGATGGCTGCCATGGCGTAGCTTCCGCCTTCGTAGGGCAGCGTGAGGGCGGCGAGGTTCTCGTCAACAAGAGCGGCGGTATTGAAACCAGCGTGCATGAAGGGCACGGACTTGGCGCTGCCGTCGGCGAGCATGAAGCTGCCGTCTTTGGTTTCCTGTTCATCAAAACGATGCGACCATCCGGCTTTGAAATAGACCGCGTTTGTGAGCACCATGCGGGTCATTTCGTCAAGCAAGCCTTGCGGAATGATCTCTTTGATCTTGTCGTTGGTCTGGGCAGCCACCCAAAGGTTGATGAGATTGCGGGCTTCTTCGGGATTATTGAAGTCCACCAGTTTCAGCCCGGCATTGTAGTTGGCTGCGAGCGTATCCAGAAACTCCTGTTCAAAATGGAAATCCTTCTGCGCCCAAACCGCGTTGGCGACCGTAAAGGTCAGCGGCTGAGAGTCGCCCCTAAGGTTTTCCGGGATCGAGGTGAGCGCCTTGTTGAGAGCGTTCATCAGGTTGTGCACTTCCGGATCGTTCGGATCCATGCCCAAAACGCTTGCCATCTGGCTGGCGGTCTCGCCTTTCGCGCCGGCGCCAGTCATCAGCAGCGCCTGGAAGATGCTGTAGGGCGAGTAAATCAGGTTTCCGTCCTGGTCGCGCAGCGCCTGATAGAGCGCCAGCGCGAAGCCGTTATTGGACTGTGCAAGCGCCTTTAGCGCTTCGGGGTCTGCCGTGGGGTCCACGATATATGCGACCTCACCGCTCGAATCTTCGATTGTGCCTTCTTCTTCGGTATTTTCCACCGGATGTGGATCCGGTTCTGCCGGTGTCTGCACAGGTGCGCAGGCTCCCAGCAAGAGAGCGATGATGATTACGATACTGGCCATGATTGTGATTGTGTTTGTTTTCATTCTATCTCCTTCAGCGGTTTTTTAGGTTTCGCTGTGAATTGGACGATTATCGGGCTCGATTTGTTCCCACCCGGATCTATGGTTCTGCCACCATGCCAAGGAAGAGGATGGCGCCGGTGGCGGTGTCGCGGATTTGGAAGAGGAATGGGCGGTCGATGTTAACCTTCAGCGGTTCTTGCGGTACGCCTTTTTCCTCCATCACCACGATGGATACCGCGGCAGCTTCCGTGCCCTGTTCGTTCACATCGATAAACGCCTTTTGGGCAGCGGCTGAAACGTAAAGCGATTGGTCGCCGCTGATTCCCGAAAAGTCAGCTTCGCCTGAGAACGCGAGCCGCATGCCGTTTCCCTTCAACGCGGGAATTAAGTCCATGGTTGGGGTTTCGATGCGGAATTTCGGCAGACTAAGGAGAACGGTCGTGGCTTCCAAGTCCCCCAGGCTCTCCTGGTACGCCCCAAGCCGCGAAAGGGCATCCGCGTTTTCCCAGGCGTCGAGGTTTGGCATCAGGATTTCCATCACCATATCCCCATTGGCATAAGGCAGCCGCACCGCGGTCAGTTCATCCGTGACGCGGAGGGGTAAGCTCGCCTCCAACAGCATTGTGGGGACCTCTTTCTGCTCGCCGCTGAGAAGCGTGAAAGGCGCTGGGCTGGTAGCGGATTCGTAAAACGGATGCATCCAGGCTGCCTTGAAGTAGACCGCGTTGGTAAGCGCGAGCGCGGTGTTCTCAGAGAACATGGAAGGTTCCGCGATTTGGGTGATCTTGTTGGCGGTTTGCTCGGCGACCCAGGCATTGATGACCTCGGAGGCGGCGCTGCCATCAGAAAAATCGAGTGTTTTCAAGCCCGCGGCGTAATTCCG
>JAGVUP010000034.1 GCA_019136215.1 Chloroflexota bacterium | reverse complement strand
GTGATCGAGACTCCCTCCAAGATCTCCCGCCGCATCGATGATGATGAAGAACTTGACGACGAAATGCTCCTCGGCGATTCCACCCGTGCCAAGATCGTTTATGAGCGTGAGCGTGAACCTGAGGCTGAAGACGACGAACAGGATGATCAGGAATAATAGCTTTTTGGAGCTTTGGACAAGAGAGGAAAAACTATGGAAATCACTATTGACATGATTAAACAATTGCGCGAAAAGACCGGCTGCGGCATTATGGACTGCCGGAGCGCACTGCAAAACACCAGCGGGGATTTTGAAAAGGCTCTAGAAGAATTGCGCGAAAAGGGTTTGAAGAAAGCCGAAAAACGCGCCAACCGCGAAGCCTCCGAAGGTCGCCTGGAAGTTTACATCCACAGTGAGGGACGCCTGGTCGTTTTGGTTGAAATCAACTCGGAAACTGACTTTGTTGCCAAATCCGACACCTTCAAAGAGCTTGCCCATGAAATCGCGCTGCAAATTGCTGCCGCTTCGCCAAAGTATGTCTCCGAAGCCGACATCCCAGAGGAGGTCTTAGCCGAAGAGACTGCCATCATCACCGAGCGCGTTCGCGCCGAAGGCAAACCCGAAGCGATCATCCCCAAGATTGTGGAAGGCTTCATGAAGAAGTTCAAGGATGAAACCGTTCTGCTGAACCAGAAGTACATCCGCGATGAAAGCCGCACTGTGAGCGATCTGATCAACGACCGCGTCGCCGCTCTGGGTGAACGCATCGTGGTCCGCCGCTTTGTGAGATGGGCTTTGGGTGAGACCACCCAAAAACCCGCCGAAGAGGAAGAAGCCGCTTAATCAGCAAGGAGCCAACCGAAATGTTGGCTCTTTATTTATCAAGGAGCTTTGTCAACCAGTATTCCACAAAGGAGATAGCATGACGGAAACTCAGAAAACAGCAAAGTATCAACGCATCCTGCTCAAACTATCCGGCGAGTCGCTGGCGTCTCCAGACGGTCAGGGCATTGACCCAAGCCAAGCCCGCACGATCGCTCAACTGGTCAAGTCGGTGCATGAGACCGGAGTGGATGTGGCGATTGTGATCGGAGCCGGCAATCTTTGGCGGGGCGCCACCGGTGAGAATACCGGCATGGACCGCGCCACTGCGGACTACATGGGTATGCTGGCGACGGTGATGAACGCCCTCGCGCTGATGGACGCCCTCGAGAAAATCGGAGTGGTCACGCGGGTGATGTCATCGATTGAAATGCGCACCGTCGCGGAACCCTATATCCGCCGGCGAGCCATCCGCCATCTTGAGAAAGGGCGCGTGGTCATCTTTGGCGGCGGCACGGGTAACCCCTACTTCTCAACCGACACGGCGGCTGCCCTGCGGGCGACCGAAATCGGCGCGGATGTTGTCATCAAGGCAACCAAAGTGGATGGAATCTACGATAAAGACCCGATCACCCATCCGGAGGCGGTCCAGATCAAGAAACTGACCTACCTTGAAATCCTCGCGAGACGCATCAACGTGATGGATTCAACCGCAGTGACCCTGTGCATGGAAAACAACCTGCCCATCCTTGTGCTCGATCTCTGGAAACCTGGTGACTTGATGCGCGCCATCTACGGCGAAGAGATTGGAACGCTGGTGGATCATCAAGGCTGATTTCCACGCTGTTTTTTTAAATAGAAAGAGGCAAAGTCCCTGAAAAGGTGCTTGCCTCTCTTTTATTATCTGGTACTTTTTAGAACTTTGGGAATGGAGAGTTTCAGGTTTTCCAATTGTTCCTGCAGTCCGTCCAGCGTCTCTTTATCTGTCTGCAAACGGGCTTGTTCTCCCTGAACATAGCTGGTATACGGGTTGATGCTGCCTTCCAGCCTCTGGATGGCGCTTTCGCTTTCGCGGTCGAACGTGGCTTTGAGCGTTTTCATCAGGTTTTCGCGCAATTCAGCCATTTTCTCCCTGAACGCGTCTTTCGCTTGCTTGCGCTTGTAGGGGATGACAAAGAGACCCAAAACTGCCAGCGCACCGGCAGTCACGAGACCAGTGACATCCAGAGCTTTGGTTGTGAGCACAGTCGCCACAAGCGCGCCGATCCCAACCGCCCCGACACCGAAAAGCGCGGTTTGGGTGACTGATTCCTGGACAAAGTTACCTAGTTGTTCAGCTTCGCGCTTGCGGTCGTATTGGTCGACAATCGCTTTAATAGTGATGCTGACGCTGTCTATCAACTGGCGCCGGCGTTCCGTTTGGGGGCTCGCGCTTGGCATTGCCCGTTGGGACTGCGCCTGCCGGCGTTCGAGCGCTCCAGCCACCTGGTACCAGACATTCAGGTCCTTATCCACCAGCCAGTCGATCAGGCTGCGAACTTTCGCGTCAATCTCCTCAGCCACATCCGCCTGAACTTCTTCCTGAAATTCGGCTTTGATTTTGTCCGGTTTGGCGAGATCAAAGATACGGGTAAGTTTCATGGTGTTGTCAAGGTAATCCTGCCCGCGGTTTTCAAAGCTATTGAGGATGTTCTCCACCTCAGCCAACCTTGGAGGAAGCTCGCCGGAAAGATCGCGGCGGTAGCTCTGCAGCATACCTTCCAACGAAGCCGAAAGGGCGACGTCTTCGCCAATCTCGCGCACCTGGGCGCTGTTGCGCTCTTGCGCTTCGGTCAGCAATCGCGTGCTGACGCCCAAGGGATTGCGCAGTTTGAGCTCCAGGCGCGAGTTGTCATCGAGGGTTTCGGTGATGTAGTGCTCGAGGGCGTTAATGCCGCTGGCTGCCCGCAGGCTTTCCCGGTCCGCCTCAGATTCCGCAAGCGCGGCTTTCTGCGCCAGACGGGCGGAAACGCTGAAGATTTCCGGCTCGGATCCGAGAATGACGGCGGTGTTCTCGCGGACGAAGGTTTCCACCTCATGGCGGGATTTTTCATCTTCAAGAATGTCTCTTTTGTTGATCACCAGGACGATTTTCTTGCCCCAGGTGAGAATCTTCTCGAGAAAGAGCTTCTCGCTCTCCGTCAGCGGGCGATCTGCGGAGGTGACAAACAGCACCAGGTCCGACCGGGGCACAAACTCGTTTGTGAGGCGTTCGTGCTGGCGGTTGATGGCGTTAGTGCCGGGGGAGTCAACGATGTTCAACTCCTTGAGCAGCTCCATCGGATAGGTAACGATGGCAAAGCCCTCATCCACGACCTGTTCGCTGAATGCTTCTCCGTACCGCACCATGGTCACGCGCGCAGTGGTGGGCGTGACGCCTTCAACCAGCACCTTTTCGCCCAGGATGGCATTGATCAGCGCGCTCTTGCCGGCGTTGAATTCGCCAACTGCCACTATCAAAAAGAGTTCATCCAGTTGGTCAATCGCCTTGCGCAGGTTTTGCAGCGATTCCTCGCTGAGATTAAAAGCCTTCAAAGAAGCCAGAATGCTATCCAGGCTTTGCTTTTCATTCTGCAGGAAGAGCAACTGGTCATTGGTTAGAAAAGATTGGCGCATACTTGTCCTCCGTTGCACGGATTGTTTTGATTGGGCTAATTATACCTTTGTGGGGCAGGCAGGGCTTAGTTACAGTCGCCCAGGTAAATGGGATGATCGCTGTGCTTGAGGTCTGCCAGGATGGGGCAGATGGCGCGCGGGTAGAGACGCACTTTGTCGAGCTCGTCCAGCGGCACCCAGCGGACGCCAGATTGTCCGTTATCGGGGTGAGAACCTTGCGCGGGTTCGTAATCCCGGCTGATTTTGCACTTAAAATAGAACTCCAACTGATGTGTGCCCGGATTAACATCCGCAAATTCATGATGTGCAGCCCGGTATTCCCGCATGAAGAGCAGCTTGCGAACGCGCACCTTCGTGCCGATTTCTTCCCGGCATTCGCGGACGAGGGCTTCGGGCAGAGTTTCGCCCCAATGCTGCCCACCGCCAGGCAGCACCGCGTAAGCGCTGTTGTCGCGTTGTTTGAGGATCACGAGCAGTTTTCCATCGCGGATGATGATGGCTTTTGCGGAATTGCGAAGTTCTTTTTTCTTTTCCATAAGAAGCGTTTGGATTTTACCACAAGCTGTGAAGGTAAAAAAACACCTGGGACCCAGGTGTTTTTATGCCAGCCGAAGGGTGGGCTACTGCTTGCCAAAAATCGCGGGCAGGTCAAGGTCCTTGAGCGCCTTGAGGTTCCAGAGAAATAGAAATACCAGTACCGCGAGAACCAACAGGAGCAGAATGACGGGCAGGAATCCGGCAATTTTCAGCGTGAATAGCGAAGAGACCGCCGCGAACCCCGCCAGCAGCAGGATCGACATCGTCAGCAAATAGTGCATTGCCAGCAACACGATCACCCCTTTGCGGAGAGGCTTCCATGCAATGGCTAAGACCAGTCCAATTACACCAAAAACCGGAGGGGCAACAATGTAAGCTGGTTTTGGAAGGGAAGCTGGAGCAGTCTGCCCGCTCAGAGAGAGCAAAGGACTGCCTCCGCGCGTGATGTATAGGTAATACAGCGCCAGGAGGACCATGAATACCAGGTTCATTGCGGAGGTGCGGTTGAAGAGTTGATACTTTTTGCGATTATCAGGGATTACAACGGTCATTTTTGTGTCCTCGGTACTTTTTGATGAATATCTGCTAAAAAAGTATAAACCCTCTGCGGAATGGTCAACTGACAAATACAGACTTCATTTCGCTGATCATCTCTTCGCGGACGCGGACGCAGAGCTCCTCGACCAGGTCATTCTCAGGGAAAAGCAGGTTCTTGGGGATGCGTGAGAAGCTATTCCCCCAGAACGATTCATCCGTTGGGATGGAAAACTTGGCAACCAGGCGGTTCTTAAAATCCAACTCAGATTTATTGGTGTAAGAATCGGTAATATCGAGCGTGCCGCAGAGGTAGCCTTCCTGGAAGTATGGGCGCAAAGCCTGGGGCGGGCAGATCGAAAGCAGACGCACGATCACAAGGTCTTGCTCGCTGTTGTAGGTGATGCGGTTGGTGGTGTAGGGCAAGCCAAACACATAGACCATTCCGCGCTCAGCCTTGTTGTCCATCTGCGCGAAGGTAGCGGCAACACGCAGCGACTGCGTCAGGTCCAGCAGTGGGGTATCGCAAACACCGTAATGCTGCAGGATGCTCCAGGTGATGTACTGTTTGCGCCGCAGGTCTGCCCTGCCGTCCAGTTTTTCACGTTCAAAGGCTTCGGTCAGCTTGCAGGCGGCTATCTCGAGCATCTCAAACCGGGCACGTACCTCCTGGGTGGTAAGGATCTCCTTGCGGTAGATGGTTGGGTAGAAAGTGCTCGTGCCGGCTTTGTTTTGGTAATCCTGATCTTGCCCGCGGAAAAAGAGCAAATAATCCTTGTTCAGGAAGGACAATTGGGCAACTTTTCGGACGAGTTCGTGATAGCTCTGGATGGGATAAGGCGCAGTCTTTCTCAGCACCTGACCTTCAACGTGCTTTTCGAGATCCGGGAAGAAAGACGGTGTAATTTCTCGCATGTCAAACCATGTTTCTATTTTAACCCATTTGAGGAATAAATGGGGTTTTGAAGCCAAAAGCCCGCGATTATTCTCCCGTACTTGGCAGAAATGGGTGATTTTGTTACTATTTTATATATATTATTAGCATACGGTTAAAATCTATACTGAGTTCGTTCACATTTTATAAATAGGCTAAACTAATAAAAAGGAAGGTGAAAATGATTGAATCGATACAGCATCGCAGAAGCATTCGAAAGTATCTCCCCGAACCGGTGAGTCCGGAGAAGTTGCGGGCAGTGTTGGAGGCTGGCAGGTTATCGCCTTCAGGCAACAACAAGCAGCCCTGGCAGTTTATTGTGATCCAAAGTGCGCAGCAGCGGCAGGCGGTTATGGAGGTTTGCCACAATCAAACCTGGATGATGACGGCGCCAGCTTTCATCATTGCAGTGGCGGATATCGCCGCCCGCGTGGAAGTGGAGCCGGGGTTATACCTGGACGAAAATAGTCCTCACCTGGACCTCAAGTGTGCCATTCGCGACACGGCGATTGCCGTCGGCAGCATGCTGCTCGAAGCGTACGCACAGGGCTTGGGCACGTGCTGGGTGGGTTTTTTCGATCAGGCGGAAATCCGTCCGGTTTTGGGTATTCCGGATGACAAATATGTTTTGGGCGTTATCCCGCTTGGCTATCCTGCTGAGCAGCCAGCCGCGAGACCACGCAAAGCGATGAGCGAGATCGTCCGCGCTGAGACCTGGTAGTTCTGTTCAGGCAACCAGGTCGCCAAAAGCCAGACCGAGCTGCTCAGGCAGCACGCGCAGACCCTCAAAAGCCTCAAAGCTGAGATCGCGAAAGGTGTGACCGGTTTTTTGGTTGAAAATTTCCAGCAGCGCTGTGTAACTGACGTTGATGCGCTGCTCCCAATCCAAGCCCAACAAGGCGGCTGTACCGCAGACATGCTCCGGACTGCTGCCTTCCAGCTCGATGAAGTTGCCGTAGGGCAGTTCGTCAACGGATGCCACTAATCCGTTTAATCGGTAATTCTGGCGGAATTTCTCATAAGTCATGAACACTTGGAAACCGAGTCCCTCGAGGATTGCGCGGGTGGTCTGAAAATCGCTGGCGCTCACCTCCAATTCCTGGCGCGAAATGACTCCATCCACAATCTCACCCGGACCCTTAAAGGTCAGGATAGTCTGGTCGTCCTGCCTCAAACGCAGCACCTCCGCGCGAGAGCGCAGGCGCATATCGGGCGTGTCAAAGCGCAGGTTCACTTCGAGCATGCGCGGTCGCAGAGTTTTTGCACCGAAACCTTCCATTTTTTTGAGTAGGGCAGGCAGGTCTGCGATAAGGAATTTGACTTCCATTTCCCGGTTAGTCGTGTTCATTCAGTCTCCGTTTCGTTTGCAGGCAGCTCGCCGCAGCCAGGAGCAGCCAGACGAGATGCACGCCAATCATCCATAGCGTGTTTACATTCCGCTGGGCGGGCGCCCAGAGGAAGAGTCTTTCGGACCAGTAGGCTGCGATACTTACAAGCACGCCTGCCCAAGGCAGCCATGCAGGCGGCTTGGGCTTGAGTTTGAGCAGTAGCCAGACGCATAGACTAAAAAGCCCCATTAAGCCGCCTGCCGCTATGAGGAAAGCAGGCAGCCAGGCTCTGCGGCTGAACTCCAGGATTTCCGCCCTGTAAACAATGGCGCCATAAACGCGAAAGAAGCCTGCTGCGCTGGCGATCAGAAAGCTGAAGCGCAAAGCCCTTTCAAAAAAGCCCGGATTGTTTGGCGTCATTCTTTCCCTTCTGGAATATCTGTCAGGATGCCCAGGTCGTGCAACGCGGCTCGCACTCTTCCCTCGCAGCCCGGTTTCACCAGGACCGCCGCCGGACCCAGCACTTCGCCAAGGCAGGAAGAAGCCTTTGACTCACGCAGTTTTTCGAGCAGGGAGGGTTCCGTCAGCCGCAGGACCATCAGCGGCTCCATGCGGGCTTCCAAGCCGTTCTTTTCCCACCGGGCGAGAGCCTTTTGCAGCGCGGGTGGGATGCCCGGTTTGCCATACTTGCGCAGCAAAGCCCGCAGATGTTTGAGCTCAAGCCCCTGCTCCCCGGCAGCCTGAAGCGAAGCCGGCGTGAGCTGGAAGACGTATCGGTCCGCCTGCAGCGTGTGCCATTCGGCAAAGCGCGCGAGCTGGTAGCGAGCGATCCGCGGCACGAGTGGGGTCATCTCAAGCTTCCCATCCCTGCCCACCAAAACCGGTTGGGCCTCTTCCGGCAGTTCCAGCGAGCCATCAGGGCTAAGCAGCCCGGAAAATCCCGGTGAAACCTGGAAAACCAGGTCTTCTGACTGGTTGAGGAGCTTCCCTGTGCGCACCATGCCCAGGTAGACGAGTACTTCCGCGATAAGGAAGCGAATATACTGCCCCTCCACGTCCCGCCAGTGCTCGAAGCTGTGCAGCAGACGGGCGGAGGCGTCGCTGGTGCTGATGATCCAGGTGTTGTAATCCGCGCCGCTTCGTAAAAAGTCCGCCTGTTGCCGGAAGACATCATCCACGAAGTCCTCAACCTTGAACCAGGTCAGGTTTGGGAGGGCATTCAGCCATTCGAGGATTTTGCGTCTGGGGGCGATAGTATCATGCTGCCAGGTACCCTCGCAGCGCAAGCTCGGAGCCATGCGCAATTCGTCAAAAGCATGGGAATTCGCCCAGCTTTGTGCCAGCCAGCGGAGGGCTTCTGAGCGCGGTTTCCCGAGGAAGACGCGCGCGTTTTCTTTGGGCTGCTGGTGTTCGTCGAGCAGGTCGAGCGATTTCGACAGGATGAGCAGAAGCTGCCAATAGCTGGTTTGGATCCCGCTCATGCGCGGCAATTGCTCCAGCATGTCCATGCGCAGAGCGGCAAAAAGCGTGCAGAGGTCATCCAAAACGCGGTCGCCATGCGCAGGGTTTGCGATAACTTTCGCCTCCGCCCAAGCTGGCAGTTGACGGGGAGGCAGGTCTTCATCACGGGGGGAATCCGGCAGAAGCTCGAGGAATTCCTCGGGGATGAAGGCGAATTCTCTCAAGGTTTCGTTCTCTTGCAAAACCGCTCTGCCGACAAAGCCCTGATACCAGAGCCGCTCGGCGGTGTTCTGCGGGAAACGGTGCGGCTTTTCGCGTTTTCGGCGCGCCGGACCCATTGGGCGGAGCTCGCCCTGGGCGTGTTCAAAAGCCTGCCATGGCATCTTCCCATCAAGCGCTTTCAACCCAATAAGCGCACCTGCCGCCTGCGGCGGCAGGGATCCGAAAACCTCCTCAAAAAGCTGTCTGGAGCTCATCGCTGAGGCGAGTTCCATCAGAACGGAGCGGCGTTCGGATGCCTGGAGTTCAATTCCCCAGAGCTCTGCGATATCGCGCAGGAATGCAAGGTCATAGCTTGCCAGAAGGGTTTTCAGGGCTGGCATGGTAGTAAAAAGTATACATCAATCTCCCCCTTGATTGCGCGGGGTTACTCGATTTTTATGCTTCTGACGCCATTAATGGAAGTGATAACCTCTACCAAGTCCTCAATCTTTTCGCTGCGGTTAAAGCGCGCGATGATCTCAAGGCGCATATACTTGTTTTTGACGCTTTTTTGAACATTGAACACTATAATAGCATCCGCGATTTTTGTCATAGTCTTTCGCACCTCGCGGAGAATACCCTCGCGGTCCTGGACCTCGACCACGACCGTGCGAATGACATTGACCCGCACAAACTTCTTTTCGAAACGCTCCACGAGGGTCAGGACGATAAGCATGATAAGCACCGCAAAACCTGCCACCAGGTAGAAGCCATACCCAATCACCAGACCAATCATGGCGGTGGTCCAAAGCGTGGAGGCGGTGGTGAGACCTTTGACGTTGAACCCAAAACGCAGGATGGCGCCGGCTCCAAGGAAGCCGATACCCGAAACCACCTGTGCCGCCAAGCGCGCCGGGTCCGAATTGTACCTGGCGCCCATGGTGATAGAGAGGATCGTGACGAGGGCGGCGCCCAGAGCGAGGATCATATGCGTGCGCAAGCCGGCGGGTTGGCTGTCGCGCTCCCGTTCAAATCCAATGGCGCCGCCGGCAATCAGGGCTGCCGTCAGGCGAATAAAAATTTCGTAAAGAGGTATCTCATTCATCATCTACTCATTTCTTCAGGGATACCTATTCTACTACAGTTGTTAACAACCGGTTAACCAGAGCTGAGAGAGCAGCTATTCGAATCGTGGAGTACAAGAGCCACGTGTTATATCTTCTTCTTTTTATGTTGGCAGAATGGTTTTGCCTTGGTTTCCTTAAGGATGCATATAAAAACCCCTCCGGCTGGAAGGGGTTTTTATGCAAATGCTGGGTATCTTTGGTTACCCCTGCATCACCGGGCGGAACTTGTAGCCGTAGACGATCATGCCGCGGTCACTGCCATCATTGCGAATCTTGCGCGTGACCATCTCGACTGGCATGCCGATGCGCACGGGCTCAGCGCCGAGGTCGGTCAGTTGGGCGGTCACAACCGGACCCTCATTCAATTTGACCATGGCAATCGTGTAGGGAGCTTGCTCCTCAAAGCCAGCGGGAGCATTGCTGTAGTTTGTGAAGGAATACACCTCGCCCTGACCGCTGAAGGTGAAGGGTGTTTTGGCTTCGCCGCCACATTCCGGGCAGACGTCGCGGGGTGGAAAAATTTTTGCATCGCAGTGCGGGCAAACTTCACCCTGCAGCGCGTATCTCTGTTTGTTCAAACGCCAGTGGCGCGGTACTTCCATAAACAAGGAACTCTCAAAAAGGGCGAAATTGGCACGATCAGCCCACTTTTCGCGCCGATTTGGCGCGTTGCAACCGGAGAAGGTCCTCAGGAGCGCGACAAATCGAAAAAAACAGGATTGGATACTGCCCATTGCGGCGCGGTCTGGCATGCTATAATCGAACCTTGCAGGAGACATATATGACCGAACGGGTAATTTTTCCTTTCACAGCAGTTGTCGGGCAGGAGCGCATGCTCCGCTCGCTGATCCTCAACGCGGTCGATCCCCGCATTGGCGGCGTGCTCATCCGCGGCGAACGCGGCACCGCCAAGTCCACTGCGGCGCGCGCGCTCGCGGCATTGCTGCCGCCGATGAACGCCGTTAGCGGCTGCCGTTTCGGCTGCGATCCCGCCAAACCCGCTTCCTGGTGCACGGAGTGCCGGGAGCGCTTTGTCGCTGGAGAAGACCCGCTGCCTGTGGAAGTTCACGAAACGCCCTTTATCGATCTGCCCGTTTCAGCCACAGAGGACCGCGTGGTCGGCACGCTGGATATCGAACGCGCGATTCAAAAAGGCGAGCGCCATTTCGAGCCGGGCGTGCTGGCTGCCGCAAACCGCGGTTTGCTTTATATCGACGAAGTCAACCTGTTGGATGATCACGTTGTGGATATCCTGCTCGACTCCGCCGCGATGGGCATAAACATGGTCGAGAGGGAGGGCATCTCCTTCAGCCATCCCGCGCGTTTCATCCTCGTTGGGACGATGAACCCCGAAGAAGGCGACCTGCGCCCGCAGCTCTTGGACCGTTTCGCGTTCTCGGTCGAGATCCGCGGCATCCTGGACAAAGCCCAGAGGGTGGAGATCATGCGCCGCAATATCGCCTTTGAGACCGATCCCGAAGCCTTCCGCGACGCCTGGCTTCCGAAGGAGCAGGAACTCTCCCGGCAGATCGAAATGGCGCGCAAATTAGTGGACGAGGTCCGCTATACCCAGCGGGACCTCCTGATCATAGCAGACCTGACCTCTGAGATGGAGGTGGACGGTCACCGCTCGGATCTGGTGATCCTGAAAGCCGCCCGCGCGCAGGCTGCTTTTGAGGGGCGCACGCGCATCACCCCGCGGGATATCGCCATGGCTGCCGAATTGGCGCTGCCGCACCGCGTAAAAGCCGGACCTTTCCGCAAGAGCAGTGTGGGCTTGGAAGCGCTCGATTCCAAACTCGCTGATCTGAAAATGCAGACCACCATTGTCGGCAGTGATGAGGAAGAAACGATCGAAACCGCTGCCGAATCTAAAAAAAAACTGACGGACCCCCGGAAGACAGCGACTCCGTAGACGATCACGCGGAGGATGAGTTCCCCGTTGTCGGAGAAGCCCAGCAGCAGATTTTTACCGAAATCAACGCCCAATGGTGGGAAGGCGGCAAGGTTGTGAAGCCCGGCGAGACCTTTGAACCGCGCCAACTGGACACACCCCTGGACGAAATGGTGCGCAAGCAGGGCGGCAGGCGTTCCCAAACCCGATCCAAAACCAAACGCGGTCGTTACATCCAGGCGCAGTCAGCCCCCAAGGATACTTCCGATGTGGCCTTCGACGCGACCATCCGTGCCGCCGCGCCTTTCCAGCAACAGCGCGAAGCCTTGCGCACCGAACGCGATGTGGCTTTCGCCATCCGGGCGGATGATTTCCAAAAAAAGATCCGGGTGCGGAAGACTGCCAACCTGATTCTGTTTCTCGTGGACGGCTCATGGTCGATGGCAGTTTCTGAGCGGATGAAGGCGACCAAGGGGGCGATTCTCTCCCTGATCACAGACGCCTATCAGCGGCGCGACCGTGTGGGCTTGGTGGTCTTCCAAAAAGACCGAGCCACCCTGGTGCTCGCGCCAACCAACTCGGTGCTGCTGGCGCAGCGCGCGCTCGAAAACATCCCGGTCGGCGGAAAGACGCCTTTGGCTGCCGGGCTTCAGATGGCATATGAGGTCATCAAGCGCGAGAAGATCCTCCATCCGGATGTGCAGCCCCTCCTGATTGTGCTGACGGATGGCGCCGGTAATGT
>JAGVUP010000099.1 GCA_019136215.1 Chloroflexota bacterium | reverse complement strand
GTCATCGATGTCGGCATCAACCAAAAAGAAGACCCCAGCGCCAAACGCGGCTACCGCCTCGTGGGCGATGTCGCCTTCGATGAGGTTGCCGAAGTCGCCGGCGCCATCACCCCCGTGCCGGGCGGTGTCGGACCGATGACCATCGCCATGCTCCTCAAAAACACGCTCCGCGCAGCCGAACTGGCTGACCGCGCCTAATCCCAGGAGGTTCCCATGCCAACCCTGCTCGTCAAGAACGCTGATCTGATTGTCACCATGGACGGACAAAACCGCGAGCTAAAAAACGCCGCGATTTTCTGCCGGGATGGGTTCATTGAGCAAATCGGCAGCCAGGCGGACTTGCCGCAAAGCGCGGATGAAGTCCTGGACCTGAGCCGCCACATCATTCTTCCGGGGCTGGTGAACACTCACCATCATTTCTACCAGACCCTCACCCGCGCCCTGCCCGCGGCGCAGGACGCCAACCTCTTCAACTGGCTGACCACGCTCTATCCCATCTGGGCGCGCATGACCCCGGAGGACATCTTCATCAGCACGCAAACCGCGCTCGCGGAGCTGGCGCTTTCAGGCTGCACCACCGCTTCGGACCACCTTTACCTCTTCCCAAACAGCAGCAAGCTGGATGACGAAATCTCTGCCGCGGCAGAGATTGGTTTGCGCCTGCACGCTTCGCGCGGGTCAATGAGCCTGGGGCAGTCCCAGGGCGGACTACCGCCAGATTCAGTTGTGGACACGGAAGAGAACATTCTCAAAGACAGCGAACGTCTCATCCAGCGCTACCACGACCCCAATCCCGGATCCATGCTCCAAATCGTCCTGGCGCCTTGCTCGCCTTTCAGCGTCACCGGCGAACTGATGCGCCAGTCGGCAATTCTGGCACGCAAATATGGCGTCCATCTCCACACGCACCTCGCTGAAACCGAGGATGAAGACGACTTCTGTCTGGCGAAATTCGGGCACAAACCCGTAGCGTATATGCAGACGGTCGACTGGATCGGGGATGACGTCTGGTTTGCCCACTCTGTTTGGGTCAATGAGGACGAGATGGATCTCTACGCCCACCACGGCTGCGGTGTGGCGCATTGCCCCTCATCCAATATGCGTCTGGCATCCGGCATCGCGCCGGTGATGAAGATGCTCGCGCGCGGTGTGAAGCTTGGCATCGGCGTGGACGGTTCTGCCAGCAATGACGGCTCGCATCTGCTCAACGAAGCCCGCCAGGCAATGCTCCTCGCCCGCCTCGACAGCGGCATCAAAGGCGCCTCGCGTTCCGCGCCGGACGCCCCTCTGCTGATGACTGCCCGCCAGGCGCTTTCCATCGCAACACGCGGCGGAGCCTCGGTCCTGGGACGCCAAGATATCGGCTCGCTCGAGGTTGGTAAATGCGCGGATTTCTTCGCCCTCGACCTTCAGCAGCTCGACTATGCCGGCGCCATCACAGACCCGCTCGCCACCATCCTCTTCTGCCAGCCAGTCAAAGCCAACTGGACGGTTGTCGGCGGTCAGGTCATCGTGCGCGAGGGCGAGCTGACCACGCTTGATGTTCACAAGCAAATTGAGAAACACAACCAGGCGACTAAACGCCTGTTGCAAGTTTAATGAACCTATCAAAAGGATTATCAAGGAGACATATTTATATGCAAAGCAAAGGTTTGGCAATTGTTGCAGTCGGCGGCAACGCACTTATCAAGGATAAGCAGCATCAGTCCGTCCCCGACCAGTATCAGGCTGCGGTCGAGACGATGGAACACATCGCCGAAATGATCATTGACGGCTGGGATGTGGTCGTTACCCACGGCAATGGTCCGCAGGTTGGTTTCGTCCTGCGCCGGTCAGAAATCGCGTCCAATGAGCTTCACGAAGTTCCGCTGGACTTCTGCGGCGCGGATACCCAGGGTTCCATTGGTTACATGTTCCAACAGATACCCAAACCATCGTGGATCGCAACGATCCCGCTTTCCAGAACCCGACCAAACCCATCGGCTCCTTCATGGATGAAGCCACAGCCAAAGAAAAGAAGGAAAAAGAAGGCTGGACTGTGGTGGAAGACGCCGGACGCGGTTGGCGCCGGGTGGTGCCTTCCCCCATCCCCCAGATCATCGTGGAAGCGGATGCCATCCGCAGTTTGATTGACGAAGGCTTCGTTGTCGTCGCAGTTGGTGGCGGCGGTATTCCCGTGATGCAGAAGGAAAATGGCGATCTGGTTGGTGTGGATGCTGTCATCGACAAAGACCTCGGCTCGGCAATCCTTGCCAGCATGATCAAAGCTGATCTCTTCCTGATTAGCACCGCAGTTGAAAAAGTCGCGATCAACTTCAACAAACCTGATCAGAAGTGGATCGACACAATGACCGTCGAGGAAACCCGCAAATACATGTCTGAAGGTCAGTTTGCCAAGGGTTCCATGCTGCCGAAGATCCAAGCCATCCTGAAATACATGGAACAGGGCGGCAAGAAAGCTCTGATTACCGACCCCGAGCACATCAAGGACGCGCTTGAAGGGAAAACCGGCACCTGGATCCTGCCTTAG
>JAGVUP010000149.1 GCA_019136215.1 Chloroflexota bacterium | reverse complement strand
CAGAAGGCGGATTTGCGGTTTTATGCAGTTTAAAGTTTAAGGGGAAGCAGCGGTGAAGACCTGACCGGCATAGTGCATGCGGTTTTTTCCGCGGAATGTCAGGGCTTTGGCGATCTGCTGAAGAAAAAAGGGCTGACTTTTCAGCCAGCCCTTTTGCACTAAAACCTGTTTCCAGGTTCTTCTCTGGGTCCTCCTACTTGAGGATCAGAGGCAGATAGAGATCATTGAGTAGATCAGTGACATGTAAGGTCACAGGGATATTGATCGCAGCAGCCGGCGGGTTCTTGACCCTCAGGGTCGCGAAGTAGTTGCCATTAGCCAGACCAGTGGAGTTGTATGTAATGGTGACATTTATGATGCTGTCAGCGGGAACAACTCCAGCGGTGGGATCTTCGGCATCCGCGAAGTCAGAAACATCCACGGTAACAAGGCGATAACCAAGCTCACCGCAGGCGGGGTCACTACCATTCGTCCGCCATACTTCGGTATCATCGATCTTGAGCGCCAGGTAGTTGCTGGCTCCGGCATTGCCGCAGTATTCTTGCTCTACATAGAAAGACAACTCCGCGGTGCCGGGAAGTAGAGTTACGGACTGGGAAACATAACCAGTATCTCCTGTATTCGATCCGCCGAACCAAGTCCACCAGTTGCCCCGGTGCCACAACCAGCGACTGTGCAAAGAGGGGTGTTAAATTCCAGAGAAAACTCGTCCCAATAGGAGTTAGGACTGCCATCTTCAAAACTGGGATCTTGAATCAGTTGATCCTCGGTCAGTATTATACCTTTACTGGGATGACCGTCAAGCCAGTTGATAAAAAATGATAAAAAATGACAATTTTTTGCATAAAAATATGCGGCGGAGATGCCTCTCTGAATCAGCCAGCCTCATCTTTCTTCAAAGTCAATCTGCAAAAGTTGCGGAAAAAAGATCCTCCTGCCCTTCCTATTGGATCGATATCCAATCCGGCATGACGGGCTGGTTGTTTGCGTCCTTCCACCACATGCGCATGGTATCAAACATGATCGTGAGGGTGTGCGCCTTTTCCTCCGGGGTCATCAGCCGTGCCTGGACTTTATCAAGGAACTGGATGGGCAAAAGTTCCACGCCGAGATAGCGCCCTTCGTAGAACACGTGCCGGTCGAGGAAGCCGATATCCGTATTGGGGGCAATGCCGTACTGGTCAAAGAATAGGTTTCCCAGTCCGTAGTGCAAAAAACTCTCCCCGCGAAATTCAGCATAATGTGGTACGTGCGATTGACTGCCGCTGACGATCACCGCGCCCGCGTCCGCCACCGTGTTGAAATCGCGAACCATCGAAGCGTTTGGCGCCCACAGGTAGCGTTCTTCGTGCTGGAAGGTGACAATCGGCAGATACCCTTCCTCCTTCAGCGCCCGCACTGCCTGCGCCATGTAGTCCATATCGCAGTGGTAAGCGCCGCTCGAGGTCTCGCTCGCCTGGGCAAAGTTGGGCGATTTCGCGTTGCAGCCGATGAAGGCGAGTTTGTTGCCGTTTACCTCCAGTTTCACTGGCTCGCGGGCGTCAAAAATGTCCTTACCGCCGCCGTAGACTGGCCAACCTTCTTTATCGTAAAGCGCGAGCGTGTAGAGCATGCCCTCCCTGCCGTAATCCTGGAAGTGGTCGCCAGTCAGCTCCACGAGGTCTGTGCCCACGCTGCGCAGCAGTTCCATGTAGCTCTCGGGCGTGCAAAAAACGAGGTAATTCCCCGATGTATGCGGAGGACATTCCTCCGCGAAGGGCACCTCGTTGCTGATATGCAGCAGGTCTGCCTCCCGCATGACAGGTGCAATCAGCTCTCCGGGCACGAGAATGCCGCGCGTGTCCATGCCTACCGCCGTGGCGCGCACCATCGCGGTCACGCCGGTGAGCGTCACTGTGGTGATTTTCGAAGGATCCAGGTTGGGAAGGTGCAGGTCTGCCAGTTCCGGCGGAAGCGCGAAGCTTGCGTCCGGTTCCAGCAGGCGGACGGAAATGGGAACTTTGAGCGCGTAACTCTCCGCGCTGAAATCCTTATGGATCGGAGATTGTCCGTCGATGATCATCACCTTCCAGCGCGCTTGAATCTCCCCGAAGGGGATGATCGCCCAGGTGTTTTGCGTTGTCCAGGCAGTTTCGAGAAGGCTTTCCCCGAGCTGGGTTCGGACGCTCTGCCCGGGCTCGCCCAAAAGGCTGCTGAGGGCGGGCAGATCCTCTTCGGCGATCAGGAGGGTTTGGACGGCATCCTCCGGCTGACCCTGCCAGAGCTTCCTGAGCCAGTCCGCGCTGACTTCGTCCCGAACGGTTGGGAAGGGCGCCACTAAAGCGTAGATCCATTCGCCAACAGGGTCAGCATCGCCAAACGCGAAGGTGTAGGTCAGCTCATTGGCTGCGCCTTGCGCCGTGTGGAGCGCCTGCTGTTCAAGAAGCTGGTTAAAAGCAGGAGGCATTTCCGGGTTGGGTTGGTAGACGTAATGCGGGGGCTTGCTCGTGGCTGTCGGGGTTGGGGCTTCAGCTTCTACAATCGGCTGAGCCGCGGTCGGAAGGACGCGGGTTTCTGGCGCTGGCGTCAGGCTTGGGGCGGTCTGGCAGGCAAGCGCACTCAGTGTCAAAAGTAAGCTGAAAAGTAAGGATAGGATGTTGGCTTTGCGCATCGGGGGACCTCTTCTTAAAAACTGCCCCCATTTTACTCCCCTTCATACGAAAAAAGGAGGTGCAGGGTTTTCCCTGCGCCTCCTTTGAACGGACA
>JAGVUP010000126.1 GCA_019136215.1 Chloroflexota bacterium | reverse complement strand
ATGTATCGTGGGTTTCCCATCTGTGCCTATCGCCTTTCGTTTGCAGGATGGATTAATTAAACCATGAATGTTGGGTCAGTGGAAGGGTTTGGGGCTTGTTTTTCAACGGTCTCCTGAAAGGAGGAAAACCAGGATCATCATGGAACTGATTATTTTAACTGTCTGTGTTTTTAAATGCATTGGAACCTCGTTAGTATTAAAAGATGATCGCCGATGAACGCGTCTTCAAACGAACTCGAGCGCATCGTGACCAACGGCGAATTAAGCATGATTTTACTCCATTATTTGGTAATGTGTAAAGGATTATCTTTAAAGATTTGTAAAGGATGGTTTCAAAGGTTTGTTCTTGGCGGGGGATAAAGATGGGAATAGTACATTTGGTGTAACCGGTGATCAACTTATTCAAGCCCCTCAGTCTGATAAAGCGCCTATGCCTTATAGTGATTTTTCAGTCGTGCCGAAGTTGCGGCAGGCTCACGCGTGGCGTCAGCAGGAAAAGCATTCTTCGAATTGATCCAGAATTTTCAGAAATTCGCGTGGTAACCGCGCTCGGGTTTCTGCCACTATCCAACTGGGTATGTCGGCATAATAAGCCTGAGCGATGCCGCCGGCGATGCAGGCAATGGTATCGCTGTCGCCGCCGATTGAGATGCTCAGGCGAATGCAGTCCTCAAAATCCTCCGATTCCAAAAAGCAGGTGAGGGCTTCGGGCACGGAGCCCGGGCAGGTTTCGTCAAATCGGTTCACCTCACGGATGCGGTCGCAGTTGCGGCTGAGGTCGTAATCGAAGCGCTGTTCAAGCTCCCGGCGGATCGCCGATTTTTCTTCTCCCTGGCGCGCCATCCAGATCGCCAGCGCCACCGCCTGAGCGCCTTTGATGCCTTCCGGATGGTTGTGGGTCACTTCCACACTGCGTTTAGCTTCCATCAGAACGCTCTCAGCATCTTTAAAGGCAAAACCAACCGGCGCGACGCGCATCGCCGAACCATTACCAAGACTGTTGTAAGGCTTGGGGGCGTCCAGTTTGATCCACCTGGCAAAGCGTCCGCCGTAACCGCGATGCGGATAAGCCCGCGCAAAGCTCTGATAAGTTTCGGCATAATCCCCGCCGTCCAGAAGCACCTTCGCGGTGGCGAAAGACAGTACGCTGTCATCCGTGAAGTCGGATTTAGCGGAGAAAAGCGGAAATTCCTTGCTGCGGCGGTTGTTGAACTCAAACACAGACCCGACCACATCGCCGATAATCGCGCCGATCATCTTTTTTGCCTATCTTTCACCGCGGCATTCCGCCCGGAGCTGCTCAAAATACTGGCGTAAAAAAGCATCCCGCTGTTTAGCGATCCTTCTGCCTGCCCGGGTCAGGAGCTTCTCGTGCACAAACCGGAGTTTGAAAAGGTACTCATGGTAGGCGCTGTGCTGCTCGCCCGGTTCGTGCCCGCCGCTTTCCAGAAAGAGTTGGGAGGGCTCCGCGTAAAATGGGAGATCCGCCTGCGCCGAAAACGCCGTGGTGCGTGCCGCGCCGATCGCCCCAAGGACGTCAAGCTTGTCGGCATCAAAAAGGCACATAGCCTCAATCGTTTGTGGTGGTTCGTCCTGCGCGCGGTAGCGGTGGCTGCGGATGCAGTGCTGCACCGCCGCGATGCGTTCCGCCTGCCAGCCCATTTCCGTCAGTACGCTTCCGGCAAACTCCGCGCTGAGCAGGTGATGCTGCTCGCGCTGCTTGCCCTCACTGCGTGGGTCGGCGCCGCGGGAATCGTGCAGCAACGCGGCTGTCCGCAGGATCCCGAGGTCAGCGCCTTCTTCTCTTCCAAGCCGTTCAGCCATTCGATAAACTCTTAAAACATGTTCAAAACCATGAACAGGGTCATCGCCTGGGTAAAAAACGCGGGCTTGCTCGATGCTCAGTTCCATCAGAACCTCGGAAGGTCAATGATGCCCAGGATGTTTCCCAGGATCACCAACATAACCATGACCAGGACAACAATGCGGATAACACGCCAGGCAAGTTTGAAAAAATCCCGCAGCACCCAAATGATCGCGAGCACTCCCGCAACAAGGATGGCTATATTGATCAATTGGCGCGTCAATTCCGGGTCCATTTTTACCTAATTGGGGTACAGTTCACCCTTTTTAATAACCAGCGCCACCTGATTACTGCCATAGCGATAACTTAGATTACGATAATCCGGCGTAGTCAGTGCCAAAAAGTCCGCCTGTTTTCCAGGTTCAATCGACCCCGCCCGATGCTCACAGGAAATCGCCTTGGCGGAGTTGATCGTCGCGGCAGCCAGCGCCTGGGCTGGCGTAAGCTTCAGATAGCGGCAAGCCAGCGCCTGGATGAATTGCATGGATTCGTTCCAGGTAGTGCCTGGGTTCAGGTCGGTCGCCAGCGCCAGGTAGCCATCCGCTGCCAGGATTTCCTTCGCAGGGGTGTACTGACTCTGCGCCAAGCCAAAGGGCGTGCCCGGGAGCGAGACAGCCACCGTTTCGCTTGCTGCCATGCGTCGGATGTCTTCCGGCGAGGTTTTTACGAGGTGATCCGCTGAAACCGCCCCGAGCTCTGCTGCCAGACTGGCGCCGCCCAGATTCTCGAATTCATCCGCGTGCAGCTTGAGCGGGAAGCCCAGCTTTTTTGCCGCGCTCAAAATTTCGCGGGTCTCTTCGATCTCAAACACGCCCGCTTCGCAAAAAACATCCACAAAAGGCAGCGCTTGTCCGCTGGCGTGCTCCAGCCACCACTGCTTCGTGATCGGCAGCGCTTCTTCGCATAAAAAGCGGGTATAGCCGGCTGTGTTGCCTTTGCATTCTGGCGGGATGGCGTGCGCGCCCATATAGGTGGGGACGAGGTCAATCGGCTCCGTGCGCGCCAGCTCCAGGATCGCCTCCAGGTGGCGCAGTTCGGTCTCAATATCCAGCCCGTAGCCCGTTTTCGCTTCCATTGTGGTGGTGCCCAGCGCGAAGGCGGTCCTCACCCGCGCGCGGGATTCTTCCACCAGTTGTTCAAGGCTTGCCTGGCGCGTCGCGGTCAGGGTCGCCAGTATTCCTCCGCCGGCAGCCATGATTTCCATGTAACTCTTGCCCTGCAGGCGCATTTCGAATTCGTTGGCGCGGTCACCCGCCCAAATCAGGTGGGTATGCGGATCCACAAACCCGGGCACAACCGCCTTCCCGCGCAAGTCAACGCGTTCAGCCTGCGGATAACGCTCCAGCAGCTCATCCGCCCTGCCAACGGCAAGGAATTTTCCGTCCTCGCAGACTATCGCGCCTTGCGCGATGGCGCCGAGCCTGCCAAGTTGCCGTCCCCTCTGGGGACCCCCTGCCAAAGTGATCAGTTCTGAGATGTTATGGAATATTTTCATGAGCCAATTGTAACGGATAAGGCAAATCAAAGGGCGCAATCCACCCACTGCAAAAAGACGAGATCGCTTCGCAAATGAGGCTCGCGATGACGGGATTTAAGAGAGGGCGTTGTCACGCTCATTCCGGCGAATTGGAAGCGGCAAAAATATTCCTAAAAATGCGGGTTTCAACGCTTCCAATTCCGCCCTACCGGATTCAAACCGATCCAAACGCTCGATAATTTTTGTAGGGCGTGGTTGAGGACTACAAGGTCTAATATTTTGATTCTATTTAACCGTCCTCAACCCGCCATCGAGAGAGCGTTGTCACGCTCATTCCAACGAATTGGAATGGATAAGGCGGATCGAAGAGCGGATTCCGCCAATTAGAGAAGATCACATATACCGTTTTAATTAGTCCAGTCGATCACCACACAGCGGTAGAGCTCCGGCTTATACATCAGCCCATGGTAGGCGCGTTCCACCTCTTCCGGTGAAACAACATGACTTATCAGCCAGGAAACAGGCAGTTCCCGGCTCAGGATCATATCGCAGATGGTCCCAAAGTTGCGCTGCACGTTCAGGCGCATGCCCTCACTCTCAAACACGGGTTCAAGGCTGTTGAAAGCGCCGGTCACCCGCAGCATGCGCATGTGGATGGCGCTCAGCATCGGCGTCACATCCAGCATGCAAGCCGCGCGGGGCGTGCCGAGCAGCGCCACCTGTCCGTACTTTTTGCAAGCCAGGACAGCGGTTTCGATCGCCCGAGCCGAACCTGTCACGTCCACTGCCGCGTCCAACCCGCCGAAACGGGCTTGAATTTGAGCGAGCTGCTCCTGTGGGGGGCAGTCCAGAAGCTGCATGATGCCCATCTGGCGTGCATGTTCACAGCGGACAGTCACCGGATCGATCGCCACCACCTCCGCGCCGAGCTTTTTCAGCATAATGGCAGCCAGCAAGCCGATTAGTCCCATCCCGAAAACGCCGATCCGATCCCCAAGGCGCACTTCCACGCTATTAACGCCGCTGATTGCCACCATTGCCTGGGTGATTAGGGTGCCATCCTGAGGGCTGATGCCTTCCGGAAGCTTGAAAATCATCGGTCCCTGAGTGCGCGTTCCGCGCGAAAAGCGGCAGAGCGAAGTGTGCGGACCAGTGTAGAACACCCGATCCCCTATTTGCAAATCGGTGAGGTCTGAACCCTTCGCCAAAATTTTCCCCACCGCTGAATAACCCGGGCGGACTGGATAGCTGAATCCCTTTTTGATTTCGAATACGCGCGAGAGTTCCGTACCGGCGCTGATCATGCTGGCTTCCGCTTGGATGACAGCCTCGTTCGGCTGCAGGTTGCTGGTATCGAGTTCTTCTTCAATGACTTCCGCTCGACCTTTGGCGGGGATGATGATGGTTTTCGCGAGCATTTTAAGCCTCCCCGAACACCCGCCGCAAGTGTCCGCCGCAGCGTTCCAATTCCGCGCGCGCCTGCTCCGGCGGCAGTCCGGTTTTGAGGATGACCGCTGCCAGCTTCACCCTTCCACCAGCCGACTCCAATGCCTTAGCGAGGCGCTCTCTTTCCAACGCGGGAAAGATTTCCTGCAGGATGTTCAGGCAGCGTGCCTGCAATTTTTCGTTGGTGGCTTTGACATCCACCATCAGGTTGCTGTAAGTTTTTCCCTGCTGGATCATCGTTGCCGTCGAGAGCAAGTTGAGCACCATTTTTTGGGCAGTGCCGGCTTTCAGGCGGGTGGAACCCGAAAGTGCTTCGGGACCGGTATCGACCTCGATCGCGATCTCCGCGTGCCTGCCGATCTCGCTGTGTTTGTTGTTCGCGACGCTGATCGTCCCCGCGCCAACGCTCCTGGCGTAGTCCAGGGCGCCGATCACGTAGGGCGTGCGTCCGCTGGCGGCAATACCGCAGACAACGTCATTCTGGTAGAGCCCCAGATACTTGAGCTGCCCAACGGCCGCCAGGGGATCATCCTCAACGTGCTCCACCGCGCTGCGAAGGGCATTATCACCGCCGGCGATCAGCCCGACCACTCCCTCAGGCGGCATCGAAAAAGTTGGCGGGATCTCCGAAGCGTCCATCACGCCCAGCCTGCCGCTGGTGCCTGCGCCGATGTAGATCAGGCGCCCACCCTTCCGCATCCGTTCGGTGATGAGCTCTACGGCTGCGGCGATCTGCCCTGCCTGCTCATCTACCGCATCCGCCACCAGGCGGTTCTGATCGTTCAACATGCGCACCATGTCCAGGGTGGGTAGCAAATCGATATTCAAAGTCGCGGGGTTGCGCTGTTCTGTCCTTAGTTTTTTTATCTCAGAAGCCTGAACTGCCATGATCTCCTCTACAAATCAAACAAACGGTTGATCGCCAGGGCGACGCCGTCCTCGTGGAAGCTCGCGGTCACGTAATCCGCTTCCGCTTTTACCTCATCGAAGGCATTGCCCATCGCCACGGCAAAGCCCGCGGCGCGCATTACCGGTAAGTCGTTGCCGCTGTCGCCGAAGGCGATCACATTCGCGGGGTCAATCCCGAAGTGCTGGCAGACGATCTTCAAGCCTGAGGCTTTTGTCACGCCGGCTCTGGTGACTTCAATGGTCTGGTAATCGGTAATAGCGGCTTCAAAACCGAAGATTTCCCGCACCATGCGGCAGACCGCGGGCACATCTCCACCATCGGCGATCCTGAACCCGAATTTTGCCACGGGTTTCATCGTCTCTTCCACATGTTCAAGATCATCGAGAACGGTGTACACCCGCCTGTATTCCCGCGCGGATTTTTCCCGTTCTACTGCGTTGGGCTGTAAGTTGAGCAGACGCTCGAAGTCTTCCCTCATCAGGTAACCGGAACCATCTTTGAAGGCGATGTGGAAGGAATTGGTGATCGAGGGCAGCCAGCGCAGGAATCTCAAAGCGGTGTCCACCTCAAACCCATCAAAATGGTACAGTTCCTGCGTGCGGATGTTGCCGACCATCGAGCCATTGGAGCCGATCGCGACCTCAAAACTGGGAATATCCAGAACCGCGGGGGGCAGCTTGAACAGGTGTCTGCCAGTAGCCACAACGGTCCGCACACCGCTTTTCCCCAGCCGTGTGATCGCCGCTTTGGTAGGTTCCGTTATAAAATTTTTCTCCAGGATCGTCCCGTCCAGGTCGAAAATGGCTAATTTAATTTTTTCTTTGTAAAATTCTCTTATCAATGTTATTCCTTGCCTGCCGCCTTTCATGCGCCGAGGCTTTTGATGATGTCTTTGTACTTCTCGATCATCGCCAGGCTGCGCTCGTGCCCCTTGGGTACGTTACCGGAGGTGAAGAGCTCAACCTCATAGCCTTCAGCCTCCGCAAGCTCCACGATCATGGATGTGATGGTATGCAGGATCGCTGAACCTGCGATCGTGGAAGTCGGCGCGATTTTGATTCCGGACGCGATTTCCACGCAGGCATCTCCCAAAACGCCGAAATTATCCAACACAATATCGCAGATTTCGTAGAGCCTCAAGCCGGATTGGTGGCGGCTTTCCAGCGGGCGGGAATGGTTCAGGTTGGTGAGCCCGATCGTCAGCGCGCCGCGCTGTTTGGCGCCCAAAGCCATCTCGATGGTCAGCGGATTGATGCCGCTGTTGGAAAAGACGATCACCACATCTTTCGCGCCGACCTTATATTCCTCCAAAAGCGGTTCCGCGTTGCCTTCGGCGCGCTCAAAGAGCGAGGAGCCGATCGCGGATTTGTGGAGCATGAGTTCTTCCTTGAGGATCGGGTTTACCCGCACCATTCCTCCGGCGCGATAGAACATTTCCAGCGCCAAAAGGTGCCCGTGCCCGGTTCCAAAGGGGAAGATCATCCCGCCCTGCTTGATCCTTGCGAGGATCAGGGCTGCGGTTTTGCGGTACTCTTCCTTATGTTCCCGGATCTTCGCGAAAATACCTTCCAGATTATCCAGATATTCGTTTGCGTATTTCATCTTCACTCCATTGCGCCTGACATCAACCATGCCAAGTCATCAGTGATCTCTTCGGTGGCGCCTTTGGGCATTGGCGACATAATGCTCTCATAGGTTTTGCCGTATTCGCCCTGGTCCGCGAGGTAGCCTCCATAATCATCCGCGTACCCCCAGATGAGCGGGAGCTTTGCCTTGCTGGCAGCCTTGATCTTCTTTCCAAAACGGGAGAACATTTCCCCGGGCTGCTTGCAGATCTCAATATCTCCCAGGCGGATGATTGCCGCGTCAAAGTTGGCGGTAATTTCTTCTTTTTTTAGCTTGAGATCAATGGCATAGATAGACGAAAGCAGGATTTTATGTTTGTCGTAATTTGTTTCCGCTTCCATCTGCTGCCTGATCTGTGCCTGCAAGTTCCTGAGCATCCCTTTATCCACCGGATATCTGGTTTCCCAGTGGTAACTTTCCGCCAGCGGCTTGCCCAGGCTGAGCGGCTTTAGCGCTTGGCTGGCAAAAAGCTGCGCCAGGATGCCCTCGCCGATGCGGGTCAGTTCTTGCGCGTCGTGCCCCTGGCGGTAGTTGCGATTGCTCATATCTCCCGAGGCGCCCTGCATCATGAGAGGATAAACGCCCAGTTTCTCTTTGACGCCGCGGCTGATGTAGCCCAACAGATCGCCACTGATCTTCAGGTTTTGCGCGCCGAGGACAGTCGGATGGCAGGAAATATTGACGATCGCTGCGACTGTCGCTCCGTTGTGCTCAAAGACGATCAGGGTGACATCTTTGTCTTCAGGTTTGCCGATTCCGTTTCGGTTGCCGTACAAACCTTCTATCTCCACAGTCCGGCAGGAGGCGCTGACTTCCACAAGCTCGGCTTCGAAGCACTCGGAGATGGTCGCAAAGATCGTTCCGCGCAAGAGGTCCTGATAAGCCCGCCAAAACCCATCATCGCTCGTTTCATCAAACATCGGCAGCCGCTCCGACCGGATTTCCGGTCCGGCGTGGGTATGGGTTGCCGCAATAACCACCATTTCCGCAGGGATGCCGTAGGTCTGCTCCAGTTTCTGCTTAACGTCCGCAACGATTTCCGCTGTGAGCATCAGGATTTCCACATCGCAAAAAACGATTGGCTTGCCTTCAACCTCCAGAAGCACTGCCGTGCATTTCAATTCATCCAACACGCCGTCCGATTTTTCGGTGCGCATGCCATAACCGCCCATGAAACACGGCTGATCAGGCGTTACGTACCTGGTGGAAGTGGCTGCTTTGATCATTTTTGCCTCAACAGAGATTGTAATAATTGCTGGTTAAAAATCCTGCTGCCTTCAAGAGCGCGGTCAAACACTTTGCGCCCTTCGACATAGGTTTCAAGCGCCTCGTAAGTGTCGCTGATGACAACGAAATCCGCGTCCTTGCCGATCTTCAGGGAACCTTTTTTGTCGGCGAAGCCGTACTTGCGGGCTGGCACAAGCGCTGCCATCCGCAGAGCATCTTCTATTTCGACCCCGACGTTTTGCACCAGGTTCCCGATCCCGTAGAGCACAGACTTGCTGCTTCCGCGCAGGCGTCCGCCCGGTTCGAGCACGAAGCCCTGCTCGTTGACGATTACCTCGTCTGAATGCCCCAGGAACCCGCTGTAAGTGCCCGTCGGCGCGCCGGAGTACCCCGTGCAGTCGGAGATCATGATGATCTTTTCATGCGGTTTGGCGCGCAAAACGATCGCAAGCATTGGGTTTGAGACGTGCATGCCATCACAAATCAGCTCGCAATAGACGCGGTCGTCCAGAAGCGCCGCCCCCAAGCCGCCTACGTCGCGGTGGTGGATTCCCGTCATCACGTTGCAGGTATGGGTTGCCACGGTGATGCCGCGGTCAAAAGCGGCAAAAGCTTCAGCGGAATTGCAGTCGGTATGGGTGAAAGCGGCGGTGACGCCGTTTTCGGTCAGCAGGTCGATCAATTCGTATGCCTGGGGCAGCTCAGGCGCCAAGCCCATCATCTTCAGATGCCCACCCCCGGCTTTGATTGCCTTGCGCACAAAGTCCAGGTTGATTACGGGAGTTTTAGGGCGGATGCCTTTCTCGCCAACCCGATGTAAATACGGACCTTCAAAGTGAATTCCTGCGACGCTTGCCCCGTTTTGGGGCTTGCCAACGCGGTTGGCGGTCCTGGTCAGGACGTCCAGCGCACTGTCGCCATCGCCGGTGGCGCTGAAAAGGGTCGGCAATACGAAGGTCACGCCTTCGCTCGCCACACCCTTCAGGAATCCGTCCAACTGGGCGTCAACATCCCCGCCTACGCCGTCTTCCCACATGGTATAGCCCTGGGTCCCGTGGATATGGGTGTCAAAAATACCAGGGATGACGCGCAAATCGCCAAAATCAAGCGCGTCTTCTATTTCACCCTTGCCAAACTGGACGATCTTTCCGTCCTCGACCCGCATCCAGCCATCCAGTAAGCCGTCTTCAGTATAGATTCGCCTGGATCGTATTCGCATCTACTTTTCTCCTTCAAAAAAGACGCCGCCATCCTTGCGTGCGCGTTCAAGCCATTTCATGGCGCGGCAGGTCATGTCCATCAGCCTGTCTCTTTTGGCAACATCTTTCGTCCGGTAGATTTCCGCGAATTCGCGCATTTCGTAAACCAAGACGTTATCCTCCGGTTGCTCGTTGAAAGTTTCTTCTCCGATTGGGCTGACGACTTTAACGGAAACACAGCGGCTGGTTTCATTGGACACAAGGATATAGCCCTTCTCGCCCTGGATCTGCGCCATGTTCTCGCTGCGGCTGTCCTTCGCTCCAACAGCTTCCGCGATGAATTCCGGATACTTCAGGATCAAGACCCCGGAGGTATCGATGCCGTTTTCCGCGAGATTGGGGAAGTAGCGCGCCTCCGTGGGCTCGCCAAAAAGGTCCAGCATGAAACGCAGATTGTAATAGTTGATGTCCATTAAAGCTCGAGCTGCACCAATCGGATTGGACTGATTTTTGCGAGCTGGTCGCGTAAAAGTTGGAAGTTAGGCAGATGCGGCACGGTGATGGCTTCCACGAGAAACAAACCTTTCTCCCGCGCAAGATCGCGCAGCGTCTCAGCCTCTGAAAGCGTCGCGACAAAGGGTTTTTCGCAGATGACGCCCTTGCCGGCTTCCAGCGCGTCGAGCGACCACTGATAATGGAGGGAATTGGGAGAGGCGACATAGACGACATCCACCTCAGGATCATTCAGAAAAGCCTCGTGGTCTGTGTGCCATTTTGCCATGTTGTGTTTGGCGGCAAAGGCGCGCGCGGTTTCCTCCGAGCGGGAGTAGATGGTAGTGATGACTGTATTCTCTGTCTTGCTGACCGCGTCAAAAAATCTGTCAACGATGAACCCCGTCCCTACTGTTCCGATTTTTATCATTTCAATCATTTCTTCAACTGCCCGGCGCTGCTCCGCCAGGGATTCTTTCATGCTCTTGATGACCATGCCCTTGTTGTAATATGCATCCAGGTAGCGAATGGACGCTTTCGCCTCCATCTCCCGCACCGCGGGCATCAGCTCTGGCAGCCGGCTGATGAGCACGTTGGGTACAACAAATATTTGAGTGGGTTTTTCAGGGTCATAGGTGACAAAGACAGAGCCGTTTGGGATATCCTGCGTGTCGGCATTCATTTTTTCCCAAAACTTGACATCCGGCAGCTTTTCAAGCCCGGGAGTGATCAAGTCAGCGGCGAATTCGTAGAGCCAGAAATTAGTGAACGTGCTGTCGCGCATGCGCATCACGCGTTCGGAATGCTTGATATTTGCTATCGCGACTTTTCCTTCTTTTGCCATGCGAGTGATGACGCGCTTATCCCAACCCTCTTCCATCCATCGGAAAAAGATCATCAACGCGACGGCGATAACCGCGAAAAGGATCAGGTAGGTCGTCTTAAACTCGGGGTAACGTTGGTACACAAAGATGTAGCCGCCGGCAAGCGCTAAGATGATAACGGTCATCAGAGCGAGCAGACTGTTGATGATTTTGGCAATTTTCAATTGCATAGCGGTTCTTCCTGTTTATTGTTCGTATATAAATAGTGGTCACCCCGAATTTTCGAAGTGACCACCGTTGTTTTCACTTTTAAATGGGCATTCGTTCGAATGCTGTCATAACAGTCTAAAGACCGGCTTTTCGCAGCAATTCGAGGAAGTCCTGAGGTTCATAGGTTGAGACGGTCTGAGTCATCAGCTTGCCGCCTCGCAATTCCGCGATCTTGCGATACACTTCGGCGTCTTCTTTTGTCGCGGCGATTGCCCTCTTTTCCACCATGACGTATTTCGTCCCGGCGATTGGCGCAGCGTTCCCCACATTGACCTCGCCGACTTCAAGCCCACTTTCAAGGATTTGGAGCGCATCTGTCGGAAACTTGGCAATTACAAAGAGCGTTACTTCCGGATTCTCCTGGACGTAATTTTTCAGATCCTCATGCGAGAATACCAAAACTTTGGCATCCCTCGCTGCGAGAGGAAGAGCCATCCGCTGGATACGGTCTTTTGCCACAGCGTCATTCACAATGGCGATGGCATCTGCGTTGATGAGGCGCATCCATGTAACAGCAACTTGCCCGTGAATAAGACGATTGTCAATGCGAAGGTGTTTAATCATTTTTTTCTCTTTCTTCTTAATTTCCCCTGAAGGGGTTTGGTGGCGGAAAGAAAAACTCCCCGCCACCAACTATTGTACTAAATTATTTAGCCCAGAATTCCGAGCGCGCCGAGGACGAAAGCGATCACAGCCACGATCAGGATAACCCGAACGGGAGTGACTTTCTTCTTGAGCAGCCAGTAGCAGAATGCCACCAGGAGGATCGGCAGCAGTTTCGGAAGGATGCCGTCGAGGGTATCCTGCAGAGCCACTGTCTTAACCACGGCTTCGCCGGTGTTAGGATCGGTCAGGGTCTTGGAGTATGTGTACTTCAGAGCCAGACCAATCATGCTCGGTACAAAACCGCCAACAACCGTTAAACCAAGGATCTGGGCTGCTTTACGCAGGGTATTGAAGTCGGTGTTGCCCTCGATATCTTCGAGGATGGCAACAGAGCGCTTGTAACCCCAGCGGAAGAGAGGCCATCTCGCGAGGAAGAGAGCCAGCAGCGGGAGAATGATCACGGGCAATGAGAGGAAGCTGCCTTCAGCAGCCAACCCAGCGGCGATGATGTAGGCAATCGGTTTCACCAAAACAGCCTGAATCGTGTCGCCAATGCCAGCCAGGGGACCCATCAGGGCGACCTTGATGCTGTCGGACATATCGGTTTCGTAGCTCTCCTCAAGAGCCACCGAAGCGCCCATGATCACAGCGGAGCCGCCGGGATGGCAGTTGTAGAACTGCATGTGGCGTTCAAGGTGCTCGCAAACCTCATCGTTATTGTCGTAGAGCTCCTTCAAGACAGGAACCATCGCGTACGCGAAGCCGGAAGCCTGCATACGTTCGTAGTTCCAGCACCACTGCAGTGCCCAGTTGTGTCGTGTTGAGGCTTTCTTTAAAGCCTGTTCAGAGAGTTTAGCATTTGTGCGTGCCATGTTATGCCTCCTGCTTTTTCATAAAGACGGTGAAGAGATAGCCGAGGGCAACACCGATGATCGCCAAACCAAGCGTGGGGACGCCCATGAAGGCATAGAGCGCATAGCCGAGCAGCATAAATGGCCAGAAGTTCTTGATGTCCATATATGAGAGCAGCAATGCAAAGCCGACTGCCGGGAGGGCTTTTCCAATTACAGCCAGACCATTTTTGATCCAGGCGTAATTGGCGATAAAGTCGGCGATCACCTGATACTTGTCAATCAACAGCATGCCGATGAACACAGGGATGAAGCGGCTCCAGAACCAACCCATGGTACCGAGCAGGTGCCAGCGTTCGAAGGCTTTGATATCTTTGTTGGCGAGGGCTTTGTCGCCGCCATGCTGGAAGACAGTCGTAACGCCGCGGCCGAGGATATCGAACCAGGACATAAGCAAAGCGATAATGCTGCCGATGACGATGCCTTGGGTCACGTCGCCACTCTGTTTCGCGACAACTACACCGAACATAGCGCCTACGTTATAGTCAGGCGTTGTCGCACCTCCATAGGTGTAGAAGCCGATATCAAAGAGGGCGCACATAGCGCCGACCTCAAGACCCAGCTTAACATCGCCAACCAAAATACCTGTAACAACACCGAAAATAAGCGGATTATAAATGCCGCCCATGGCTAATGACGCAAACACGATCATTAAACCTGTAAAGAGTGCAAGAAATAATGCTAAGAAAAATGTGCTCATTTAGGTCTTACTCCTTTCATTAATTTAGAGGTTTTCCTCCGGTTGAACTACATATGATAGATTCGATCAAAGTACTTCTTTTCCAATGCTTCGTTATATTCTGCACCTCCATCAATGTTTTGGGATTTAAAGAATGGCGGCGTGATGCCCTTGGCAAGGAGCATCTTCGCCGATTCGAGCACCACAGCTTGCAATACGACCGCGGTGACGATTGACGACATACCGCAGATAGCGGTATCGAGACCCTCAAGCTTGATGCTTGCGTCTCCATCCGGGACCTGATTATCAATAACCACATCTGCCACTTCAAACAAACGTTTGCCGGACTGATGCTTTGAACTGAGTTTGGAACTGGCGCCAACTGAGGTCAGGGCAACCACTTTCGCGCCTTTTTGTTTTGCCTGTAAGGCAATTTCGATTGGCAGAGGATTGCGACCTGAGTTGGAAATGATAAAGACCACATCTTCCTTCAGGATCTCAACTTTCTTCATGAGAAGTTCGCCGACACCCTGGATGGATTCATAATTTCCACCGGCTGGATCCCTGATAACTTTGGAAGGCACATATCCTCCGGCACGGTTGCAGAGCTCAATCGCCCCGGCATAAGAGTGCCCGGAGCCAAAAGCCTGGATGATGCCGCCTCGCTCAAACGTGTCTGCAATGCAGCGCGCTGCAGCCAGAATATTATCTTCCTGGGTTTCCTGAATCTTGCCGATGAGCTTATACGCCAATTCGAACACTTCGTTGTTCATTCATACACCTCTGTATTGGTTAGTTGTTAAAACATGTCTGACTGCCGTATTACAGTCATTATAATACAAAACCTCCCGCTACGATACAAGTGGTCTATTTTTGGTATCGTAAAAAAAGTCATTTTTCCGGGTATTGCGGAGAGTTTAGGGCAAGGTTAAGGTGCGAATCAGCCGAATCAGTTCGGTTAACTTTTCATTATCTATTATATCGAATTTTTCCTGTTCGTTGGGCGCATTTGGCAGCCCAAATGAAAGCTGGGCGTCCCTGACGGATGCGTCACTCACTTTGGTATGGCAGGTAAAATGCACCTGGCGGCAGCCGGTGCGCCGGATCAATTCTCCCACGTTTTCCCCGCGCACGCCGCCCCCCGCCAGAACCTCCACCGCCCCCACTTCCACGCAGCGGCGGATCATGTCTGCTCCTGCCGGCGCCGAAAGCTCCCTGCCGCTGGTCAGGATGCGCCTGAAGCCGATCTCAGCCAGCCGCGGAAGGACTTCCTCCGGCGGATTTTTCATGATGTCGAATGCGCGGTGAAAAACCATCTCTTTCCCGCCCGCAGCCTCCGCCCAAATTTTGCAGCGTTTCTCATCCAGCCGACCTTCCTCCGTCAGAAAGCCCACTGCAAAACTGTCGGCGCCTGCCTTCGCCAGTTCTTGGGTGTCCCGCAGCATGGTCTCAAACTCCAGCGCGGTATAACAAAAACCTCCCGCGCGCGGGCGTATCATGCAGACAACGGGAATGTTTACTCTGGCTTTGGTCTCGAGCACCGCGCCGACCGAAGGAGTCAATCCGCCCACGTACAGCGCCGCGTTCAGTTCGATCCGGTCCGCGCCGGCTTCAGCCGCCCGCACTGCGTCATCTACTGAACCGCAGCAGACTTCAACAACTATTTTTTCCATCCGAACCTCCTCTTAGATGAGCCCGAATTTTTCAAAGGTATGCCAGATACCGTCATCATCCGGGGCAGGCGCGTGATAGTCCGCCGCCTCCAGCACATCCGCGCCGCACTCCCCAATCGCCACGCCAACGCCTGCCGCCTGCAGCATGCTGATATCATTCTGCCCGTCGCCAATCGCCAATGCTTCATCTGCCGATAAACCGAAATAGTCGAGCATTGCCTTCATCCCCACGGCTTTTCCACCCTCGCGTGGGATAATATCGCAATTAAAGGGATTAAAACGCACGATGGTGCTTGTAGTGAGCCTTGGGAAAATCAACGTTTCCGTTTCAACGCCTACATACGCGGCGATCGAGAGCACATCACGGTTCTCTGCGCCTTGCGCAGAATCCCTTTCAGGAAATGGGATATGCAACATCTCATGAAAAGCGCGCACGTTTTCATCCATACCGGTCAGATAGAGCCGGTCGGTTTCGGATATGCAGCAAGCAAAATTCATTTCCCGGGAAAGTCTCAAAACGAGCGATACCTCCTGGGGGTCAAGGACGATTTTGTGGATAATGGTGTCATCCGGCAGGTAACAAATCTGCCCATTGACCGCCACATAGCCGTCCAGGGCAATGCCATGCAGCAGTTTTCCTTCTTCCAAGGTTCGGGTATGCCTTCCGGTCGCCGCAAAGACCCTAATTCCGTTTTGCCGTGCCTTATGGATTGCTTCCAGGGCACGCGGGATAATAAGGCGCGTTTTCGGGCTGGTAAGGGTATTATCCACATCACAAAACACTGCTTTTATCATTGTTTATCCTTAACCATGTTATCTTGTTTCCGTTATGTTATCATATCGAAGCATGACTTGGATAAAAAATGAATATGGAGAATGATGAAAGATGCTAATTAAAAACGGTCTTGTTTTCCGCGAAGATTTTTCCCTGCGTGAGGGGGATGTTTATACTGAGTTCGATCGAATCATTGAGCCGAAGCAACAGTTGGATGTTCTGGATGCCTCTGGCTGCATCGTTGCCCCTGGTTTCATCGATATCCATATCCACGGCGCCAATCGCTCGGACTTCTGTGAGAATTCCCTCGAGGCACACGCGAACATAGCCCGCTACCTTGCTTCTGTCGGCGTCACAAGCTATCTCGGCACCACCATGGCGATGAAAAAGCCCGCCCTGCTGGACATGGTCCGCACTGCCGGTAAATTCATGGACCATCCCACTCAGGACGGCGCCATCATGCGGGGAATCAACCTCGAAGGTCCCTTTGCCTCACTTGAGAAAAAAGGCGCAATGGACCCCAACAACCTGATCGACCCTGACTACGACTTCTTTGTTCAGCTAAATGACGCCTGCGACGGTCGCATCCGCCTCAACGACGTCGCCCCTGAGCTGCCCGGCGCGCTCGATCTCATCGCCCGCACCAGCAAGATTTGCGTCGTCAGCCTCCACCACACTGCCGCTGATTACGAACTGGCAAAGAAAGCCTTCATGCTTGGCGCCAGCCACGTGACCCACCTTTACAATGCCATGTCCGGCTTCAGCCATCGGGCTCCCGGGCTGATCGGTGCCGCTGCTGACTTTGCCAGAAGTGTCGAGTTGATTTCGGACGGGCACCACGTCCATCCTGCCGCTGTGCGCATTGCTTTCAAAATCTTTGGCGACGACCGCGTCTGCCTTATCAGTGACGCAATGATGGCTTGCGGCATGCCGGATGGGGACTATGAACTCGGAGGGCAAAAAGTGAAGGTTACAGACGGTCTCGCCACCCTCGCCAGCGGCACGATTGCTGGCAGCGCCACCCCTCTGACCGAGAGTTTTCGCCGTGCCGTGGTCAAATTTGGCATCCCGGTCGAGTCAGCTCTGCGCGCCGCTACCGCAAACCCAGCCCGCGTTTTGAGCATGCAGGACGAAATCGGCAGCATCGCGGTCGGCAAACGCGCGGATCTGACCCTCTTCGACGCTGAGACGCTGGAAGTTCGCCACTGCGTTCTCGGCGGAAAACTGCTCTTCTGAGTTTCTCCGTCTCAACTTAGTGATGCCCTGCTGGCACTCGGCGGGGCATTTTTTATCAAAAAACAACCCCTTCCGTGATAAACTCACTGTTACGATGAACCCGAAATCGCTGATCCTGCTCGAATTCCCAAAAGTCCTGGCGCGGCTCAAGTCTTACGCGTCTTTCAGCGTATCAGCGGCTCTGGCGGAGGCGCTGCGCCCCACCAGCAGCCTCGAAAAAGCCCTCCATCGTCAGCGGGAGACCCGCGAAGCCCGCCTTCTGATTTCAATCAACGACAGTATTTCTTTTCAGGGCGCGGTCGGCCTGCAGCCCCTCACGGACCAAACCCAACACGGCATGACGCTTGAAGCCAGCGACCTCTTAGCGATACGCAACACGCTGATTCTCTCCCGTACTGCCCGCCGGGTTCTGCTCGACAACGCCGAAAACGTCCCCATGCTGGCAGCGCAGGCGGAAAACCTCTCCGATGGCGGGGGCTTGATCGACCTGATCAACCGCACCATCAGCGATCGCGGCGAGGTGCTTGATAGCGCTTCGCCAGAACTCGCGCATATCCGCTCCGAAATCAAGGTCATCCATGCCCGCCTGATAGACCGCCTCAACCGCTACCTCAGCGACCCATCCAGCGCCCGCATGCTCCAGGAAACGCTCATCACCCAGCGCTCAGGGCGCTACGTTTTGCCGCTGCGCGCTGAACATAAAGGGCAGATTAAAGCCATCATCCACGACCAAAGCGCCTCCGGCGCCACCCTTTTCATCGAACCGATAGCGATCGTTGAGCTGAACAACAAATTCCGTGAGCTCGAACTGGCAGAACGCGATGAGGTGCTGCGTGTTCTGCGCTTGCTCAGCCAGCAAATTGCTCTGCAGGCGGAGAGCCTGAACCTGACCACCAAAGCGATGGCTGACATCGACCTGGCGCTGATGAAAGCCCGCTATGCTGAAGACCTCAACGCGAATGAGCCGGAGCTTCTGCCCTTCCCAGCCCAGCCCTCCGAGACCCACCCCGGCAGCGTCATTCAACTGCGCCGAGCCCGCCACCCCTTGCTGGATCCCGGGAAAGTCGTCCCAGTCGACTTCGAACTCGACCGCAGTATCTTCTCGGTGGTGCTTACCGGTCCCAACACCGGCGGCAAGACCGTCACCCTGAAGACCGTTGGGCTGATGGCGTTGATGGCGCAAGCCGGGCTGCAGATTCCCGCCCAATCCGGTTCGCGGATCAGCGTCTTTCGGGATATTTTTGCTGACATCGGCGATGAGCAGTCCATTGAGCAGTCGCTTTCGACCTTCTCCGGGCATATCACCCAACTGGCGCGGATCCTCAAGCGTGCCGACCACCGTTCGCTTGTCCTCCTGGACGAGCTCGGCGCTGGCACCGACCCCCAGGAAGGTTCCGCTCTGGCGCGCGCCGTACTCGACCACATGCTCAAACAGCGAATCACGTCCGTTGTCGCCACGCATTACCCCGAGCTGAAAGCGTACGCCCATGCCACCAAAGGCGTCACCAACGCCAGCCTCGAATTCGACCTGGACACACTCCGTCCAACCTACAAACTGGTAATCGGTTTGCCGGGGCGCTCCAACGCGCTGGCGATCGCAGACCGCCTGGGGCTCGACCCAAGCATCATCGCCGCAGCCAGGCAGGAAATTGACCCGACCGAACTGCATGCCGACGACCTGCTCGAAGAAATCCACCGCCAGCGAAATCTGACCATCGCCAGCTACGAAGCTGCTGAAAAAGCGCGCAAGGAAGCTGAAGCCAGCCGCAACAAGATCAACGCCCGTCTCGAACAGCTTGAGGCTGAAAAATCGAGCATGCTGGACGCGCACCAAACGCAACTTGAGGATGAACTTGACGTCCTGCGCGATGAACTGACCGCCATGCGGCGTGAACTGAACCGCCTGCGCCTCCAGCCTGAAAAGGAGGCTGTGTTCGCTGAAATCGAGGATCGATTTGAGGAAGTGGAACAAGAGCAGGAACAAAGATTCCGCAAAAAACGCCGTAAACCAAAGGTCAGAGGGATCAGCGGACCTCTCAAGGTGGGGGAAAAAGTGATCGTGCGCAAACTCGGCGCCGAAGGGATCGTGACCAGCATCACGGGTGAGGACCTCGAACTGCAGGTCGGCGCACTGCGCGTGCGCGCGAAAACCTACGAAGTCGAACGCAAATCTCAGCCGCCCGAAGAAGCCCTGGCTCCCGCCCGCCCCGAACCCAAGCCTGCCGGCAGCACCGCCCTCCCGGAGGTCCAATCGCCCGGGCTCGAACTCGACCTGCGCGGGCGGCGGGTGGATGACGCCCTCGATCTCGCGGAACAGTATTTGGAGCAGGGGTTTACTTCCGGCATGCCCTTCGGAAGGATCATCCACGGTCGCGGCACTGGAGCGGTACGGCAGGCAGTCCGCGATCTGCTCAATCATTCCTCATACGTGGATCGTTGGGAAAATGGCGGGGAAAAAGAAGGCGGGGATGGGGTCAGCGTGATTTTCTTCCAATCTGTTAAATAAAAAGGATCGCCACTAATTTGCTCCCTGTCTTACTGGCGATCCCTTTGCGCCGGTCCCCTGAGGCCGGTGCCAAGTTGGATAATTTATGATTGATTTTATTGTATTCGTATATTGTTTACTTGTCAACTATCTCCCTCCGAGACCGTTGAAAAACAAGCCCCAAACCCTTCCACTGACCCAACATTCATGGAGACCGTTGAAAAACAAGCCCCAAACCCTTCCACTGACCCAACATTCATGGTTTAATTAATCCATCCTGCAAACGAAAGGCGATAGGCACAGATGGGAAACCCACGATACAT
>JAGVUP010000001.1 GCA_019136215.1 Chloroflexota bacterium | reverse complement strand
ACCGTGTGTACGTACGGGTATAGATGATGTTAAGAGTAGTAGAGGGTTAGATGATGGTGATGGTGAGAGTAGTAGTAGTGGAGAACCGCAGGGCGACAGCGACATCATCACTTTCTGTGAGATTACTCAGTTACCGATACCAGCCGTCAAGTCGATCCGCGATGCCTGGTTAGAGCAACTTTCAGAACTCAAAGCGAAGGGGGTGACCGAGAACATCATACGGCGCGCCTGCAAGGAACTCACCGAGAAAGGCACGTACCGCATCACCTCACCGAAAAGCATCATCAAGGCATGTGAGGTGGTATTAGCGGAGAAGAAGCGCAAGGGTGGTGACAACTATATACCGATGAGCAACAACCAGGAATACGCGGGAATTGTCAACCGATAGCTATTCAACAGGAGACCCCATGAACAACATCAATTTAGCAGGAACCGCGTTCAAACCAGAATTACGCTACACGCCAGACCAGACGGCGGTGTTCAAGTTCACGCTGTCCACATACACGGGCAAGGACGCGGAAGGCAATTACAAGCCGAGCGTGTGGGTGCGCTGTACCGCGTTCGGTGACCTGGCGGAGCAGCTGAACACGGAGATCACGGAGCGGATGCGCGTGACGGTGACCGGCTCGATGGAACCGGTGCGGGAATGGACTGACAAGGAAGGTAAGACGCGCTTCGAGATTGCGATGATCGCGCGGGCGGTGGTGCAGGGGAACACGATTGACGAGAAGGTCGAGGAGGTGTGGTGATGCGGGTACTTGTTGCCTGTGAGTTTTCTGGAATAGTTAGAGATGCTTTTTCAAGTCGTGGGCATGAAGCATATTCCTGTGACTTACTACCTTCTGAAACACCAGGAAATCATATTCGGGGTGATGTTCTCGATGTAATAGGAGACCGTTGGGATTTGATGATTGCACATCCGCCTTGTACGCGACTTGCTAATTCAGGCGTTATGTGGTTGGAAAAACGGAATCTTTGGAGTGATTTAGCTGATGGTGTAAAATTTTTCCTTGCGCTATTAAACGCGGACATACAACGAATTGCAGTAGAAAATCCTATCCAACATAAATACGCCAGGCAATTTATTAGGAAATACGACCAGATAATTCAACCCTGGCAATTCGGTTGCGGTGAATCGAAAGCAACCTGTCTTTGGCTGAAAAACCTGCCGAAGTTACAACCTACAAATATTGTTGATGGTCGTTATCAAAGATCGCATTTACTTCCACCATCTCCTACCAGATGGATGGAGAGAAGCCGAACTTATCAGGGTATTGCCGATGCTATGGCAGAACAATGGGGGCAGATGTGACACCCCTCGACCGCACAGACCTGCGCCGCTGGAAGCACACGCTGGACTACTACCGCGACAAGTACGGCAAGGACAAGGCGTTCACCTACGCCTTCGAGGAATACCGGCGGTGGTACGTGATGAACCGACCTGGGGGCATGACGCGGGATGAGTTGAGACGCGAATTGGAGGAGAAATGACCGAACATTGGGAAGGCTGTGAAGAAGTGCATTGGGATTGCAGAATTGCACAACTGGAAAAAGAGATTGCTCGCCTACAAGAGAAATTACACGACGAGATGTCACAACTTGAAATAGCAACAGATTTGGGGAACAAGCGTTGGGTCGCTCTCAACGAGATTTACGAGAACGCCGAAAAACATAATGCGGATTGGTGCAAAAGGAAAGCACAGGAAGGGTTGGGGATCTGATGAGCGAGGAATTATATAACTCGAATGATTTCTGCAAATTAGCAGAAGAATTTGAAGAATTAAAAAAGGAAAACGCCGAACTATCCAAAGACAAAGACCGCTTAATGAACCTGTTCATGGAACGTAGCGAGTACGTATTTGATACATCCGCCAATATGAAAATTGAAAGTCTGACACGAAAATGCAAGGCGTTAGAGGCTGATTATGCAGTCTCTAACCGTGAAATGCTACTCATGCAGGTCGAAATTGGTGAACTGAAATCGGAGCTCGCCCGCCGTGACGAGGAACTAAAAATAACAGATAGCTTGCTGAAAGAAGCAACGGAAACCATCGGCGCGGTGGTCGCTTGTTGCACGTACAACAGCAACGATGATGCGAAGATTGG
>JAGVUP010000209.1 GCA_019136215.1 Chloroflexota bacterium | reverse complement strand
TTTAAAATCGGCACCGATCAATGCTGTATTGCCATCCGATGAGAGAGCAACAGCACGTCCAAAATAATCTTCGGTGGCGCCATCGCTGCTGATAAGATGAGCCTGTTCGGTCCAAACGCTTCCACTGCGCTGATAGACATAGGCTGAGCCTTGGTTTGTGTTTGCGCCGACATCATCTACGTAGGCGCCAATCAGGGCGGTATCGCCGCTGTCTGAGAGCGCCACCGAGACGCCGAAGTGATCGCCCACTTGGCGATCGGAAGCGGTGAGCATAGCCTGCTGGCTCCAAACACCCTCACTGCGGGTAAAGATATAAGCGGCTCCGGGAACCTCAGTTTCCGGTGGGCCAAAATCGCCCTGGGCGCCAACCAGCGCCGTGCTGCCATCCGCAGAAAGCGCGACCGAAAAGCCAAATACGTCAGATTCGGGCATGGACGGGGTGGGCAGTTTTTGCTGCAGCACCCAGGTGCCGGCATCATTGATGAAAACGTATACCGCGCCAGGGCCAATTGGAAAGGTGCTGCCAAACTCCGTATAGTAAGTGCCGACCGCGGCAGTGCTGCCATCGTCTGAAATGGCGACAGAATATCCAAAGCCATCTTTTGGAGTGCCATCCGGAGCAATGACCTTTTGCCAGGTGGATGCATCCAGCGGTTCGGTCGGTGAGTTGGATGATCCACTCTGTGAAAGGCTGCTGGCACGGACAGTTGTCTGGTTCAGGCATAACGACATGACCAGCGCCAGGAGTACAGTAAGAAAAAGGACTGGACGGGAATTTTGATTTTGAAACATGGCAAGCCTCCTATAAAGAATGAATGTTTTTGCCGTCAATCAAACCGAGCGAACAAAATTACCTGATCGATCCGGTCTGCGGGACAGCAAGGAACAGACTGTTAATTCTTTATAACAACCGCCACTGACAAAAGACTGACAAAAAATGGGAAATGACTAACGATTTAACAGGGAACGATAAAGGGTTTGCAATTCAGGTTGTGGTTCCACCCCCAGATCAGTTTGAAGGGTCTTCTCCAGAGTTCGGTAAAGGCGCAGCGCCCCGGCGCTATCCCCCAACTCAACGCAAGCCTGCATGCCCAGCAGAGCCGCTTGCTCCTGCCAGGGTTCAGCAGCCAGAAGTTTCCGACAGGCATCCAGAGCAGGCTGAAATTGTTTTTCAGACATACAGGTGCGGGCTTTTGCCAGCAAGGCGCGTTGAAAATCCTGAGCCAGCCAGCGGCGATGCATTTCAGCCCAGTCGGCATAGCGGTATTCTGGCAAAAATTCACCCGGGTAGCATGCCAGGGCAGCGTCCCAATCAGCCCGACGGATATGTCTCAGAAAAGTCTCATAATCCACCTGGGAGTCCGGAGGCAACACCAGGGCGATACTACCATCATCCACCCGCAGATAACGGGATGAAAATTTTTCAGGAAGGTCGGGCTCCAACGCCCGGCGCAGGGTGGAAGTGGCCTGATGGAGCAGGGACTGACCGGCGTTAAATTCTTTTTCCGGCCATAAAGTGTCAACTATCTGATCAATAAGGAGGCGGCGCCCGGGGCTGATCAGCAGCAGCCCCAGCAATTCCCCGGCGCGGCGCTGGCGCAATGACCGGGGATCGAGTGAACGCCCGCCTGCCTTCAGGTGCCATCCGCCCAAGGTGGCGATCTCCAACGGTGGCGGCGGCACCCGCTGGAGGTGTTTGAGCAGGTTGTTGCTGGCGGCAACAACGGATTTGTCCGGACTTTTCAATCCCTGGACAATCAAGGGGAAGGTGAGTGCACGTTCCCGATCAACCAAAAAAACAAAGCCGGCTTGAGTCAAACGAGCCGCTGCCGCCTGCCAGACGGCGGGGGCTTCGGGATGATTCTGCTGATTTAGCAGGGCTGCCAGCAGCAGGGTGGCAATCGCCAGATCAAAGTCCAGATGTTGGGAAGTTAGAAGTACGATGGCTGTGCGCAGATCGGCTTCGGCAGAGGCGATGTCTCCCAAGCCCCAGTCGCCTCGGCTGCGCTCAATCAATGCCTGTGCCTGAAAATGCAGGTAGCCGCTGCGCTGCACAATGGTCAACGCCTCATTTGCCCAAGCGAGGGCGGTGGAAAAATCATTCAAGGTACGGTGCAGACGGCTGAAACCCATGCGGGCAATGAATAGATTTTCTGAAATGCCGTTGGCTTCAGCAATGGACAGCGTGCGACCAAACAGGGCGCGCGCAGATTCCACATCGCCCGCTTCAAGCTCCAGATTTGCCTGGATATAGTGCCAGTATCCATCCCCCAGCGATCCAGGCGCGACCGCCTGCCGCAATTTGGTCAGCATTTCGCGTGCCATGGCGGTTTGCCCCGTCAACCAGTGCACATAGCTCATGGTCAACAGCGGTCCCCAGGCCTGATCGGGCTGATCGCGGGTTTGGAGGATCTTTAGCGCCTCTTCATCCATGGAAAGCGCCAAAGCAAACTGTCCCCGCTCCATATAGACCATGCAGGATAGCGTATGTAACCCACGTACAAGGGCGCGGTCATAACCGATCTGACGGCTCAAATCAACTGCTCGCCGGGTGAAATTTTCAAGAGCCTCGAAATCATCGGTTTCACCGGCACAGATGCCCAGATTCAACAACGCGTCCACCCGGGCGGGTGACTCAGGACCAGCCAGGTCAAGGATCTGCTGGCAGAACTGGCGTGCCTGGGAGTAATTGGCTAAACGGATGTGGGCATAGGCCAGGGCGTTAAGCGCCCGGGACTCGCCCTCGGCGTCTGCTTGAGCCCGGGCAAGGTTGGCGGCTTTCGTGGCGCATTGAATCGCGGCAGCTATCTCACCGCGGCGCTCCAGGGCGCGGCTTTCTTCTATCAGGCGGGAAATTTCTTCTGAAGCAGCCACATTGAGACTCCAAACACTTAAACCGCAAACAGGAGGAAGCGCAAAACTTCAAAGAAATCAGCATGATCAAATTGGACGGTGGTGGGATCGGTTTGCCGGGCACCAGGGAAGAAGCCAGACCGGTAGGCGCGCTCAGGGCGGTGGAAGCGGACTTCCGCTGTGAAGTGATCGGGCAGGGGCAGCAGACACTTCTGTGCGTTAGCGACTGCCCGGGCCACCTGGGAGCGAATTTGTTCGACGGCAAGGTCAGGGTGAAGGTTAATGGTGGAATCACCAACCCCTTCTTTTACGGCAACGGTGGTGATGTGGGCGTTGAGCGATACGGCTTCCTCGCAAAGACCTTTATCACCAGAGACAAAAACCAGCGGCACCCTGACCAGGGCTGCGGTGTAAGCGCACAGGGAAAATTCCGAAACCTCAACGCCATTGAGCTTGATCCAGGTGATGCGACCGGACATGGTGTGCGAGAGGGGATTAGCGCCCGAACCCATGCGGGAATGGTAGCCGATCAATACCAGTGCCTGGAAGCTGGTATCCAATTCCTGCAACATCAGAAACGGGTGCCCGCTCCATCCGCGCACCAACCGGACCTGGCGGGGCAAACCAACGGCAATAATGTTGCGGGCGCTGCCGTGGGCATCTCTGACCCAGACCTCGGTTGCACCGGCCTGGAGAGCGCCTTCACAAGCTGCGGCGACTTCAGCCGTCATCTGCGCCCGGGCGACTTCGTACCCTTCCTTGCCATGCTCGGTCTCGTCCCAATGGGTGACTCCAGTGATGCCTTCTATATCGGCGCTGATGTAGACTTTCATGGGATCCTCCTGGCACCCGGTTTTGGTTACAACTATGGCGGGCGGCAACCTTAATTATATGACAACTCCGTTAGCCCACCCACTTGCATTTGTGACAATCTTTTTGAAATTCCTTGATGCAAGTTGAATCTAATGCCTGATTTTGTTTTCCCCTTCACGATATTGTGTGGTCTGCTCCGCCTTGGTTTTTAGGATTAATCCTGGCGCTTCTCATCCATCTGGGCAGAAGTCTCGGTTGGTTCACTCTGCTAATCAGGAGAAGGTAAAAGCGTCGAAAGCTACTCTGATCCCCTTTGTCTATCCATCAAACATACCCGGACTGGCATGTAAACAACAAAACACAAGCATAAAAAACTGGTATACTGCGAAAAGGAATCTTCGTATGCGCGCGCGCCATTTACCCATCATCGTTGCTCTGACCCTGCTGCTCTCCGCTTGCGCGCAGCAGCCCGCACCACCCGCGGAGCTCCCCACCCCAATCGCGCTGATCACAGGCTCCCACGAAACCCCTACGGAAATACGACCCACAGAAACACCCACGCAAGCCCCAACTTTCGAACTGCCCGCCCAGCCCGAAAACCGCACCATCTACGATCTGGACCTAAACCTCGACTACGCGCAGCACACTGCCAGTGTCGTGCAAAAAATCACGTATTTCAACCGAACCGACCAGCCAATGCACGAGCTGCTGCTGCTTATCCCACCGCGCTACTTTGCCGGGGTGTATTCGCAGGGGAGCCTCAGCGGCAATCTGGTGATGCAGTCGCGCGAGAGTGGCATCCGCACAATGCTCAGCCTCGAACCAGCTCTGCAGCCTGGCGAATCAACCACCATTCAAGTTATATTCACCCTGCTCCTGCCCAAGCGCCCTGGGGTTTTTGGCTGGTCGGAGATGCAGACCAACCTCATGGACTGGTTCCCGATCATTCCGCCATTTGATCCCGCCAGTGGTTGGCTTGTAAATGAGAGAGTGGTGGACGCGAGCAACACGATCGTTGGTGAGTATCTCAGCAGCGAAACCGCTGATTTTTCTCTGCGCCTTCGCCTGACCGGCAGCGCCCAAAATCTAATAATCGCTGCCAGCAGTGAAGGCGTGGAAAAAGACGGCAACCTAGAATACCGCCTGCCGCTGGCAAGGTCTTTTTCTCTGTCAGTCAGCGATCAGTTCATCACGCGCGAAGCAGATCACAAGGGCGTCAGTATCCGAACCTACGTGTTCCCGCAGCATCATGAGGCTGGTGAGACGATCATCGAGGTCGCCAAAAACGCGCTGGACCTCTACGCGGAGCTTTTTTATCCCTATCCGCGCAAGACGCTCAGCCTGGTTTCAGCAGACTTCCTGCATAATATGGAAACCGACGGCATGCTGCTGATCAGCAAAGGCGTGATCGATTTTTATCGCGACGCCCCGCTCAACAACCTGACTATCCTTGTCCCGCACGAGATCTCGCATCAGTGGTTTTACAGTCTGGTTGGCAATGATCCCGCCAAAGAGCCCTGGCTGGACGAAACCATCGCCACATATTGCGAGTCGCTCTACTTTGAGCGCTATCACCCGGAACACTTGGCGTGGTGGTGGTCAAACCGAGTGGATGGATTCAAACCCGAGGGGTGGGTAAATGCGACCATATACATCCCAGGCGGTTACAGCGCTTATCGCGACGCGGTCTATCTTAACGGTGCGAAATTTATGCAGGAACTGCGAAATCTGACAGGGGACGATGCGTTCTTCGCAGCGCTCCAACAGTACACGCTGCAAAACACCTACAAAATCGCTTCAGAGAGCGACTTTTTTAAGGCGCTGCGCAATCACAGCAGCGCGGACCTAAACCCCTTGTTGCAGAAGTATTTTGAGAATCCTCCCGCCTATTAGTTTTTCTACTTATCCGCTGTAATCATGCTGGCAGAATCGGAGAGCGTGCTCGCGCGCACTCTCTGGGTTCCCCGCACCAATTCACCTTGATACGCCTCCGCCCCCTGCACGGGCACCCAACCTCCGAGATTGAAAGGCAAAACGCTCCAGGCTGCGGGAATCCATTGACCATTGTATTTACGAGCCAGGTGCACATGCGTGCCTGTGGCTTTGCCGCCCTCACAGGAAGGTCTTCCGACCCGATCTCCTTGTTTGAGACGATCGCCCACTTTTACCCGCCCTTCTTCGGCAACATGGAGGTAAAGGATCACCCAACCAGTGCGCTCATCGCCGTCACCGTCGAGGTCGAGCATAACCGTACCCACATCGACCCGCGCTACAACGCCGTCAGCGATTGCCAGGGCGTATTGCTCGGTCTCCACGCAGCCCTGCGTCTGGAGAGGCGGAGCGAAGTCGATCGCAGCCCAGGGTTTGCGCGTGCCCCAGCCGGTGTGCGGACCGCCAGTGTAGGACCATGTGGTGCCCTTTTGGAAAGGCAAAATGTACTGCGGCTGAGTAAGCGACCCAGGCAAAACGGTCAGGTCACGCTGCCAGGGATCGCCAAATAATTCTCTAAAAGTTTTCGCAAAGCCGTCAGGTCCGATCGCTTTTTTGTACGCCTCCCCCTCATAGATTTGCGAGAAGTAATATTGCAAGGCAACTGTCGCTGAATTCTGCCAGGGGTCGATATTTTCAATTGTGCCATCTTCATGCGCCAAAGAAGTCAGCTCCCCATTGAAGTAGCGATAAAAACCATCATTCAGCAGATCCGCTGCATAAGATATTTGCAATTCCACCCCGCGGTGATAGTTTTCAAAACCCAAAAAACTTTCTTCCTTAGCGCGGTCGCGCTTCGGATTGCTGAGCGCACCCGTCTGATACTCCACCAAAGCAAGCAGCAGCTTTGGGTTCAGACTGTAGTTTTCAGCATAGTATCGGATGACGCCCGCGGAATTGCGGTATTTTTCTTGAATCAGTGCGCCGTAATATTTGAACCACCCAGTAGTCGAATCCAGAAAAACCCGCAGGTCGAAATCCAGCAGGTCGGGTCCATATACAAACGCCGCGTCTGGAATGATCTGGTAGGAGGGACCCCAAAAAGGCACATAATAAATCGGCATTTTCATCGGGAAACCTGGGGGAAGGGTGGTGACGCCTTCCGGGATTTCAGGGTTGGAAAACCGAATTTCTGATGGGGACGTCCCAAATCGCACCGATAGCAAATCCAGGTTATCGCCGCTTTGGGCTGTATAATCCACTAGCGTGCCAGGAGGATAAACAGGACGCGCGTCGAATGGAGTGGCTGTCGGTTCGATGGAAGGATCAGTTGGGACTGTTTCAGCGATAATATAGGTCGGTCGCTGACGCGGGGAGCAACTGACAAGAATCAGCAGGATTCCGATAATATTCAGCCAGCGGACTTGGATATGTTTAATAGTCTTCATGCGTCAAAAACAGATGAATATCTGTTTGCTACTATACCACAAACCCAAAACTGGCTTAATCATCCAGGGAAATATGAGAACTGGTGGCGCCAACCACGCTGGCTTTGACCACCTGGTCGTTCCTCACCAGCCAACCGCTCAGAGAGGCTGAGCCTGCCTTCGCCCTCCAGCCGCTCATCACAAAGCCGAGCGGTCCATCCGCAGGCACCCATTCGCCGTTATATTTCCGGACGATATGCAGGTGGGTCCCGGTGGAAATACCGCCCTCGCAGGAAGGATGCCCAATGTGATCACCAGCTTCAACCCAGGTCCCCACCGGAACGCGCTTATTCGTGGCAATGTGCAGATAGATGATATTCCAACCCGTTTGTTCATTTCCGTCGCCATCCATGTCCACAACAACCGCGCCGTCCTCAGAGCGTACCACAAGCCCGGGTCCAGCGGCATTCACCCATGCCCAATTGGTTTGGCAGCCAGTTTCCGCTGATGGCGGGGCAAAATCCAGCGCCGCTCGCACAGCCGCGGCTCCCCAGGCGGCATGAGGACCGACCGTCATCGACCATGTCACACCCTTCTCAAAAGGAAGTTGCAATTCCGGCTGCAATACGTCTGGCGTAAATAATGGTTCAAAATCCACCGCCCGAAGCCAGGGATCCCCAAACATGTTCTGGTATGTCCAGGCGAAGCCTTTCTCGCCGTAGAGAGCCTCCGCCCATTCGGGGAAGTTGCCTTGCTTGGAAAAGAAATGCATCAATCCAACCGTGCCGCAATTGAGTTCCGCTGAAAGGCGAACCTCATTTCCGTCCGGGAATTCCAACACGACCACCGTTCCTTCGCGCCAACCGTAGTAACCGCTTGCGATTATTCCCGCGGCAGCCTCCAATTGCTTGTAGAGACCGATTGTATCGCTGTTCGAAACCCCGAGCGGATACGTTTTCTGCTGATTGGTCTGCGGGCCCCCATACACCCAACCGCTCTCGTATTCCAGCAGAGCCAGCAGCAGCCTGGGATGGATGGAAAACTCAAGGGCAACCTTTTCGATAATATCTGCCCCGCGCATTGTTCCGAAGCCGTATACCGCTTCTTCGTACCGGGCAAGGTAACCGCCAGCCTGGCGGACAAATTCATCCACGTCGAAGCCAACCGCAGATGGGCTGTTGACTACTTCGCTATCCGGAATCAACTTGAGGGGAGATGTGGTTTCGTCAAGCCGGTTCGGAATGAGCAGCAGTTGCCCTTCAGGGATGAAACCATCTGATGGCAGTGGGTCGCTCGAGCTGATATCCTGCACTTCCACGCCGAATCGCACCGCCAGAACACCGAGGCTATCCCCGCTTTGGGCGTAATAAAGCATCGGCGCGCCTTCAGGGTACGAGATTACCTGCGCCTGGGTGGGTACCGCTTGCAAGACTTGCCGGGGTTCCTGAACCTCCGGCTCTGCCGTGCTTTCCTGAGGGAGTTCCTGCAGCTGCGCTGCCATTGCGGCAGGCTCTCCTGGCTCCCCAGTTTCCGTTCCGGAGCTTACAACGCCAAGTTTTACTCCCTCAAAAGGAGCAGGACCTTCAGGAGCGGGAGGCAGATCAGCCGGGTTCGCGAGTTTGAATTCGCCAGAAGCGGAAAAAGCCTGCGGGGATTTGGTCGAAAAGAACAGAAAAGCGGCAACTGCGGCAATCATAAGCGCCGCGCTGAAGGCAAGCCGTTTTTGACGCCGGCGGTGGAGCCGCTCAAGGCGAACCTCGCGCCGCTTAATCGCTTCCGATTTCGTTGAAATCGGCACGGCCATCGTAAGCTTCAACTGTCTTTCCATCTTTCGTCAGTGTCCCGTCGTATACCGTTCCATAACTTGAGGCGATCCATCCTCCAAGATCAAAGGGGATTCTCCCTGCGGCTCCGATCCAGACCCCGTTGTAGCGTCTGGCAATATGGAAGTGAGTGCCGCTGGTCACCCCGCCCTCACAGGAGGCATAACCAATTACGTCTCCTGCTGCAACTTGCGTGCCAAGAGGAACGCGCCCTTGGGTCCCAATATGAAAATAATGCACCGTCCAGCCAGTTTGCTCGAACCCGTCGCCGTCCAGGTCCAGCACAACTGCCGCGTCACCGGATCGCACCACAAGCCCATCTGCCACTGCGAGTACAGGCGCATCGCTCTCGTAGCAGCCGTAATCATCCTCTTTCCCTGGCGGGGCGAAATCCAGCGCAGCCCAGATGCTGCCGGTGCCATAGCCCCAGTGCGGCCCGGATGTAAAAAGCCAGGTATCGCCTGACGCAAGCGGCAGGATAAAATCAGGTTGGCTCAGATCTTCCGGCACGAGAGGCTCGATCGTAAAAGCGAACGGATAGCCGAACATCTGCCCGTATGTGGCAAAAAGACCCGTCTCGGATACCGCGGTTTTCCACTCCGCTTTTCCCTTGGTCAGGCTGAAGAAATGCTGCACACCAGCAGTGGCGGGGTTGATTGTCGCGTCGATGCGTATCACGTCCCCATCCGCCAGCGTCCAAACCGCCAGGCTGCCCTGCTCCCAAAGCGTGCTGCCGCGCAGCAGTTCATTGGCTGCCCAACCAAGCTGCTTATATAAACCCTCATAGTAAGGATTGATCAAGCCAAGCGGGAAATCTGCCGGTACGCCTTCCTTGCCCACCCCGCGAACCCAACCGCTCTGGTATTCGAGCAGCGCCAACAGAATCCGCGGGTTCACGCTGTTTTCGTCCGCCACCCGCTGTACGATTTCAGCGCCGGTAAGACGGCTCCCGTCTTCGAGAGTTTCTTCATAACGGTTCAATTTTCCGTTGAACTGCCCGATCACGCTCTCCGTGTCAAAATCCTTCGCGGAGGGGCTGTAGACCAACTCCGATTCGGGGATGATCTTAAAGCTGCTCCCCTGCTCATTAGCGCTGGCAGGGGGAATGATCAGTATCTCTCCCGGTTGGATAAGGTTGGGATCCTTTATCTCATTCCGCTCGATGATTTGCTTGACCGAGACCTGATTCAAAAGAGCGATTCGCGCCAGGGAATCGCCGCTCTGGATCGTGTATTGGGTTTCCTCCAAGCGCAACGGCGGCATATGCATCGGAACATTTGGCGTGGGCTGCATCCCGGCAGGAGCAAGCGTGAGCGTCATCTGCGGGTTGTCAGCTTGCACATCCTCCGGCGCGGACGGAGTTTGTCCTTGCGTGAGATCGTAAATGTTCTGAGGTTCAGTAAGCGTACCGGAGGAAAAATCGGATACCCGCCACGGTTTATAGTCCTTAATCGTCCTCTTACATCCGGAGATAAGCGCCGCGAACGTTAAAAGAGTAAAGCTCAAGAGCGTTATTTTTCGAAACATTGCCTTCATACCGCTGCATGGTACACCAATCGTGCCAGGTGGTACTATTTGTCTGGTTACTTACATTTTTTACAAAGCAAGTATCCTTCAATCTCTAACTCCCAAGCAATTGTCTGTTTACAGGGGAGGTATCTGTTTCATATTCCCGTGTTTAGGAAGAAGGAGGAAGGTTCGCATTGTTCAGGTTCTTGAATAGTTTAGCATAAGGTGTCGTGATTTTGCCAGTTTTCAGGATGGCAA
>JAGVUP010000039.1 GCA_019136215.1 Chloroflexota bacterium | reverse complement strand
GGGTAGGTTTCCCCCGGGCTGATGCGGCAGATATTTTCGCTCGGGACGACGATCGCCATGATGATTTCATTAGCAGAGTACATCGCCCGGACTTGCTGGAAGACGCGCGCGGCTATTTCGCAGTAATCGTCCAATCCGTCGCGGTGGAGACCCGCGAGCACGGAGCCGTAGGTGTAGTAGTAAAGGACCGTGGAGTCAGAGAGGGGCAGAGCGCTGGTTTCAATCTTCGACCTGCAGGGCTCTTCTTCCCGCGCAAGGCAGGTTTCTTCGGCGGTGCAGCCCTCCACGGCACAGCGCAGGGCAAGGATGGCGCCCTCATAGTTGCGGGCACGGTGGTAGAGCACAGCGCAGGGCAAGGATGGCGCCCTCATAGTTGCGGGCACGGTGGTAGATGACGCCGACCTGCCCGTAGGTGTCGGGGTTGTAGGGGTTTATCTCCAGGGCGCGATAGGCATTGCGCGAGGCTGCCATCGCTTCACCGCTGCGGATGTAAGTGTTGGCGATAGCCATGTAGGGGATGGGGTCTTTGATGCCGAGCTGCTCATTGAGGCTGACGGCTTTGGCAAACAGCTCAAGGGCTTTATCGAAGTTGCGCCCATGCCGGTAGAGGACGCCGGTGCGGATATAGAGGAAGGTCAGGTTTGGGGTGATCGCGGTGGCTTTTTCGTACCACTCAATGGCGAGGTTGTATTCGCCGAAAATTTCATAGATATAGGCTTGCACACGGCACACATCCATGAGCTCTTCGCCGTTCTCGCGCGCTTGGGCAATGTAATCCTGCGCCTGGGCGAGTTTGTATTGGTCGATGAGGATTTCAGCGTAGTAGGCTTTGGCGAGGGTGTTGTTAGAGTCGAGCTGGATGGCAGCGAGGGCTTCAGCTTCCGCCTGGTTGCGGAAGTCTTCGGAGAGTTCGCCGGAGAGGGTTGGGTTGGAGAGCCAACTGAGCACGAACGCGCGCATCGCGAGGACGTCGGCGTTGTTTGGTTCGTCTTGTTTGGCAATGTCGATGACAGCAAGGGCTTCGTTGAGACTGTCGCGTCGTTCCTGGTCGGTTGTGAGGCTGGACGAGGAGTAGGTGAGAATGCGGGCGAGTTCGACGCGCACCGCGGTGTTTTCGGGTTCGAGGATGAGGGCTTTATTGAAAGATTCGATCGCCTTTTGGAGGTTGCCTGCCTGAAAGTGGGTTTCGCCTTCGGTAATGAAGGAGTTGACGCTGCGAGTGGGCGTGGGGGTGGGGACGAAGGGCGGCCAGATTTTACCGCTGACGTATTCACGCAGAAAAGCCAGCAGAACGACGATAACCAGCAGGATAAGCATGATGCGGTAGGGATTGGAGTTCTTGCCCGAATGACGGAAGAGGTCTTTGCGTTCGTTGATGTACATGCTGGCGCCCCCTCTGGGTCAGGGCTCGGGCGTGGCGGTTGGACCGGTGACGACGGTAGGGGTCGGTTCAGGGGTGGCAGTGGGCGGGGTGAGCAGGTTTTGTTCGCAGATTTTGATGATCTCGCCGGCATTGTAGACGCCGTCGGGGTTATCGGCAACGTTTTGGAGAAGGGCGTTCGCCACATTAACCGCATCGGAGCAGCGGTTAATGCGCGCCAAAGCCAGCCCATAGCGGCTGTAAAGCTCGATGACGCCAACGGCGTAGGAGAGCGGAATACCCTCAACAACCTGCCCGTCTTCGGAAGTGCCGCCGCGGACGGCAACCTCAAGGAAAGTGAGCGCCTGGTTGTACTGCCCCTTGCGGTAGTAGAGTGTTCCCAGGTTGGCATAGAGATTAGGGTCCTGGGGGTCATCGCGCAGGGCAAGGCTGCCGTATTGGATGCCCTTATCCCACTCGCCCAGCATGCTGTAGACCCGCGAGATGAAGAGGTTCGGGGTCGGATCGGTGGGATTGAGGGAATAGGCTTTGGTAAATTCGAATACCGAGCGGTCGAGCTCACCGGTGTTGATGAGGTTGCGCCCCAGCGCCATGTGGAGCCGGGCAATGTGGGGGTTGATGGCGATAGCCTGGTCAAGCTCAGAGACGGCTTCTTCGTAGTTGCTGGTAATTTCGAGGACATATCCGCGCGCCCAATGCCCTTCAAGCAGGTTGGGCTCAAGCGCCAGGGCGGTGCGGGATTCTTCGATGGCAAGGTCGAGGGTGTCGAGTTCCTGCAAGCCGGCTTCGACGCGAAGCGCGAGGATGTAGGCGAGGATGGCATGCCCAAGACCGCTGTTTTGGTCAAGTTCGATGGCACGCCGGGCGTCGGCTTCGCCATCGAGATATTCCTTTTGGAAGCCTTTCGCCCAACCGGAGAGGGCAAAAGCCTCCGAGGAATTGTTATCGACTGGACCAATTGGTTGGTAAAAATCTGCAAACGCGAGATTTTGAGGTAGTTGCTGATGTTTTGCGGGTCGGCGTTGATCGCGCCCTGGTAAGCCTCAACTGCCTGGAGGTATTTCCCTTCGGCGGCAAGAGCATCGGCTTCGTCGATGAAAGATTGCGGGTCGCGCGTGGGGGTAGGGGTCGGGACGAAGGGCGGGTCAATCATCGGCACGACGACGATGTTAAGGTAGACCAGCACGCCGATTGAAATGAGCAAAAAGGTCAGCAGCCAGGGGTTTACCCGCCGGCGCTTCTTGTTCATCGAGAGTTTACTACCTTTAAGATACATAAATCGATATTATCACTGTTTTTGGGCGAGCGTCAACCAAGTTAAAACGGGCAGCGAACTCACCTTGGGCAGGTTGACTCAATCGCCCAACCAACGAGCAGCTTTTTCGGGGAGGTTGGCGATGCTGCCCTGAATGAGGGTGCATTCGGGGAGCGATTCCATGAACAATCTGCCGTAAGATTTGCTAATCACGCGTTTATCGAGGATGACCACCACTCCCCGGTCAGTCTGAGTGCGGATAAGACGACCAAAGCCCTGCCTGAAGCGCAGGATTGCCTCAGGGAGGTTGTATTCGTTGAAGGGATCATCGAAGGTTTCCGAACGGGCGGCAACAATTGGGTCGCTGGGGACGTCGAAGGGGAGTTTTGCAATGACCAGAACGGAAAGCGCCTCGCCGGGGACGTCCACGCCTTCCCAAAAGGCGCGCGTGCCCAAAAGCACCGCACGGGAGCTATCTTTGAAGGTGTCCAAAAGGGAGCTCGCAGACGCGCCCTCTCCCTGCTCAAAAACGATGATGTCGTGTTTGGCAAGCGGCGCCTGGATGGCTTTGGAGGTCTTTTGCAGTTGAGCGTAGGAGGTGAAAAGCACCAGCATGCGTCCACCGCTGGCGATTGCA
>JAGVUP010000167.1 GCA_019136215.1 Chloroflexota bacterium | reverse complement strand
AGATATGCCCGGTGATCCGGAAGCGCTTGCCGGCAGCATCTACGGGCAAGGGGTTTTCAGAATTAGCGGCGGAGGCGAAAACTGGGAGGCGATGAACGAGGGCTTGAACAGCCTGGACGTGCTTTCATTGACGGTCGCGGATGAACGTCTCTATGCCATCGGGAGAGGCTGGTTGAGCCTGTGGGACGGCGCGAGGTGGAATGATCTCAGCCTTCCGGAAGCCGACGCTGAGGGGGTGGAAGCGGCAGAGAATTGGGTCAGAGGACGTGCGCTGCTGCCGGATGAAGCCTTTTGGATGGAACCGGTCGGGCGCGTGCAGCCTAGCAGCGTGGCATGGCAGAATGGCGCGTTGGTGGTGGGGACTGCCGGATCTGGCTTGTGGGAAGTGCGTGGGGAGCAATGGCAGCAGGTCGGGCTCCAAAACCAGACCATCGAAAGGGTTTTCTCCCTGCCCGGACTCGGAACGATGGTCATCGCCTGCGGCGAAGAGGGAGCCTGCGGTGGCTATCATCTGACCGCTGAGAGCCTGAACCGACTTGAAGTACCTGCGCTGGAAGCTTATGTGGCGGATTTGGCTGCGATCGCGTTGCCTGAAGAGGTTAAGAACCTCGATCCGCGCGGAATGACGATCGCAAGGTCCCGAGCTGAAAACTGCGCTTGGGCTGTGGGTAACCAAAACATGGTTTGGGTGAGTAAGGACTGTGGTCAGATATGGACTGCGCATAGCTTATGGACTGCGCATAGCTTTGAATGGACTGTACAGGCTCTGGCGTTTGACCCGCTGGACGCGGGCGTGCTGTTGGTTGGCACACGGGAAGCGGGCGCCTACCAGGTTAATGTTCTTTAATATCAGATTAAATTATTCCTTGCCAAGTGGGGGATGTAATACAATGGGGCGGGAGAAATGACGTGATCATTGTAATGTCGGATTTGCACCTGGCGGACAGCAATTCGCTCTCGATTGGCGATCACCATTACAATCACAATCTTCCGCCCGAAGTGTATCGCGCCTTTTTCAACGAAATCAGCGAATTCATCCGCAATGACAACATCAAAGACATCGACCTGGTCTTGGCTGGGGATATTTTTGAAGTCACCCGCTCTGCGCTGTGGCGGAAGGACGAGCTGCGCCCTTACGCACACAATGATGACGTCACCGAAGGCAGCGCGTTGGAAGGGCGTATCCTTGAGATCCTGAGAGCCATCTCCGCAGATTCACGCGTATCGGTTACGCTGGAAATTTTTCAAAATCTGATGCGTCAATTTCATCGTCCGGTTCGGATACACTTCATCCCCGGCAACCACGACCGGCTGCTAAACTCCAGCCAGCGCGTGAGAACCCTCACCCGCAGCCTGTTGGGAATAGAGGATTCCGATTTGCCCTTTGACAACCAATTCTTACTTCCAACCAATGGTAAAACCCGTTTACTGGTTCGCCACGGGCATGAATACGATCCGGCAAACTTCGGGGAAGACCTGAGCCAATGGTCCGAAATTCCAACAATCATTGGAAAAAGCTATTATGATCGACCCTGCTTCGGGGATATCGTTACCACTGAGATTGCCGCGAAGCTGCCCATTATTTTCAAGGAAACTTATCATGAGGATCGCATCATTGAAGATGCGGACCTCTCCGCAATGTTCCAGCGGCTGATTGATTTTGACAACGTACGCCCGACTAACGCGCTGATCAATTTCCTGTTTTCCACGCCCGGGCTTTCAATGCAGGAAGTCTGGCGTTTGATCGAGCCTGTGTTTGTCCGCATGCTCGATGAGCTGTCTTTCATCCCGGAAATTGGCAGGCTGATCGTAGAATTCGGCGGTCTAAAGGGATTTTCGGCTGCCAGCCTGTTGGCTTTCCTGAAGATACGCTTGTGGCGGGGAGGTTTGCCTTTTTGGTTTTTCAGGACCATTCTCACGCCGGTTTCACGACAGTCGACAATTGGCGACATATCGAAGCATATTCTCAAAGAAGCCTGCATTTACGACGAGGCGTCGCCTGTGCGCTGCATCGTCTGTGGGCATACCCACAACCCGATGGTGCAATTGTTGCGGGTGGAAAAGGGGATAGAGACTTACTACATTAATTCGGGGACTTTTCGGAATGTCATCACAGCCACGCCGAACCTGCGCGATTTTGGGCGTTTGCGTTCCAAAGCGAGGGTACTCCTCTTCAAGCAGGGTGAACAAAACCCGGAGTATAACCGCAACACGGGATGGTCTTTCGACTTTACCGCGCGGCATGGCTTCGGCGCGATGCCGCCCAAAAAAAATGGCTTACCACATTTCGATTGATCCGGTTAAGCTCCGGGCTTTTTCGTAATCTCCACGCTGAACGTAAATGGCATAGGACGTTGACTGCGGTGAGCCCCACTTATCCTGCGTTACATTGAAACGCATGTAACTGCTTTCCTGCAGCGCACTTCCAATGGTGCCGCGCAATCGCAAAGTCTGGATGCGGTAGGGGATATCATTTTCTTCGAGTATTTTGCAGGTCTTATGGATTGCTTCCGCGGAAGTATCCACCGTTAACTTTTTTAGGAATGGAATGAACATCAGGAATTGAGGCAGTTTCATGGAATACTTTCCTTTCCGACACTCATGGTTCGATTTCTTTTTTCAATTTCGCTTTTGCCATCAGGTTCCCGCGCAAAGCGTCGATCAGGTCCGCGCGGCGGAGCGCGCGCTTGCGGTCGATCTCGACGGATTTGGCTTTCTCGTCTGAGAGCTTGCGCAGGGCTTCGATCCAGGCGGCGCTGGAGACTTCGGTGTGGTTCACCCGCCAGCGCTCCACCTTGACCGGCAGTTTATCCGCGTTGGTGAGGCGCCTGAGCGTGCGCTGGTGTGTCATGCCCTGCGATTCAAATTCGAA
>JAGVUP010000169.1 GCA_019136215.1 Chloroflexota bacterium | reverse complement strand
GCACCAACTGGCTTTCCTCGGGGCGCAAACTTTGATCGAAATTCTGCCCTCTTTTCTGAGCGGAATGCTCGCGCCGCTCCCACAGGATAACAGCAGCTCGACCTACGCGCCGATGATCCGTAAAGGCGAAGGTGAACTCGACTTTTCCATGTCCGCAGTGGAGTTGGACCGCAAAGTGAGGGCTTTTCACCCCTGGCCCGGCACTTTCTTTATACTGGACGGCAAGCGGGTGAAGGTGCTCGAGGCGCACGTTCACGACAGTTTTGCCAGTGAACCCGGAGAGCGTTTTGTGGTCAACGGACTGCCAGCGGTCGGCACGGGCGAGAGTTTTCTCGTTTTCGACTGCCTCCAGCCTGAAGGCAAAAAGCCGATGAGCGGACAGGCTTTCCTGAACGGTCAGCCCGGGTGGCTGCATTAAAGCAAATTGAGCGCCTGAATTGGAGAAAGGCTTTCGAGGTCGAGCTTCTTGAAGGCTTCGATCATCGGATTGTTCTCAGGGAAGAGGCGCAGTTGATCCTGCGTGGCGGATGCTGCCGGTAGCGTTTTGCCTGAGGATTGCTCAAGCTGTTTGAGGATCTCGTTGGCGCGCGTGATGACCGAGGGCGGCAGCCCCGCCATTTGCGCCACATGAATACCGTAAGATCTGTCAGCCGCACCGGGAACGATCTTGTGCAGGAAAACGACCGTGCCATCCGCCTCGGAAACAGCGACGTTATAGTTGCGCACGCCCGGGTAAAGGTCTGCCAGTTCGGTCAACTCGTGGTAGTGGGTGGCGAAAAGCGTGAGCGGTTTGAGCTTGGGGTGGCTGTGCAGGTGCTCGATGATCGCCCAGGCGATCGAGATGCCATCGTAGGTACTGGTGCCGCGACCGATTTCATCCAGGATCAAGAGACTGCGCGGGGAGGCATTGTTGAGAATGTTGGCAGTCTCGAGCATTTCCACCATGAAAGTCGATTGCCCCTGGTGGATGGCGTCCTGCGCGCCGATGCGCGTAAAAACCCGGTCCACCAAACCAATTTCGGCATGTTCAGCCGGCACGAAGCTGCCGATTTGCGCCATCAGCACGGTCAGCACCACCTGGCGCAGATAGGTCGATTTACCGCTCATGTTCGGACCAGTAATCAGGCGCACGATTTCCCCTTCTTCAAAAACAACGTCGTTGGGGATATAGCGCGTTTCGCTGCGCATGCGTTCCACCACCGGGTGGCGACCGGCGTTGATCCGCAAACCTTTTTCAGCGCTTAGTTGGGGACGGGTGTACTTATTGAGCGCCGCGACGCTGCCGAAAGAAAGCAGACAGTCCAGGCTGGCGATGGCGCGGGCGGTTTGCGTGAGTTCTGCGGAGGCGGATGCAAGTTGAGCGCAAATTTGCTTGTAGACCCGCAATTCCACTTCGTGGATCTGCGTTTCAGCGTTGAGCACGAGCGACTCGTATTCTTTTAATTCAGGGGTAATGAAGCGTTCATTATTGACCAGCGTCTGCTTGCGGATGTAATCTTCGGGCGCCTGGTCAGCCATTCCGCGGGAAATCTCGATGTAATAGCCGAAGACTTTGTTGAAGCCAACCTTGAGGGTCTTGATGCCGGTGCGCTGACGTTCGGCGGCTTCGAGCCCGGCGATCCACTCGCGGGCGTGTTTGGAGCTGGAGAGAATATCGTCGAGCTCCTGGGAAAACCCGGGCTGGATGATGCCAATATTTGCGGTTGTGGCTGGCGGGTCTTCCGTGATGGCGCGTTCGAGCAGGTCAAGCTGGCTCTCAAAACTCCTGATTTCGTCAAGCAGGGGCTGGAGAGCTGGCGAGCTGGCAGGCAGCAATGCCTTGAGGCGCGGGATCGCGCGCAGGTCTTCGCGTAGCGCCACGAGATCCCCCGGGCGGGCGCTATTGTTTTGCAGCCGTCCGACGATGCGTTCAATGTCGTGCAGTTCTGCCAGCAGAGGCTCCAGGTTTTGCCGCAAGACGCCGTTTTCGTAAAAGAACGCGACCGCGTCAAGACGGGCGTTGATCTGATCAAGGTCGAGCAGGGGTTTTTTGACCCAAGCACGCAGCAGGCGCTTGCCCATTGGGGTTTTGGTGCGGTCGAGCACGCCCAAAAGCGAGCCTTCAGGCTTGTTATCGCGCAGGGTTTCGGTCAGCTCCAGATTGCGGCGGGTTTCCGCGTCCAAAACCATGAAGTCGTTCAGGCTGTAGGTGCTGAAGCTGAACTGCACCTCGGAGAGTCCTTTTTGGGTCTCCTGGAGGTATTTCAGCAGAGCGCCAATTGCCCGTACCGTAAGGGGCATGGACTTCAGCCCCAATCCATCCAGGCTGCTGACCTTGAAACGGCTCTTGATGAGTTCCTGCGAACGCCCGGGTTCAAAATACCAGTTGGGGATGACCGTCTGGCTGCCTTGAATGTCGTCCGGGAGGGTTACCGCGTCGGAAACAAGCACTTCGGCGGGAGAAAGGCGCTTGAGCTCTGCCCTGAGCTGCACGAAAACGTCCTGATCGGTCAGTTCGGTGGCGGAAAACTCGCCGGTGGAAACGTCCACATACGCCAGACCGGCGCTGTTTTGCTGGGTGAAGATGCAGGCGAGG